>QBUM01000180.1 GCA_013180585.1 Candidatus Methanophagaceae archaeon GoMg2
ATATTAGTTCATGGGTCATTATTTATCTTGTGTCGTACTTAACCGAACACCTATGGATCTGGTTCATATACAATTAAACACATCACTAAAGCTTATCCCAAATGGTGGGTACCCACCAAATAGAGGAACTTTTTGGAAAATAAATCAGGAAAAAGGTGTTCTTTATACAACTGGATATGTAGAAGAGTTTGGAACATATCCTGGTCCTGCAACGGCTTCACCAATTGAAATAAATAAAAATAAGGGAAATACTGACTTAAAAACATTAGCAGAACAAATCTATGGGCTGACCAAAATGAATTGGAATACCACAATTTTAATGAATAAAGAACCAATAACGATAAAATATGCGAGAAAAGTTAATGACATACTCAAATCGGGTATAGTGCCTGAAGAGATTCTGAAAGATTTTAGATATTATATTTAATCATTGCTGTGACCTTTTCTTAGAAAGGATCTATCTGGATGAGAGATAACCTCAATATTCCTAAATCTGTGGTAAAATAAAACACGAAAGCCAAAAATGTTTTTCTTTGATTAAACTTTCTTTTTAAAAAGAAAGTTAGATGCACAAGGTAATAAGAGATCCCATACACGGATACATAGAAATAAACGACCTCGCAATTGCTATATTAGACACCGTAGAGATGCAACGACTGCGGCGCATAAGACAGCTTGGGTTCTCTTATTTAGTTTACCCCGGCGCGAACCACACGCGGTTTGAGCATTCTCTCGGCACTTATCACCTGATGAATGTCCTGTTAGACAAGCTGGGAGTAGCGAAAGAAGAAGAGGTAGAACTTCGGGTCGCTTCGCTTATCCACGACATCGGGCATGGTCCTTATTCGCATGTGACGGAACCGATAAACCAAAAGTTCACGGGGAAAACCCACGAAGATATTGAAGACATATTATTCATGCACAGAGTCGAGCCAGAAAAGAGCGATGTTGAAGAAAGGTCGTCACATATCGCAGAAATCCTGGAAACTTATCGTCTGGATAAGCATAAGATATTAGGCTACATAAACGGTACAGGTAAAAGTACGGGTCGTGATTTCACAAAAATCTTAAATGGCGAGATAGATGTGGACAAGATGGATTATTTAGTCCGAGATTCCTACTACACTGGAGTGGCGTACGGAGTGCTTGACAATATGCGACTTATCCAAGGTCTGGATTTCTTTGAAGGAAGCCTTGTAATAACAGAGAAAGGGATATTACCCGCGGAATATCTACTCTTTTCGCGATTCCTCATGTATCCTACGGTTTATAGACACCACACGAGCAGAATAGCACGGCTAATGTTTGCGCGTGCAGTTGAGCATTACATCAACTCGGAACCTTCCTCTTCGCAATACGAACTGGCATTACGCAAAATGGATGATTCTGAGATGGATGTTACGCTGAGAACTGCAGACGGCTATCCGAGAGATATGATGGAGCGCATAAACGAGCGTAGATTGTTCAAACGCGCGGTGTATACCGGTGTAATTAATTTAGAGGGACGCATAGTGGAGGGCTTAAGTACAGGAAAACGCGTTCGCGAATTAGAGCGTGAAATAAGCAGAAAGGCGGGCGTGGATGAAAAATATGTCATAATAGACTTCCAGGACGACAAAGAAGATGTGCTAAAAGAAAGTGAGGCGAGAGTGATTATTCGTGGTGAGCAAAGCACGAAAAGCCTGAGGGAAGTTTCAGAACTCGTATCTATCCTCAGTCGAGTATTCCTGGAAAATAGTAAATTGGGCGTTTACACACCCGGTAAATATAGAGACGCGGTAAAGAAAGCGGCGGAAAGGGTTCTATGGTGCTAAAAAACAACGAGATTAGCACAAACATTTTTGCGAGGCTTTACAAAATGAATCTCTATGATCTTGCGGTCACAAGAATCACGCATACAACCGATTCACACCGTTTAGTAGCGCATACACCGATGCAGTCACTATATCTTCATGCACGCCACTCGCGGTTATCGTCTTGTCACCCCTGCTTATCTTTACCACAACGTTCACCAGCGCATCCGTTCCGCCGGTGATGGCATCCACGTGGTACTCCTCAAGCCGTAAATCGTCCATCTCCATACCCGACATCGCCTTCCGCAGTGCATTTATCGCGGCATCCACGGGGCCGACACCGACGCCCGCTTCTACAACCTCTGCGCCATCTATCTCCAATCGCAGTGACGCCGTTGGATACACGTTCTTCCCCGATACCACCGACAAGTCAACCAGTTTTATCTTCTCCTCGCGCTCTATACGCAATACGTCCTCTACTATTGCTTGAAAATCGGCATCGGTAACTAATTTACCACGGTCGCCAAGTTCCTTCACCATTGCCAGTATTTTCTTCGTTTGTACCTCATCTGCGGACATGCCCAGCTCTTCTAACGCTATCTTCACCGATGCCTTTCCTGTATGCTTCCCCAGTGCGAATCGCCTCTTCCTTCCTAATATCTCCGGGTCAATTGGCTCGTATAAGCTTGTACCTGCCAGTGTACCATGAACGTGCATTCCGGATTCATGCGTGAATACGTTATCACCCACAAGTGGCTTATTCGGTGCCATCGGCATCTTTGTTAAATTTCTAACCAATCGAGAAGTTTCATACATCTTCTTCTTCACAATGTTTGTCTTTACGCCGTAAAGTAGCTCCAAAGCGATTACCACCTCTTCCAAGGGTGCGTTACCCGCTCGTTCGCCCAATCCATTCACCGTTACGTGTACCACCCGCGCACCTGCCATCACTGCAGCTATGGAATTCGCAGTTGCCAACCCGAAGTCATTATGGCAGTGTACGGCAACAGGCGTGCCGAAATTGCAAAGGGCCTGAAACATCTCCTTTGTGCGTTCCGGATACAGCACGCCAACGGTGTCGCAGAAGCTTAATCGGTCTACAACCTGAGCTAAATCGGCAAAGAATAATTTTAAAAAATCCATATCTGCCCTGGATGCGTCTTCCGCGCTGATTTCCACTTTTAAGCCATGACTCTTCACATATTCTGCCATCTCAATTGTCATGCTCCTCAGCGTTTCTCGGTCTATCTTCAATTTCTTCTTTATGTGGCTGTCAGAAACGGGAGCGACTAAATTAACCGTGCCAACATCGCATTTAATCGCAGCGTCTATGTCACCCTTCAACAGCCGCGCAAACGAGCTGATTTCGGCTTTTAACCCTTCGTTCGCTATACCCTTTATTGCTCTCTGCTCGCCTTCTGATATGACTGCGGTTCCTGCTTCTATAATGTCAACCCCGATGGTATCCAGTTGTTTTGCAATTTGCAGCTTCTGTTCCGGTGTTAGCGATACTCCCGGAGTCTGCTCGCCATCTCGTAATGTCGTATCCAGGATTTTTACCGTTTTTACTTCTTGCATCGTACCTATAATATAAAGGGAACCTATATAAACAGTAGGCTAAAGCACATATTAGCCATTCTAACGCTTCCACGCGAACTAAACATTCCAAAGCCAAGGCCCGGATTTGAACCGGGGTATAGCTGATCTGCAGTCAGCCGCGTGTGCCTCTCCGCCACCTTGGCACTAAGTCAAAGAACCAATTCGTGTTTTTAGAATTAAAACTTTACTCTTAGTAAAAGAGGTTATGTATTTATTAACCATCAAGTTCACGGAGAGCAATAACGCTCTATGTCTCCCGCGTGCTCAGCGGTAAACATTTTTTTTAAAAAGGTAAAAAATTAGCACTTTGCAGCTCTGATTTCATCTGAGCCCGGAAAAGTTTTTTAAACTGGTGCGGACGTTAGTAGCCGCGGGCTGAAAATCTCGGTTTTCACCTCGATTCTTACACCCCGACTCTATCAAACCGTTCTTCTAACGGTGTCCTAAAAAGGTCTCTTTTTGGGGTAGGCTTCGAGCTTAGATGCTTTCAGCTCTTATCCGTTAGCGCGTAGCTGCCCGGCAATGCCCTGTCGGACAACCGGTACACCAGAGGCGCCGCTACTCTGTTCCTCTCGTACTAAAAGCAGCTTCCCCTCAGACCTCAACACCCCCAATAGATAGCAACCGACCTGTCTCACGACGGTCTAAACCCAGCTCATGATCTCCTTTAATAGACGAACAGTCTTACCCTTGGCTGCTGCTGCACAGCCAGGATGGAGAGAGCCGACATCGAAGTAGCAATCCTCCAGGTCGATATGGACTCTCGCTGGAGACAACTCCGTTATCCCCGGGGTAGCTTTTCTGACGTCTTTAGGCCTTACCAATGTGCCTTAAAGGTTCGTTAGACCCGACTTTCGTCTTGTGACATCCTATTATGCGAAGTCACATCAAGCTGACTTTTACTCTTGCACTCTACGGTGGATTTCTGACCCACCTGAGTCAACCTTTGGGCGCCCTCGATATTTTTTCAAGGGCATGGCGCCCCACCTAAACAGCCCACCAACCGGTGTCCTCGTATGAGTTAGAGACACAACTTCGAAAAGGTAGTGTTCCATTGTCGGCTCCATGTTTCCTAGCGAAAACATTTCTACGCCTCCTACCTACACTATATATCCGAAGTCGTGACTCAACGGCAGGCTGCTGTAAAGCTCCACGGGGTCTTCGCTTCCCCCTGGGGGTCCCCGGTCTTTTCACCGGGATGATGAGTTCACCGGATTCCAGCTAGGGACAGTAGAAGGCTCATTCCTTCTTTCGTGCAAGCCGCCAATTAAGCGGCTAGGTACTACGCTACCTTAAGAGGGTCAGAGTTACCCCCGCCGTTTATAGGTCCTTCGTCCCCTTGTAAAGGGCTTTCAGATACCTACACTGGGCAGGAGTCAGTGACCGTACTAATCCTTACGGACTTGCGGTCACCTGTGTTGTTATTAGACAGTTGGCCTTCCCTTGTCACTGCGACCTGCCCCTTCCAGGGCAGGCACCCCTTCTCCCGAAGTTACGGGGCTAATTTGCCGAATTCCCTTAGCTGGATTTACCCGACACGCCTTAGCCTACTCAGCTAGGGGCACCTGTGTCGGTTCTCGGTACGGACATCCAATCGCCCTTTTCACGGGCTCCTGGGCTCAACTGACTTTCGCTATCACACATTCCCCTACTTCTCGCCATTACAGCTCTCCATAGGATTCAGTGCTTAGACGGCGCGACGGCACCGCTCAATCTACCCGGAAGCGTCAGGTGTGCTCTAAGCACATAGACTGGATGGCGCAGGAATATTAACCTGCTTCCCTTTTGACGTGCTCCAATTGGGACACATCTTAGGACCGGCTAACCCTTGGCTGACGAACATTGCCAAGGAAACCTAGCCCCTTCGGCGATCGGGATTCTCACCCGATTATGCTGTTACTATCGCCAGGATTCTCGTTTCTGCCCGGTCCACACCCCCTCACGGGGATACTTCCACCCAGACAGAACGCCCCTCTACTGGATCACCTTTCGGTGCCCTGAGGTATCGGTGGTTGGCTTGAGCCCCGTCCATTTTCGATGCCGTAAACCTCGACTGGTGAGCTGTTACGCACTCCTTAGAGGATAGCTGCTTCTAAGCTAACCTTCCAGCTGTTTTGGGTTTGCGACTATCTTTAGTATTAACACTTAGCCAACACTAGGGGACCTTAACCTCAGTCTGGGTTCATTCCCTCACGGACTGGGAGCTTACCCCCCAGCCCGGACTCCAATCTTCTACGACGATAGCGCCTTCGGAGTTTGACAGGAGGGCGAGATCTTTCGATTCCGGATCCTCCAATCGGTGGCTCTACAACGCTATCCATCTCCAATCGGGTCATACTACGGTATGTTTCGAGGGGAACCAGCTATTGCCGGGTTCGATTGGCCTTTTACCACTAAACGCAGGTCATCCGAGAGATTTGCAAGTCATCACCGGTTCGGCCCTCCATTCCCCTTTCGGGGAACTTCAGCCTGCCCACGCTTAGATCACCCGGCTTCGGGTCATATCCCAATGACTCCACGCAGTTCATACGTCGTTCCTCTCCTACAAGAGGATGCGAACTTTTTGGTTACCCTTCGGCTCCCCTTATACGGGTTAGCCTCGCCATTGACATATACTCCCTGGCCCGTTCTCCAGAACGTACGATACAACTCTGTTCCAGAACCCCCGTACACATCCCTCACGAGATTTTCCTTCGGGCTCCTTCATCACTTCCAAGCCGTATCACTCCATCGCCATTTTGTTTCAGGCTCTTTTCACCTCCTTACTTGGGGTACTTTTCAGCTTTCCCTCACGGTACTATTACGCTATCGGTCTCAAGACGTATTTAGTTTTGGAGGTTGGTAACCCCCAAATTCCCGCAGGAATTTCAACCTACGGTACTCAAGACAGAGTCGAACCCGCTATTTTACGCCTACGAGACTATCACTCTCTATGGTGCCTCGTTCCAGAGGACTTTGGCTTCAATAGTGTGGGTTCTATATGACCCTTACTTACAACACCACATCTCCCCGCTCTTTCGAGTGGGGATTCGGTTTGAACTATGCCGCTTTCACTCGCCGTTAATCACGGCATCTCAATTGATTTCTCCTCCTGCTCCTACTAAGATGTTTCAATTCAGAGCGTTCCCGGTCCTTTCGGACCGACTCAAAAAGAGTCGGGAGTACCCATTAGGGCATCCTCGGTTCTAAGGCTCCTTGTGCCTACCCGAGGCTTTTCGCAACTTGGCACGCCCCTCATCAGCGCTTGAGCCGAGTCATCCACAAAATGGCATAAATCATCAGCATTTACCTAACCGAGCTCATTAGATGTCAGAGCTACAAAGTGCTTATGACTACCTCATCTGGCAGAATCCATTCCACCATCGGTACTTCCCTAAACAACAACCAGTGTTGTTAGGTGCATTTACAATGCAATATGGACTCGCTGGGATTTGAACCCAGGGCCTTCTCCTCGCAAAGGAGACGATCTTCCACTGATCTACGAGCCCTGAAAACATCCCAGCTAATATATGTGCTATACGTTAAACTAAACTTTACCTAACTCAATAATCTCTCAGCTCTGATTGGTTTAAAATATATATTTAGGAGGTGATCCAGCCGCAGATTCCTCTACGGCTACCTTGTTACGACTTAGCCCCCCTTGCGAGACTTAGGTTCGAACATGCCAAAAAACATGGCCTCACCTAAACCCCACTCGGCTGGCTTGACGGGCGGTGTGTGCAAGGAGCAGGGACATATTCACCGCCCCATTTTGAGGGGCGATTACTACGGATTCCTGGTTCACGAGGGCGAGTTGCAGCCCTCGATCCCAACTGAGGATGGCTTTAGGAGATTACCTTCCCCTTTCGGGGTTGATACCCATTGTACCACCCATTGTAGCACGCGTGTAGCCCGGAAGATTCGGGGCGTACTGACCTACCGTGGCCCGATCCTTCCTCCACCTTAGCGGTGGCGGTCCTCACAGAGTGCCCATCCTCCTTGCGGAGATGCTGGCAACTGTGAGCGCGGGTCTCGCCCGTTGCCTGACTTAACAGGATGTTTCACAACACGAACTGCCGACGGCCATGCGCCACCTCTCAGCTAATTTGGTAAGGTCTTCAGCCTGACCTTCATCTCGCTGTCCCCTCCGGTGAGTTTTCCGGCGTTGAATCCAATTGAACCGCAGGCTCCACCCGTTGTGGTGCTCCCCCGCCAATTCCTTTAAGTTTAAGCCTTGCGACCGTACTCCCCAGATGGCGGGCTTAACGGCTTCCCTTCGGCACTGGCACCACTCGCAGTAATGCCAACACCTAGCCCGCATCGTTTACAGCTAGGACTACCCGGGTATCTAATCCGGTTCGCGCCCCTAGCCTTCGTCCCTCACCGTCGGAGCTGGTCTGGTCAGACGCCTTCGCTACCGGTGGTCCCCCAAGGATTAATGGATTTCACCCCTACCCTTGGAGTACCTCTGACCTCTCCCAGTCCCAAGCCAAGCAGTATTCCCTGAAAGCTTAACCGTTGAGCGGCTAAATTTACCAAGGAACTTACCTGGCCGGCTACGAACGCTTTAGATCCAATAAACGTGGCTACCACTTGGGCTGCCGGTGTTACCGCGGCGGCTGGCACCGGTCTTGCCCAGCCCTTACTTCAGTTGCTTTTTAGACACCTGAACAGCCTCCTTTGGAGGCACTCAGAGTTCCCTTATCGTGCTTTCGCACATTGTAAAGTTTTCGCGCCTGATGCGTCCCGTAGGACCTGGGTTCTTTTCTCAGAACCCATCTCCGGGCTATTGCTCTCACAACCCGTACCGATCGTAGGCTTGTTGGTCCATTACATCAACAACGACCTAATCAGCCGCAGACCTATCCTTGGGCACCTAAGTTTTCGAGCATTGCGCATTCCAGCGGCCAATGCCCTATCCGGTATTAGCCCCAGTTTCCCAGGGGTTATCCCAGACCCAAGGGCAAGTTATCCACGTGTTACTGAGCCGTCTGCCGGGTTCCCTCTCCCTCCGAAGAAGAAGAGATACCCTCAACTAACATGGCTTAATCGAACTCTGATGGCAGTAGCCTCTGGCAGGATCAACCAGTATTATAAAAATGGCGGTTCACTTACTACCACACACACCGTATAAATAAAATCCAGAAACCAATCAGATTTGCTGGATTATTGGGTTAGGTTTTCCTTGTCGGACACGAACTATTACCTTTACTCGTGTCCCCATTTATCTTTATTTTACCTTCACAGCATAGCGAAATCCAACTTCTCATCCTTTGAGTATCCCCTCAATCGAAGTCATCACTATGCTATACTATACATAATATCCATCACCTATAAAAACTTTTTAACTTTTTTGTATATCTTCGTCCGTACTTCTTCTTCCAACTCATCCTTACTTATACTTCTTCCTGCCACTCCTTGCTCCATTGCCTTCCTCCCTACTGCAACCGCTTCACGCACATACATCTCCTTCTCTTCCATACTCGGGATTATATATCCCTCGCTTATGCCCCTCTCTTCGGCATACTTCGCTATTGCATTCGCAGCTTCAATACACATCTCATCTGTTATACTCGTAGCACAGACATCCAAAACACCCCGAAAAACCGCAGGAAAGCCTAACGAATTGTTTGTCTGATTCTCAAAGTCTGACCTTCCAGTAGCCACTATTCTGGCGCCTCCTTCTTTCACTTCCTCTGGCCATATCTCTGGCACTGGGTTTGCGCACGCGAACACAATTGCATCGTCCGCCATATCCGCTACCCACTCCTTTCTTATGATATTAGGACCCGGCGTTGAAAGCGCAATGCAAACGTCTGTATCACGCATTGCCTCTTTTATTCCGCCGCTTTTACTCTCCTTGTTCGTCTTCCCGCACATCTCCCACTTGGGTCTATCTCCTTTCACGTCTATCCTATCCCGATTCAATATCCCCTTGCTATCCACCATCACTATATTCTCGTATTTCGCCCCGGCAATGCACAGGTATTTCGCAACGTTTATGTTCGCTGCACCCGCGCCTATCAGCGATATCGCTACCTTGTTCAATCTCTTACCCACTACCTTTAAGGCATTTATCAGCCCCGCAAGGATCACCAATGCTGTGCCCTGCTGGTCATCATGCCATACTGGTATACTCAGCTCTTTTCTCAGCCTCTCCAGTATGTAATAGCACTTCGGACTCTCTATGTCCTCCAGATTCACACCACCAAACGTTGGCGCAACCCATTTTACCGCTTTTATTATTTCCTCAGCATCCTTCGTCGCTAAACAAAGGGGGAACGCATCCACACCACCCAGATATTTGAACAGTATCGCTTTCCCTTCCATCACGGGAAGCGCTGCTTCTGCGCCTACATCTCCTAAACCCAATACCCGCGTACCATCGGAGACGATCACCACAAAATTGCCCTTGTTTGTGTAATCAAAAACTCGCGCTCTTCTTTTTTTTATCTCTAAGCTTGGCTTTGCCACACCTGGCGTGTACCATATCGCGAAATCATCATAACTTTGTATCGGGACTTTCAGCCCTATCTCTATCTTTCCTTTATAATAGGAATGATAATCTAAAGCGAGTTCTTCTGGATTATTTACACCCGCCAAAGGCTTTTTATCTGCCGCTTTTCTTTTCTTACCCATATTCCTTTGTATTTTAAAGTAGTAATCAGGATTAATATATATGAGAAACTGGAAACAAGAAGGACCTTTTTGGCTTTGAAATTAGTCCCAATGTACAGATAGTGCTGCGGAAAAAAGGAAAATGCCAAAAAGCATTACAAATCACGATTTTACTGCAAAATAAGTTTTCCTAAAAAAAGAAAAAGGGGATGAACCCCTTTTATAGTTACTTTTTCGGTAGGTAACTCCCTTAACGGGCACACTACTTTTCTGCGGTAATTCACTGCCCTTTCGATAGGTAACACCCTTAACTGGTTCACTACTTTCCTCAGATACTTCACTAACTTCCTCCTCTGGTTCACTAATCCACCATTCTGAACTATTTTCCTCCGATACTACACTAACTTCCTCCGGTTGTTCACTGCACCCCCAGCTCGTTAAATGAACTGCCCAATCCGCGGAGGACTCGTAT
>QBUM01000179.1 GCA_013180585.1 Candidatus Methanophagaceae archaeon GoMg2
TATTGAAACTATCTTTTAACTGGCCTCAGGGTCCGTTCCAGCTTTTAGACTTGATCGGGATAGAGATTGTAGTGGCTGTGCTCAATACGATCTACAATGAGACTGGCTGGGAGAGATTTAAACCCGCTGTTCGTATGACGCAGATGGTAGAAGCGGGATGGACTGGCAGAAAAGTAGGTAAAGGGTTCTATGATTATCGGTGATACATAGACGAACGTGGAAAATAATCTATCCTCGCAATACCACCTGACATTATCAATCAGAGGCTTAATTGTTAAGCTAACCACAAGATTACACCGATTCCCACGAGGAAAGGATAATAGTAACCGGGTTTATGTACTCTATTGGCCATTTTGAACCCTACTAATCCAAATTTCTTGTGTTAATCTTATGAAATCTCGTGGTTTATGCAAATACTCAGAGAGTTATTCCACATATTCAGATAAAACACGGACGGAGAGGTTAAGCCGACTCTGCCTCTTCACCCTTTGCAAATAGCTCCTCAATCGGTTTACGCCCGTACTCCGTAACCTTTACATTTATCTGCGAAATTTCAGTTGATATTTCGTTACCGCGTACTGTCTTCCTTCGCCTTTTTCCGTTCTCTTTTGGTTTGTAACCCGGTGGTGAAGTGATCAAGATTCTTTTTCTTCTCGGACCTGTAACATCCTTTCGCATCGGTACGCCATCCGTATCCGAACCACCTGTTATTTCCAACGCATAGCCACTCAACCCGAGAATATCACCATCTACAACGTTACCTATCTGTTTACCCACGAATAACGCACTCACTTCCGTATCCTTCCCTTCTACTTTATACGCCTTTCCTACTTTTGAATCGCTTATTACAACTTGCATTTTTATAGTCCCTTTCTCCTTCTACTTATTTACCCTTATACCGCTTAATATATATTTGATTGATATAAAAGCTATGGAAAATTTGAACTCGGCAATGACTCTGGGGCATATTCCAAATTCCTTGTGGATGCTGGCTGAAGGTGTTGAGAGGTATGCAATTGTTGAAGCAGCGAAAAAGGAAGAGCGAAGATAGTATGTTTAGGTGAAAAAATAGAGCTGTGATGTGGAAAAATCAATAGAAAAATAACGAAAACGAAGAACAAAATTTCAATTGAACGAAAGTAATAAATAAACCAATGTTAGTTTGTTTAAAGAATGTTAATGAAAAGTTGTTACAAAAATTTTGTTGAGACTCTATCAAAGGAGATACTTAGCAAACTTAATGGCACACATCCGAATTTTAAACGATTTGACCTCCCAGACAGCCCCTCAAAAATCATTATCTTAGGCACATTGGGCGATAAGAGCAAGGATTATTCTTCTTGCATTGGCGATACGACTCGAACATTAACAAGCGTAAAGAACAATTCGATGTCTGTAAAGTTCTTGACAAAAGATAATAAAGCCGTCGTAATGGTAAAGCCTTCATTATCTCTATATTACAGGGTTTATCCAACTTTGGAAGAAGAAAAGGCTTACATAAGTAAGAATTACGATGAGATACCAGAAAAAGTGGATCTTGCCCGGGTTTGGAAAAGATACGATTGTGATTTTGAACGTTTTTCAATCGAGATTTCGAAAGCGCAATCGGAGTATCCCCTAAACTTCAAAACGCTCATAAGCACTATAAAAAACGACGAAAATATCTACAAAAGGGGAAAGGAAATAGAATCGAAATGCTTAGAAAATCAAACCTTCTATGAAGAGAAAATAAAAGATTTTAGTGCAGATAGTCCTCCAAAATACGATTGGGGAGGCACGCTTTTGGTTGAGACCGAAGACTTCTTTCAAGATAATGAGAAATTGAAATTTGTCACAATAACGATGGTTAATGAAACGGAGGAAAGCAATAAGTATGAGACATTTTTCTTCAATTGCAATTTTGAAATAAACTTGCAGTCCGTGAAACTTGTGCCTTTCAAATATGAATATAATTATGAAGAGCATAGTTACCACTACGGGAACTACCTAAGATGCTTAAACTGTCACGCAGACTACGAAAAAGAGAGAAATAGAATCTTGACAAAACATTATGCAAAATTCGGGCAAGAGAAGATAGTTCCAAAAGAAACAATAAACTCCACTTCCTTTTCCTTTGAGGAATTGGCATCAATAAAAAAGAATCTTGTCTTGCTGGAGAAATTATACGGCTTCATGCAGGATTATCTAACTTCACACAAGAATTCGCTAGGATATAGAGAAGATGAACGATACAAAAAGACCGTGGATAAGTTCGATGAAACAACGAAGAGGTTCTACGAGGGGTTAAATGTGCTTAAGAAAGATGAAAATGCGTTGAAATCATTTGAATTGCTAAACGAGACTTTCAAGCGTGCAAGCCGGTTTGATAAGTGGCGAATATTTCAGTTGGTGTTCATTTTAAGTCTTATTCCCGATATTGTTGACAAAACAAAAAGAAGAGATATGTGTGAAATCCTCCATGTTCATACCGGCGGTGGTAAAACGGAAGCATATCTTGGCGGTGTGATATTTTCAGCGTTTTATGATCGCCTTTCGGGAAAACCATTTGGGACTACCGCAATTGCAAAGTTTCCCTTGAGAATGCTTTCTATCCAGCAACTTCAAAGAATTGCCAGTTTATTTATATTGGCAGAAGAAGTTAGAAAAGAGAATAAAATAGAAGGAGAACCGTTTTCCGTCGCATATTTTGTTGGCTCAACAGAGGAATTCCCCCGCTATACCAAGCCAATAATAGACAAGCTAAAGAAGGCGGAAAGAGAAAAAGAGGAAATAAGGGGAAAAATTGTTGATGTGTGTCCCGTATGCAGCGGGGATGTCATATTGGATTATAAAAGCAAAGAAAGGTATATCGTTCACAAGTGCAAAAATTGTGGTAGAGAATTTATGCTATTTTATACAGATGAGGAGATATATAGGCTCTTGCCAACTCTGATAGTATCTACAGTTGACAAATTTGCGGGTATTGCGCTAAATAGGAGATTTAAAAACATTTTCGGTGGAAAAACAGACAGATGCCCAGAAGGTCATGGCTTCATACCTCATAACGATGTGTGTGAGGTGGGGTTGGATGGTAATGAAAAATGCAAAAAGAAGGGCGAATTATGCGATATAAACTTCAGAACAGGTCCCGCTCTTATAATTCAAGATGAAATGCACTTGATCCGTGAAGCCTTCGGCACGATCAATGCCCATTTTGAAAGTTTTTTTGATGCTTTACAAAGCGAATTCTGCGGATACGCGCCTAAGCGGATAGCAATGACTGCCACGGTATCGGGTGCTAAACACCAGATAGAGCATTTATATCACAAAAGAATCAACGTTTTTCCGGGTGAATCACCCGAGGGGAGAGGAAATAATGACTTCTTTTTCGAGTATGATTTAGAAGAAAATACAAAAGTCATTCAGAGAATCATGATTGGTTTAAAGCCTAACCTCAGGGATAATCAATTTGCTTCCTTATTAACGCTTAAATACCTCTCAGAATTTATCAATGATGTGGAAACACATATAGGCCAATTCTCCCAGCAGTGGGGTATGGAAGTAGAGGAATTGAAGGAAATGATAGACAATTACAAAGTGTTTTTGACATACCATAACAAAAAGAGTGATGTCCACTCTATGAACTATTATTTGGAAGCCGTGGTAAACTCTAAATTGGATAGTTATAAAATCAAACCAAAGACGTTAACCGGCGATAACACTTTAGACGACATCAAAGAGTTAATTTGGGTAGTGGAAAACTTTTCTAGCGATTCAAAAAACAACGAAAACTTGCTATCCGTATTTGCTACGAGCATAGTCTCTCATGGGATTGATATAGAGAAGTGGAACGTGATGATTTTTCAAGGTATTCCCCGAAGCACAGCGGAATATATTCAGGCATTGAGCAGGGTGGGCAGGAGATATCCCGGACTCGTATTCGTTTGGTTTTATCCTAACAGGGCAAGAGACCTCAGCTTCTATCAAAATTTTGCTGATTATCATCACATCATAGAACAAAAGGTGGAAAATATTCCTTTATCTAGGTGGGCAAAACTTGGCTTTATGCAGACTTTCACCTCGATTTTCAATGCAAGCATACTCAATTGTATGTCCGAGGTAACTGGTGAGCCGATCTATAAAGTTGACAAAGTAAACGAGATTTTTACTGACGAAGAGAACAGAAAAAAGCTGATTGAATTCATCAAAAAGGCGTATATCACTGATTCAACAATGATAGGCGCTGATTATTTCAATGGAGAGATACCAAAAGAGACTGAAAAGAGGTTGGAATATCTCAAAACATACACGGGTGGTGAAAGAAACTTCTTCCCAAATGCTTTGAAAGATTGTGAGGACAAGTATTACAAAACACAGTATGGAATGCGTGGGATACAGGACGAGATTATTTTAAAACCAAGCGATACAGACCTTAATTTCCTTAGAAAAGCTTTGGTGGGATAACTTATGAATGAAGAAGCAATAAGAAGAACGAGGTATGTGTTCCCCGCATACAGTGCATTATATCATACAGTAAAAGGGCTGATATTTATGAGGGGTAGTTTTGCGCATAAAGTAACTTACCTTCTGTCAGATGAGAATAACAGAAACTTAAAAATCAGTAATGAAAGGCGATTGGAAGACAAATTATTTAACGATATAATGAGAGCTTATAATGCACGGATTGACGAATACAATTTGCTCCTTCAAAAACTCGGTCAATCAAGAAAGGACGATGTTGAAATCGTTAAGTTTAGATTGGTAGGGAGTATGGAAGAGGATGAACTCGATTATAGCGGAAGATATATGGTATTTCCAAGGACTTTTGTCTGCTCAAAATGTGGTGATTTTAGAGTGGTTCGGAAAGAGGAATGGGGTACATTCAATCCAAATAAGTGCAGGAATCCAGACTGTGATGGGAAATATGAGCAAGCTTCAATTGTCATGTTTTGCGAGCAGTGTGGAAAAATTGAGCCTTTATACTATTCGTGTAAAAACCATGGAAACAAATACGTAAGGTTGATTAGGAAAGAGAAAGATTCTTTATTGACAATGGCGGGTAGTTTGCCAGAAATGCTATGAAGAAGGACGTTTGGAGCCCATAGACATATTTAGATTTACTTGCAAACATTATGGATATAATGAAAGAATCTGTAACGAAAAAGAAAAGAAGTTCAAGCCACTTACTATAAAAGAAGGCGGTATATATACTCCGGTAGTAATCACTTTGGTAGATGTTCCTCCCACTGAGAGTATTCATCTGGAGGACTTAGAATATATTTTATTGGGTTTGCACCTTGGTAAGTTTGATAAACTATCAGAAAGAGCAGGGTCAGTAGATTTAGGGAAGATAGAAAGTTATTATCGTGCATATAACGACGAGAATCTCAGGCAGTTTCTTTCATCCGATATAAAAGAATTTATCAACATTATCGAGAATGCAGTTAGAGAATTGAAGATTAAATACGCGGGTGTTGATTTAGAAAACTTTAACGACTATTTTGCAGTTAAGAGCAAGGAAGCGAAAAGTTATGGCGAATATATCAAAGAGATGGAAGAGAGGGCAGGAAGAGCGTTTTTGAAACAAAATTACCAGAGATTAAAGGCTAAATATGGTATTGAAAACATCACCTACATATCAAAAATCAATTTGGTATCCTCATGCATAGGCATCATAAACGGCATAAACAAGTTTTATGAGCCGGGTTTTGTCCCTCATTTCAACCCTATCTGGAAGAACGACAAGAAGAAAGATAAAATAATTGTATATGCGTATCCGTTTGAAACGGAGGGTGTGTTAATAGACCTGAATAAAAACCAGGTGTGTAATTGGCTTATTGATAATGGCTTGATTACGGATAAGAAGCCGGAAAGCGTTTCAGAAGCTATGGGAATTCTTTTTACCGTTAAGAAAGATACGGAGGCATACAAAGCGCTAAAAACACTTTTACATACATTGTCGCATGTCTTGATACGGAGATCGTCCCTATACACAGGTCTTGATAGTGATTCTTGTGGCGAATTGATATTTGTGAATCCCGCAGCCATCATGATTTATTCTACATCAAACATAAACATTGGTGGTTTCCAGTTCGTTTTCGAGCATTCTCTAGAAGATTGGTTTCGAGAAGTAGAATTTGATATTGAAGCTTGCACATTTGACCCTGCGTGTATTACTGAAAGGGGCGCTTGTTTTTCGTGTTTATATCTTCCAGAATATGTTTGCACGGAATTTAATCAATTTTTAGACAGAGATGTGTTCCTTGGCAGGAGGAGGTATAGTGTCGGATATTGGTAGGGTTGAGTTGAGGGAATGGTATGGGTCAAGTACATTAATAGGAACTTATAATCCACGCCAAAAAGTATCTCCTGAAAATGTAGAACTTTCGGGTAATTTAAGCCCATTAACTAATTTTTTCTTAAATGTTTTCGTAAATGCTATTGAAGAACGAAATCTCATCATTGCAATCCCTGATGTGGTCTTAAGACCCCTTCCTATTGTTTCATACTTATATGCAAAGCAAAAGAACAAAAGTGTGGTTGTATTTACGATTGCACGTGACCTTCACTATAAAAATTATCACCTTCTTTATCAACAGCCCGGCGGATATTTTTCTTTCTTTGTCCCTATGGGTTTTATATCTGAAGAGGGTATAGAAGCAAAGGTTTACCTGCCGCGAGCGAGTAGAGAATATAGACGGGGATATATTCAACACTTAAGAGAGTATTTTTTAGAAAGCCCCGAACCAAAGATATTATTATCTCAAGAAGATAGAATGGTTGATGATATAATAAAAAAAGTCGTAATAGACGAAAAGACATTTGATAATGTCGAAGTTGGAATTGATACAGGGCTTATTGTTTTTGAAAATGTTGACAGATTAGTTCATTCTCATTACAGCATCAAACCCTTTTTAAAGTGGATATTTCCATTGTTGGATAGAGGGGTGCGTTTTATATTTCATTTTGCTAATCCAGAGTCAAAATTTATCCAAATAATTAAAGAAGAAACAAATTCATTGGTGGTGCCGTTTGGGACCGCCATGCTGAGAAGCAATGCAGAAATCCAGAGAAAGTCAATTGAGTATTTTAGAAATATATACGAAGATGATGAGAGAAGAGCAGAACTGATAAATAAATACAATATTGACAGGGAATACTTTTACGAGAACATAACATCTGTTGAAATAGTAGAGCCGGTGTTAAAGGCTGGAAATATTGATTATCACCTCAAAAAAGCAAAGGAGGTTTTATCAATGATAGGCGAGAATAGGATAAAGAATAAGAAGTTATATTATACCGTGAAAAGCTTGCTGTACATGCTGCCAAACCTTGTAATTAACCCCTCCAAATACAAAAAACTTTACGAAGATGATTTTGTTGGATGGCGTTATTACACAATACCGCATCTGTTGGAAATGTTAAGAGAACGCATACATGAAGAAAACGAAGATAACATTGTGTTTCTGGAGGATTTGGTATCAGAGATATATTGCGTATACGCCGAGTTAAAAGAGTGCAGGAGATATGGAGAAGAGAAAACATATTCTCGCATTGCAAAGGACTACCAGATATTTAAAACGATTGGAAATGCCCAAAATGGTGGTAATAAGATTGTAATTGCCACGCAATCTCCGTTTGAGAGAAGAATATTAGAAGATGACATAAGTGGTTTGCATCTTGAAAATGGGCTTGAAATAGGGACAGTTCATCAAGTTAATTTATCAACAAAAGAGCTTGATTACTCCAAAGCGACTTTAGTATTACCAGGTCCAGTTCGTATGAAATATATGTCCGTTTTGTTACGTCCCTACGAGAAAATAACGGTTTTAGCTTATGAAGGTGAGAATTATAATAGAGCAAAGGAGCAAATTGATTTGTTTTATACCTATTCTATTGAGCACGAAGAGAATTTGATGGTGTATTTAGAAGAAGTCTACAATTTCCTTGGTGTTCCACGAGATGATTTATTTAAGGACTACCTTAAAAGAAGAGAACAATCCGTAAATGAAGAAGTGCAGACACACCCGGAGGATAAGGATAAAGAAACAGAACTTCTTGATAGGTTGAGAGAAATCGTTGAAACAGAACCCTATAAGCACTATAAGAAATACGAAGACGAAATAGCTGAGGTAGAGGGCATAATAACTGAACTTGAGAAGAAGGAAACTGAGATTGAAAGAAGAAAAGCAGGCACCTTTTATGAGGTAGTTTTAAGGGGAATGGGCGAAACGCAAATGATAAGAAAGTTACTGCCCGCTGAAAAGACGTACATTTATGAAGAAAACGGAGAAATCCAGGAAGGGTCACCAAGGAACTTAAAACCAGGATTTCATGTTGTAATATTGGACAACGATGAAAGAAAGACCTTGTTGGACCTAATTTTTGAGATTTTTGATTTGGAACAGAGTGTGGATAAATACCTGATAGGATTATGGAAAGAACGATTGATAAAGTTTATCGAAGAGTATGATTTATCCTACGCTAATTTTTATCGGTTGTACAAAGGAAGCGGAGGTAAAAGGGAGTATCAAACGGTTCTTAATTGGGCTAAAGGCAATGTAATCGCACCGGAAAAAACAAATGACCTCCTCATCATTGGGAAAATTTTAGAAGATGCAGAAATAATAGAGGATTATCAAGTCATGGATCGAGAAGTTAGCAAACTCAGAAATAGACATCGAAATATCGGAAGAAAAATCAGAAAAATAATAAAAGAGATGCTGAAAGGAGGAGTAGACACTACAAAACTTAGTTATGAAGAATATGCGTTATACGAGCGAATAGAAAAAGGTTTTTACGAAGTTATTGATATAAGATTACAAAATAACGGAGACTATTGAATGAAAATACTGTTGGTTGAGCCGGCGTTCCCAATACCTCCAAAAAGCAAAAATCACAAAAATTTTTTGCCGATAGGTCTTCTGAAACTACATGATTATTATAAGAGCAAAGGTCTCAAAACAAAATTAGTACGTGGTAATAAAAGTAAAAGTGAGATCGGAACTAGGTTTAAACCTGATCAAATTATGATTACCTCTTTATTTACTTACTGGTCACAATATGTTTGGGATTCAGTGAAGTTTTATAGGGACAATTATCCAACTGCATTAATCACCATTGGAGGTATTTATGCATCGTTAATGGGCGATCAACCTGATTTTAAAAGGAAACTAAGAAAATATAATGCTAGAGTATTTTTTGGGATTCATAAAGGTGCTGAGAAATACGCTAATAACCACATTTTAGATTACTCGATGCTTAGCAATCCAAGCCCTATTGATTATCAGATAATTCACACTACTAGAGGCTGTCCCAGAAACTGTGAATTTTGTGGAACTTGGAAAATTGAACCAAAATTTGAGTCAAAGAGAAGTATTCGCGATGAAATAATCAAAAGAAAGATTGTCTTTTATGATAACAACCTCTTAAAAAGTCAATATATAGAAGATATTCTAAACGAACTTATTACGTTGAAACAAGAGAAGAAAATTTTATGGTGTGAATCACAGAGTGGTTTTGATGGTAGGGTACTCGAAGAAAAGTCCTATTTAGGTAAAATGCTTAAAAAAGCAGGCTTTCTATATCCAAGAATAGCTTGGGATTGGGGATATGTCCAATTTAAAGAAATTAAAGAGCAAATTGATATTTTATGTGAGGGAGGTTACAATTTCAAAGATATTTACATTTTTATGCTTTACAACTGGGATATACCTTTTGATGAGATGGAGAGGAAGCGAATAAAATGCTGGGAATGGGGAGTACAAATAGCAGATTGCAGGTATAGACCTTTAGACCAAATTAGCGATAAATATAATCCTCGGAAAGAGCAAACAAACGAAGATTATCATATTCATACAGAAGCGGGTTGGACCGATGCACTTGTTAAACAATTCAGAAAAAATGTGAGGCGGCAGAATATCTGTGTACGGCATAGTTTTATTTTTTATTCTAAAGACTTTGAGCGAAAACGCACGAAAGATGAAATAATGAGTGCCTTAAAGCATAAGAAGACAAAGGAAGCGAAAATAAAATATCTAAAACAAATAAATGCAGATTATTGGATTCCTGATGTGATCACATATCCTGAACAGGTTTAGATTCAGCACCTAAATGGTACTCTTCCTTCTCCGCCTTATCTCCAAAACCGTCTCCAACAGCTCCGCCTCTTCTGCAGACAACAACCCGCTAATCAGCCCCTTCTCTTCCTCGCGGACGTTCACATATAATACGTCATTCTCTGCTATCTGTCGCCCAATCGTGGGTTTCCTCATAGAAATAGCCACCTGCATCCCTTCCTCAGCCTTTGTTATATTCTCGCCCTTA
>QBUM01000178.1 GCA_013180585.1 Candidatus Methanophagaceae archaeon GoMg2
GGCGTACATATATGGGTTGTCAATTTCAAGGGGAATAGTGTAAGTAAGATAGACATACACACAAATGCGGTGGTAGAAACTGTTTCCGTGGGCGAAAAGCCCCGTGGGGCTGTATTTGACGGTGAACACATCTGGGTAACCAATTCGGGTGAAAATACTTTAAGTAAGGTAGACATACACACAAATGGGAGGGTAGCAACTGTTTCTGTGGGGGAAAGTCCACGTGGGGTGGCATTTGACGGCGCACATATTTGGATAGTCAATTCCGATGACGATAGTATAAGTAAGATGGATATATACACAAATGAAGTGACGAAAAAAATTTATGTGGGCAAAAAACCACGTGGAGTTGCATTTGACGGCACGCACCTCTGGGTAGCCAATTCAGAGGACAATAGTGTAACTAAGATACTAAGGGGAGATTTAAGATGAAGTACCCTTTTAGCATTAATGGTGTTGTCCGTAACCGGGCGCCGTATCTGTTCACATAACATGACAATTTATTATGAAACCAACCTGCAACACATCGCAGAAGAATTAAAGCGAGTAGACTTACTGATACAGTTGCAAGTTTTAAAAATCAGGTGTAAGAAAGAGGAGGGGGATGGATTTCAAGGGCTTTATGTATCAGAAGAGGAAATAAACACAATTTTAGAGGATACCCCTCCCGTCAATGAAGATGAAGACCAGCATATCCAAACCCTGATAGAACGTATTGCCGAGCTAGAACAAGAAATAGAAGCAAAGAAAGTAGAAAGCTTGGGAAGAGGCATTACCCTAACTCTGCCCTTACTGGCAAACATCTTTGGTCTTACACCGTTAGAGATTGACGTGGTGTTAATCTGCATGGCGCCGGAACTGGATACTAAATATGAACGACTGTATGCGTATCTGCACAACGATGCAACGAAAAAGCAGCCCAGTGTTAACTTAGTTTTAAGTTTACTCTGTAATACAAAAGAAGAGATGCTATACGCGCGCCAAATTTTTGACGTTTCTGCGCCTTTGGTTAAGTATCATATACTCCAGTTTATAGACGCGCCGGAAGATGGTAAAAAAACGTTATTGTCTCGGTTTATTAAAGTGGATGACCGGATAATCAATTACCTTTTAGGCTTCAATCTGATAGACACAAAGATAGAACCTTTTACTGAACTGATACAACCACAAACCGATTTAGAGGCGATATTCTTACCTGAAGAGCTAAAACGGGAAATAGCTGGCATTATCAACTGCAGGGAACTAACTGACGGCACGAACTGTTTTTTGTACGGACCCTACGGCGTTGGCAAGAAGACGGTTGCGCAGTCCATGTGCAAGGAATTAGGCATGGCACTTCTAACAGTGGACATTGCATACCTCGTAAATACTGATGCGGACTTTGAAGCGGTTATTTCACGCTCATTTCGAGAGGCGAAGTTGCAGGATTCAGCGATTTTTTTAGCGCATTTTGAACGATTATATTCGGAAGACACAAAAAATGTTCTTCACAAAAAGATTTTGTTTAATGCGTTAGAAAATTGTAGCGGAATTGTGTTTATCGCGAGCGAACAGCCACTGGAACTTGGTGGAGCGTGGCAAACGTTTGACATTCAGATACCCATACCAGACTACGCAATGCGCAAAACTATCTGGGAACAGTACCTGACTGGAACAAATAGCGAAGAGGATGTCAGTGCGCTTGCAAACAAATTTAAATTCACTGCGGGACAGATAAAGGATGCGATTGTGAGTGCCCGGAAACTGGCGGTTTTGCAGGGGCGCGAAGATATCGCACTGGAAGACCTCTATGATGGATGCCGGGCGCAATCCAACCAAAAATTAACGGCATTAGCGAAACGAATCAAACCGAAATACCACTGGGACGATTTAATCCTACCTAAGGAGAAGAAGGAGCAACTGGAAGAGGTAAAGAACTATATTAAGAACAAAGGTGTGGTGTATCACGATTGGGGCTTTGATGATAAACTTTCGCTTGGGAAGGGTTTGAACATTTTGTTCTCTGGGACTTCGGGCACGGGCAAGACGAGGGCGGCTGAGGTCATTGCATCGGAGCTGGGGCTCGATCTCTACAAGATAGATTTGTCTATGGTGGTGAGCAAGTACATAGGCGAGACGGAGAAGAACCTGAACAGGATATTTAAGGAGGCGGAGCAGAGCAATGCAATCTTGTTCTTTGACGAGGCGGATGCGCTATTCGGTAAGCGAAGTGAAGTTCGCGATTCGCATGATCGGTATGCGAATATAGAGATAAGTTATTTGTTGCAGAAGATGGAGGAGAATGAGGGTATAGTGATTATGGCAACTAACTTGAGTCAGAATATAGACGATGCGTTTATGCGCCGGATGCATTTTAATGTCGAGTTTCCGTTTCCAGAGGAGGAGTACAGATACAAAATCTGGCGGAGTCTAATTCCAAAAGAGGCGCCGATTGCAGATGATATAGAGTTTGAGTTTTTAGCCAAGAGGTTTAAATTGGCGGGTGGTAATATTAAGAACATCGTTGTAAATGCCGCGTTTTTGGCGGCTGAAGAATCTGGGGTCATTAGGATGGAGCATGTGATAAAGGCAGCAAAGCGGGAGTTTCAGAAGATCGGGAAGGTATGTTCGCAATCGGAGTTTGGGAAGTATTATGGTGTGGTGTGTAAGTGAAAAACAAAATAAGAAACCACGAGATTACACGAGATTAACAACATTCGTAAGCCGTAGCAAAGAAAATAAGTGAAAATACACCAATTTTACCCATTCGGAAGTAGGGTTATTCGGAACTGTTGCATATTCATTTGGAGACTGATTTATTCATCTTCGTAACTCGTTAAACTCCTCAACTGTTATTCCAAAATCTTCGATGATACTCTTCAATGTCTTCCGTTTGATGATTTTACCTGCATGTCTTGGTATCACTGTATGTCGACCGTCACTAACTCTACGCCAAACTTCATGACTGCCCTTTGCTTGCCTATAAAACATAAAACCAAGCTTCTTAGCCACCTTGATCACTTCTCTATCTGTTACAGCAGGGAGCTTTTTACTCATACATTTACAGGCACCATTAATTCCACTTTAAAGGTATCCAATGCGCTGGCAACTTCCGCTTGATCTGATGTCAACATCCCCAATTCTGCTCGGCTTTCAAGATGTATTCTGATAATATCCTGAATGTTCTCCAATGCTTCTAAGTAGGTCTCCCCTTCTGCATGACATCCCTGCAAGGCGGGACACGCAGCAAAGTATCCGCCTTCCTCACACGGTTCGATTATTACTCGGACTTTGTATTTTTTCATTTTTTGTATTATGATCAATATCAATTAAGTCTCGAACTTATTTAAAAGTTGGGTTTTTAGCTAAAAAAAATAAATTGGCGGGAGGTAATATTAAGAATATCATAGTGAATGCAGCGTCTTTGGCGGCTGAAGAATCGGGGGTCATTAGGATGGAGCACGTGATAAAGGCAGCAAAGCGGGAGTTTCAGAAGATTGGGGAGGTATGTTCGCAATCTGAGTTTGGAAAGTATTATGAGGTGGTGTGTAAGTGAGGACAAAATAAGAAACCACGAGATTACACGAGATAGACACGAGAAAAAGTTTCTAATTTGATATAACAACACTCAGAAAAGGGTATTTCCACAATCGCAGAACGTAATAATTGGAAGGCCTCATAGGAGAGCGTTTGATAAAAAGATCTACAACATACCCAATTTAGCTTTTATTATCTCTATCTCTCGCTCTAACCGGTTGAATCGCTCTTCCATGAACGATTTTAAGTCTTCTCGCAGCCCTCTTATCTCGCCTATGGTCCCATCCTGTTTCTCCAGCATCATATCCTGCTTTTCAAGCATCTTGTCCTGCTTTTCCAGCGTCTTCTCCCCTATCGAGACCGATTCTTCACCGAGTTCGACAGACTTGTAAAGCAATTTCCCGGCTGCATCCAAACGCTCACCTAGCTCTTCATGCCATTCCCCACGTTTTATCTCAAAATATTCAAACTCAGATTTGAAATCTTCAAACTGAACATCTAAACGCTCCACATCTATCGAGTACTTTTTGATCTTTATTTCCTCGATGAACCGCTCTATGGCGGAATCGTCACCTTCTGCAACGATTCTGACATCGTAGGGTTTGACATTCTCAACAAACCCTGTTATTTCCAGTTGCCTCGCTATCTCTTCCACTCCGTCCCGATACCCAACACGTTGAACCCGCCCTTTTGCGAGAATCGCTGCCCTTTTCATTCTCTTCAGCTTTTATATACGATTCGCTTATAAAAAAACCTTTCTTTCAGCGAAGCGTTTTTGTGAATCATCTTTGGAATATCGCTTATCTTCTGTGTCGTGAGGAATCTTCTTATCACATCGTAAAAGGATTCTCAGCTTTGTCCTTGATACTATTTCATAGATAGACGTCATCTGATATTGCTACGGGTTTTGGTATAAAATTTCTGTATAGCCGCACAAATACAACGTTTCGAATAGTGGTTGCTGTTCTGAACTATACCAATTCGGAACTGCTGATAACACCAAAAGAAATAAAACAAAAGTGGGTTATGCTATATGTATACGATGAAAGAATCTGTTGCGATTGCAAAAGAGGCGGATGCGAAAAAAGGGTTTTCGCCTGCCAAAAGTCGCGATAATAGTATTCACCGTCTTCGAGATGAGCCTGAGAGGCAGCTTGGCTCTTTGAGGGGTGTGATAGGTAACATAAGGCGTGATGGTGGCAAGCCATCGGTTGAGAGCATAGCGGCTGAATTGAGTGGCGTGCATGCTACACAGCGCGCACCTGCGCTGCTAGCGCTGCAGCAGACGCATGGCAATCAGTATGTGCAGCGGGTGGTTTCCGGTATTCAGGCGAAGCTTAAGGTTGGGCAGCCAGGGGACATTTACGAGCAGGAGGCGGACCGGGTAGCTGAGCAGGTGATGCGGATGCCTGAGCCGCATATGCAAAGAGAATGTTCAATTTATTCCGAAAATGAGTTTGTTCAAACAAAACCGACCTTATCAATTCTACGTTCAATAACTAATATAAGAAGTTCTATTCCCCACGTTCAACGATATGGTGCTAATGTTCATCAAGCCCTCACAGAAGAATGGGGACGGGAAATTTTTCCTGAGGATTATGTAGCTGTAGCTTCAGAGATAGCTCGGTATGATCAATCACTAGATGAAGGATGGACTCATCCTCATATAACTACTCCAACATCTTTTGTGTTTGAAGATTATGATTCACCTCATTTTTTAGATAGAAATGTAGCTCTATTGCTGGTAGAATCGTCCATAAGCAGTGTAAACAGAAGAGATTTTGGAAGAGCACTACATTCCTTCCAAGATTCTTTTTCCCATAGATTTCCACCTGGAGCAAGTTACAATAATGAAGATAATGTAGTTCCAGCAGATTATCATAGTGACTCTGAAAGAGCACTAGTAGAACCAGCTCGGGCTCTGCAACATTTTTATCCTGATACTCTTTCTGGAAGAGGAGCAGCATTACGACACGTAGTGCTAGGTCACTACCCTGATCATTTTAATGGACCAGGTCAAACAGACAGAGATACAGAAATGGAAGCTGAAACAAAACGCTTACTTAGAAGATTTGCACGAAGATACACAGAACGTATGAGAGGATTAGAAGAATACCACAGCGAACAAATTTCTACAGGCAGACCTCATGGTACAATGGCTCCTCCCCCCAGAATCATCCCGAGAAAAGAAATAACCCCAACAAAAGCAGAGGGACAAACACCACAAGTTACGTCCAGTATTGAATCAAAGATCAATTCTTTAAAAAGTGGTGGGCAACCTCTATCAAAAGAGACGAGAAACTTTTTTGAGCCACGCTTTGGAAGTGATTTTAGTGGAGTGAGAATTCATGCAGACTCCAATGCCAACCAATTAGCAAGAAGTCTTAATGCCAAAGCATTTACAATAGGGAATGACATCGTTTTTGGGAGTGGATGGTATAAACCTGAGAATTCTAGTGGAAAAAGGTTGTTGGGGCATGAATTGACACATGTTGTGCAGCAAGTGGAAATCCTGCAGCGGCAACGCCGCTATGGGAACTCATACGTGCGGTACCGGATCCAGCGCGATGTGGGTGGTACTGACCCTGACGAGCCATCCCCGGAAGTCACACAGCTCGATATTACAGGTCACTATGAAGTCGTAAACCCCCCAGACGCCACCATAACGGTCCAACTCAACCAGGCCGGCAGACACTTCGAGGGCTGGTGTCAAGAACGATTGCCGGGACAATCAGGTCATCGTTCAACGTTGGAGCAGCATCGGATACGGGGCGATGTCCAACATGCCTATCCCAGTCGTATTGAGGCCACCTACACGCTCGTAGGCAGTGGATCGGGGAGTTTGAACTTCAATCCGCGCGGCAATAACATGGAAATGGAAATGGTATCGTCAGTGGGTTCTATCACTTTCCGGCGCATATCGAGATCCTCCCGTGTTCCCACTGAAGCGGTTCGAGGAGCGGATTTTGAGTACCAATCTGTCCTGGAAGCCAGCATTAATGCGCCGTTGCACAGTCGGGACGAGCAAATGTTGGCGGCTATGTGCGTGCTACTTCGGCAGAGAATTGTCGAATACCTTCAGGTTTCTCGCTTTGGAGGCTCTGGTGGCACTGAATCGCAACGTGTCTCTTTTGCCAGCGGGATAGACTACTGTGTCAACCAGATATTTACTCGTTTTGCTCCACAGCAGGAGCCGCTCGTCCGACGACGAATGCAAGTAATCCTAGCTACAGCTATGTATGAAGCTGGTAGGGTTACACGCCCTTACTGGGACTGGCTGCAGATTGTCCGTGCGCAAAACCCGGACCAAACACAGGACCTGGAACGCTACCTGGGGCTGCGTCAGGTGGGATCAGAAGGCAACCACCGCTATCGATGGCGATACCGTATCGGCACTGCTGAGAGCAGAGAGGGCCTCGGAACCCAGCCCAGGGGGCGTGGGCAAGCCGGACGTACCAGAGGATCCACGATACTCGGTGGCAGCATTCTTCTCGGGACGCTCACTATTGAAAAGTTGGAACCAGAACCATGGACGCAATCCTACACTATGGGTATGGTCCAGGTCAGTGCCGGTGTGTCTCGCGGCATTGTCCGCGATGCGACCACTCGTTGGACGGAGTTTACCACACCCTTTGCCTGGGAGGGAGGTAATTTCGATGGCCCCATTGCCATGGCAAGAGCAACCGCTGCGGCGACGGCAAGGACAGGTGGCGGACAGGGTGTGGGTAGTGGTGCGGGTTCCGGTTTTCTGACGTTCTATGGTGACGGATCAAACGCGCCCATAACAGTGGATGCCAGCGGTCTAATAACCATCATGGGGCCGTATATTGGGGCCGAACTCAGCGTGTCAGGCGGGTATATAGCCGGTGGAGAAAACGAAGTTGTCCGGCATTGTCAACCACCGGAAGCCATCAGAGAACAGGTTCACTATCGGCCGCAGGGTGTCGCTCATTTCGCGCTCGACGACCCCAGCCTGACCGATGAGGGGCGTCGGGCGATACGTCGATTATGTGCCACGCATCTCACGTCGCTGCAGAACCCGAGCAGCTCACTGCGTGTTGAGGGATTTACCGACCCCAGAGGAGCAACAGAGCGCAATGACGAGCTGTCGGAATTGCGAGCGGTCAATACGTTGCAAGCCATTCGTGACATCATGGGCGATCGACTTGGCATTCCCCAAGATCAGCAAGAGGCCGAAGGACTTGGCGAGACGCCTTCGTACTCTGGTATCCTTGCAGAACTGCGGGCTCTAGGACAAGAGCTCCCACCTAATGAAGATCTCGTGGATTATGAAGCTCTACACTGGCGCAAAGTGGAGGTGTCTATTGGCGGCCAGGTGCTGTTAACGCTACATGAAGGATAGGGATAGTAACTATAATGGCGTTTTTCCAGACATCTACCCGTTTCTCGCACGGGATATGGGGACGGGGTGGATGGGGAACGGGGGTGGTGCAGCGAAGCTATCTGTTGGTCTTGTGGGTGGAAGTCCCACCATTGCAATTCTCAGTTGGCAATGTAGTTATACCCGACAGTGGTTGGAGTGATCCAATGGCTGAAAGTTCGGAAGTAAAAGCCTTCTATAGGGAGGCGAGCAACCAGAAGGGCCGTAGCGAGAGCGAACGGAATAGACGCCGAAATACTCGTTATTGTAGTTGCCAAGTCTCTTCTGCCCCGAGACGATGGTTATTATCCTTGTTGGAAGAAACTGAGGGATGCACACAAGGAAGCTACCGGCGGACTGAAGGCGGCAATTCTGGAGATAACAGCAGAGAAAGCCCGGAAGGTCTGCGAACCAGTCAGGATAACCCTAAAATGACAAAGACCTTTCCTATAACCGAAGAGGGAAATGGAGAGGAGGTTTGCAGATTGGCGGATGAGGTCGATAAGCGGAGAAGCCAGGATGATGATAAACCTGGTGGAGCGAGGACCTCTGGGTTCAGGAGAGACAGCGGTTACACATCTTCCAGACTCAGTGCTGGGATAGGGATGTTAACACAACCAAAGTCTCAAAGCGTGGGTCAAACCTATTCATTTGATACCGATAGTCTTGGGTCAGACGGAGTCGGTGACAGATGCACAGGGAAGGGCTCATTGCGAGCTTAGAGGCACCTGAACTTGAAGCCGTACTGTGGGAAAACCCGATGTACGGAATTTTAGAGGGGGCACTGGAAACAGGGCTATAGCGGATCTATACAGACACGAAGCTGGAAACGGTTGATACTGATATCGATGGCTTAAGGCTACTGCGCCAGTGCTCTACTCGACGATGGGGACCGGGCTTGACTAATTGGACATATTATGATATGGATGCAGATGTCATACTGCAAAGAGGTGAGACATGCCACGACAAGCCAGACTGGATGCGCCGGGAAGCCTGCATCATATCCTTATCCGTGGAATTGAGCGCAAAGAGATAGTAAAAGATGATCACGACAGGCAGAATTTTGTTTATCGTTTGGTGACGATCGCTTTGGAAACCGGAACGTTAATCTATGTCTGGACGTATGCTATTTCATATAACCGTCGCCATCGCAGGCATGGGCATCTATTTCAAAATCGTTATAAATCTATCATATATAGTGTAGAATCTTGCAAAGCTGGACAGCTATAGTTGTTGTGGTCAATTCAGTTTAAATGGGCAAGGTAAAAAATGATTGGCCGGATCGGGATTATGTGCTCAAGAGGTTTGGAGGAGTTCTAATAAAATCCCAGGGAGGCTAGTCGGCAGTTAAGGCATGGAAATCAGGAAGCCGGCGTCGTAAGATTACGATAGTCAGATCTCAACTGGCGTGCGTACCGTGATGGTGATAACAGTGTTCTTAGGCCCGGCAAAATAGGGTATGACTTCTTGAACACGAATGACTTTGGGGATCTCCCCCACCGGAGATAGCGGATTTAGAGGTAGCAATGGTCAGTAACCTTGATGAAACTCTAAAATATTGGTTCAACCATCTTTTAACTTGGGGAAGCATCATAGACAGATAGTAAGAGGTGATCAAAGCGGTGGATGCGGAAAAAGAGTTTTCGCCTACAAGGAGCGATAATAACATTCAGGGGCTTCGAGATGAGCCTGAGCGGCAGCTTGGCTCTTTGAGGGATGTGCTAGATACCATAAGGCGTGATGGCGGCAAGCCATCGGTTGAGAGCATAGCAACACACTTGAGCGGCATGCATACAGCCCAGCGTGCACCAGTGCTTTCGGCACTTCAGCAGACACATGGTAACCGGTATGCAGCGGGTGGTAACCGGGATTCCGGCGAAGCTAATGGTAGGACAGCCGAGTGATATTTATGAGCAGGAAGTGGACCAGGTGGCAGAACCCTCCCGTGTTTGGGATGGGGTTATTGGTGACCAGATGCGAACCATCCTCAGATTACCAGTGGCCAGTTCGTTTTTGACCGGTTTGCAGGAAGAGGTCGCAAATCTGATGACGCAGAGCTGGCAACGACTATCCTCTACAGAAAGATGGCTGTTGATCTGTCAAACCGTTTTGATCGGTGCCGACGCGCTTGCCTGGGCTATGGCTAACGAGGCGAGCTGGCAATTAGACAAATATCTGAAAAAGATCATTTGAATAGCCGATAAGGGATCGTGAAAGATTAGTTTCATTTACGCGATACATTTTCTGAGGTACTGGAATCTCAGACTCCAAGAAAGCATAAAATCCAACTAAAATTAACTATTGACAATAAAAAAATAGATAAATGAGTTTATCCCACATTCCGCACTTTAATATAAAAAATAGAGCATTTCCCGAATTTCACACCACAACGAACCAGTTTAACAGGA
>QBUM01000177.1 GCA_013180585.1 Candidatus Methanophagaceae archaeon GoMg2
ACACTGGCCCTGGTGGTGCTGGTGGTGTCCATAAAACCAAACCAATAAACTAAAAACGCAAAAAAAGTGCGAGAGAGGTTTTTTTTATTTCCTCTCTTTACATTTTTTCCCACACTGCGGAAACAGAATAAAAAAAGTTTAATCAAAAACGCTGTAAAAAAGGAAGGAACTGGAAAATGGAAGAAGCTTGTGCTAAATAAACCCTTTTGGTAAAAGCGTTTACGGAAAAACGCTTCGCAGGCACAAAATAAAGAAAAGTTTTAGGAGGTGAAAAAAGGAAAAATGGAAAGAAAAGAGAAAGAAACGAAAAGAAAAGCTAAGAAAAGGTTTTTGATAGCGGCAATAGCGGCAGTACTCTTAATTGTAATGGTGGGAAGCGCGAGTGCAATTGACGGATGCGTAAAAATTGGTGGTAACCCAAATGACCCTGCTGATGTATTTACATGCGGTGATACGGTAACAGAAAGCTGCACGTTCAATGCGGATATGACCTGCTACGTTTGCGGACCGAAATATGGAAATGCAGAATATGGTTTAAAAGTCGGTGCGGATGGTATCACTATAGATGGAAACGGACATGCACTTACCGGAAATGTAACCGGAGAGCATTGTGACGGGATAGATGAGGCAAATCCTGGTAACGGTTGTTGCGGAATATACGACTACGGTTTTGACGGTCTGACGATAAAGAACCTGGAGATTTCTAACTTTTGCAACGGTATTGGGCTTGATGCCATCCACTATCCTTGGGACGACTGGCTTCATGACGTCACGATAGAAAGCTGTGATATTCATCATAACGGTGTTGCCACTGCCGCCTGGAGCGTCAGTCATGGAGTTCACGCAGCCGAGTTTAGGAACAGTACGGTAATCAACAACACAATCCATGACAATACCGGCACAGGGGATGGCTGTGGCAGCGGTGGTAACGGCATGTTTGTGTATGGAACCGGCGAAGATCCGAATTATCTTCTCATACACAACAATACGTTCAACGACAACAGAAAGAGCGGGTTCTTTACGAAGATGCAGATGCGTAACAGCACCGTCAGCAATAACACAGCATGCGGAAACGGTTTTGGAGATTGGCATGAATGTGCCGGGATAAATTTCAGGTGCGTACACACGAGCTATAATGAGGTTAAGTACAACAATTGCTCGTGCAACGACGGGTCAGGCATCTATATCGGCGGTCAGTACAATGATGTCAGGAACAACACAGTGAACGACAATGAAGGACCAGGAATCTTCCTGGGTAGAAATGGTGGTTCTTGTTTCAACATTCTATCTTACAATGATGTGTGGCGGAATGCAGGGGCTGTGGTTGGTGAGCATCCAAAAGCTGGTATATACATAGTGAACCGGCCAGGAAACGAGCTCTATTGGAACAATGTGTGCCAAAACGCAGGATTCGATATACGCGATCAGGATGCTACTACCGGTGACAACAACAAGTGTGACACGGCATACGATTACTGCGATGACTCGCTTACTCCACCAGGTCCGCCATATTGTGTCTATCAGTGCGGCTGCACAGGACCGAACCTCATGGTTCAGGATAAGCACGAAACGTGGGTTGACTCCACCCACTACAACATCATCTATACGGTCTGCAACCTTGGTAATGTAGAAGCAGGTAGTACGAGCAGTACAGATATCTATATTGACGGGATTTTCCAGCAACATGCCGGAGCTTCAAACCTGGCGGCTTTTTCGTGCGACCCTCCGGCGACTGTCGGACCATATGCAGTCACAGGAATAGACACGATAAAAGTGTGTGCGGATGACCTTGGGGATATTACCGAGACAAAGGAAAACGACAACTGTACCGAGAACGTGTTCGGTGGACCGGACCTGGTGATACGTGGTTTCGAGCCGGTGGAATGGGTTAATCATCCATACAAGCGGTATAACCTGACCTACTATGTAGAAAATATAGGGGATAAGGCAACTCCTGCTGAGTGCAAGGTGAACTTTACCTTACTCGGTGAATCATGGGACTGTGTTGACCCTGTATCTGTTCCGGCAGGACTGCAGCCAGGTCATAGATGGCCTGCAACCGAGCTTCGGTCTGTCGGACCGTTCGTGATGGGTGGCGATAGCGATTGGCTACAAGGTTTTGTCAACTTCGAGCGCATATTCGATGAGAACGTCTGGGGCGATCTGCATGGCAACCGTGAACGGTTTACGGATGACTATACACCGTCGTGTTGTGTTTGTGGGGATGTGACCGGAGAAGGTACTGTATCATGGTCGGATGGCTCAGCCGTAGTTGCTGGGAACATAGCAACATGTAATTGGGCAGCAGATGTGGACTGTAGCTATGGTGTATCATGGTCGGATGGCTCCGCCATAGTGTCTGGCAGCCTAAATTGTTGCGGCCCTGGTCCTGTTGTCTGTAACCCTCCCTGGTGCTACTAAAAAAGACACGAGCGAGATATAACTAAAAAACAAATTTTTCCCTTTTTTCTTTTTTAAGGGATAGAAAAAGCGTTTACGCATCAAACTTTTTAAAAAAAGTTTGATCAAAGCGGTACGCAGAAAAGAAAAATAGGTAAAGGAGGTAAAGGAAAAAGGAAAAAATGAACAAAACAAAGAAAATAGCAATATTAGGTATAGCAGCGTTGTTCACAGTTCTTACCGTATCGACAGTATCAGCGGCGCATGCAACGTTCTTTTTTGATCCACAGAACACCAGCGTGCCGGAAGGCTACTGCAACACGAGGGAAGTGAAACTGATGATAAATATAACAACAGACACACCAATGGACAAGGTGAAAGGGGGTCAGGTTGGTATTCGCTATAACCCTTCACGCATGAACATAACTGGCCATCCTGTATATGGGGAATTGCCAGGATGGGGTCCGAACATGGACCCGTGGATGTCTTCCTGGAACGCATATCCGATTTGCTGTGGTGATGTTGGTGGCATGCGTTATGGCATGGTAATGTACGGGTTTGATGGATCTCAAGAAGGGGTTCAGCATATAGCCACCTTCGAAGTTCACTGCAACTCGACTGAATACTGTGAAACACCCATGCTATTTGGTTATGGAAAGTCTGGGGTTCAACCATGTCCAATTGAGGTAATGGCGCGTGATGATAGAAATCTGTATCCCGACGACGTTACTTTTAAGAACGGCACATTCACATGTGGAGCAGCGCCACCACCGGAGACATTCGAGAAGGAACTCGTTGTAGGCTGGAACATGATTTCGCTGCCGCTGTACAACGAAACAGACATGACAGTAGCGAATATAATAGCCGACTCATTGAGCGGTTCATATAGCGACCTATACAAATACGATGCGGTGAACAATGACTGGGTCCTGCTGAGTTTAGAAGATAAGATGCAGAAAGGTGTCGGATACTTCATCTACATGACTGCGATAGACACGTGGATTTATAGTGGTTTACCGTACAATAGAGTAGAAGTCAGTCTTTCAGAAGGCTTGAACTGCATTGGCTGGACGAACACAAGCGCAAGCATCAACGTTACAGAAGAAAACGCACTTGGTTCGATTACAGACAAGTACAACTACGTTGCACAATGGAACAACGCACCATCGCCGAAATACGAGGTCTATGAGCAACACGCACCAGACATGTTCAACGACTTCTGGATGATGGAACGAGGCGAAGGCTACTGGATAGCAGCAAAAGAGGACTGCACGCTGACGTATGCCTAAAACCAGGACGATCAAAAAAATGACAACAAAAGTGCAGATGATTGTTGGGTTAGTTAGCACACTGATAGTGGTAAGCATGATACTGTCAGCGGCAGCACTGGAACCACCAACACCGTTTAAAATCTACGGGTGGGTAAGCGGCAACGCGGGAAACCCTGTTTACGGTCCGACAGTAACGATAGAGGATCTAAACACTTCCGAGGTCTTCTGTGTAGCAACTGCTGGCGACTCAAACCACTATCATGCTATAACGTCTTCATGGAACGTGAGTGTGGACAATGTATTCCACATCTATGCCTCTGATGGCAGCAACGAAGAAACGTTTAACCATACAGTACTCGAACCTGAGCTGTTGGATGGCGGGTTATTCGCCCTGAACATTACAGTAGAACCACCAGGCGTATGCGGTGATGTAGATGGGTTGCCCGGGGTTACAACGAACGATGGCAGACAGATATTCATGTATCTGCTTCACGGTGAGGAACAGTATCCGCTGGTGTGCTGCTGAGAGAAATAGGATATGGAAACGAAACGGGAAAAAGATGGAGAGGTTGTTAAACTTTCCCCCATCCAACTTTTTGGGGAACAGTTGGATAAACGAGAAATAGAAAAGAGAGGTGAAAAGAAATGATGAGAGGAGCTTGTACCAAAAATGGTACAAACAAGGATAAAACAAATAGGAGGTGAAAAATAAAAAATGAATAAAACAAAAATAGTGACGGTTGGGATAGTGGTATTGTTTGCAGTTCTTACAGTTTCGACAGCATCAGCGGCGCATGCAACGTTCTTCTTTGATCCACAGAACACTAGCGTGCCGGAAGGCTACTGCAACACGAGGGAAGTGAAACTGATGATAAATATAACAACAGACACACCAATGGACAAGGTGAAAGGTGGTCAGGTTGGTATTCGCTATAATCCTTCATGCATGAACATAACCGACCATCCGGTATATGGGGAATGGCCAGGATGGGGCCCGAATATGGACCCGTGGATGTCTTCATGGAACGCATATCCGATTTGCTGCGGTGATGCTGGCGGCATGCGTTATGACATGGTAATGTACGGGTTTGACGGATCGAAAGAAGGAATTCAGCACATAGCCACTTTCACAGTTCACTGCAACTCGACTGAATACTGCGAAACACCTATGCTCTTTGGTTATGGAAAGTCAGGGGGTCAACCATGTCCAATTGAAGTAATAACGCGTGATGATAGAAATTTGTATCCAGACAACGTTACTTTTGAGAACGGCACATTCACGTGTGGAACACCAGCGGAAACATACACAATCAGCGGCTACGCCAAAACGGAAGGAGACGACCCAGCAACCAGAGTAAACATCACGAACACGGACAAGCCAGATGCGGTTGATGACCGACCTGCCGATTATATCGGTCTGGACGGTTTCTACAACCTCACACTGGATGTCACGGGCGAGGTAGCTGCAAATGACGTACTACAGATAACCGCATGCCGGGACACAGGCAATAACGAGAGTAACTGCAACGTCACAAACCATGAGGTGATAGAGATTAGTGGCGAAGAGAACGTCAACCTGACGCTGAACCACTTCTGCCGGAACTATCTGACCTTCCCGTACCGTACATGGGAAGAGTCGAACTGGAGCGGACCTGCGGTCATGCAAATGCTGGTTGACCATTATCGACCTCTGGAGCCACTTCAGTCGTACTTGAACGAAACGGGCATAGCACACAATCAGGTATGCAACGCAGACCTTCTGTTTGTAGACCCGTCGGGTATGAGATGGACGTTGAACTACATCCTACACAACATATCCTCTTACGGCGGTGGTAATTATGCGAACTACGGCATCGGTAGCTACACCGACATCAATAATACACTGCACTATATGTGCAAGTGGCATTATTTAGGGCCAGGGGCAGCACCAACTTACGGCGACTACTCCAACTGGATGGTAGTTCGAGGAATACACACAGACATGAAACCGACTTTCGCACAGGACAGCTACATAATCTACGGGTTCTGGATGAACGACCCGTACAACAAAACGCTGGAAGGTGCAGGCGGTATAGGCGAGAACACCTATAAGAGTGTAGAGCAGTGGAAGAGCGAATACCACAAAATGCTCAACGTCAACGAAGCTGATAGCTACAACGGCACATACGTGGCAGTATGCGAACCACCAGAAGACGACGATGTTGAGGTAACGTTAGCAAAACCAAAGCCAAGACTTGCTGAAGCGATAACACCTATGCTGGCTGAGGAGCCGATGATGCTGTACGGCGTCAAGCAACTCGCACTTGAGAAAGTAGTCAAGGACGACGAGCTGCTCAAGGTAGTAAAGGCAGCAATAGACGGTGTGAACGAAGAACTCGTGCCTTACGACTCCGGATTTGCAGCGGTATTTGCAAAGACCGTTCCGGGTCAGCCGATGCTCGTGTCAAGTGAAAACGGTGACTACTATGTAGTGCCGTTTAACGTGCCGGTTGAGGTAAAACAGACCAAAAAGATGCCGGTTGAAATCGAAAGACCGGAAATAAGCGGACTCAAGAAGCTCGAGCGTATGAAGCGTGTGGCAGAGAAGATAGAGCTCAAGCCGATACCAATCGAGCCGATAAGAGTCGAGAAGACGCTTGTCGTGGTCATCGTGGATGCAACAGACGGCAGCTTCAAGGAAGCTTCGTGGGTCGAGAACCCGGAGAAGTATCTGCCGGTATCGAAGATAGAGGCAATGAAGCTCGCACTTGGTGAGGTACTCGATGAGCTGCATGTAGTAGCTAAGAAGGATGCCCGAGATCTCGAGGTTATCCAGACGCGACCGACTATCGAGCTCGTGTACGTGGATGCGAGTCCGTACTATCCGGACTGGAAAGTCACGGTTAACGGTAAGGTATTCTACGTGAGCCAGGATGGAACGGTGAGTAACTGAACTAATCAATGCTAGTGATTGCAAACAAAAAACAGAAAAAATAGGGGGTTAATTTTTTCCCCCAACACTTTCTTTCTTTTTTGGAAAAAAGAAAGAACCTGTGCTAAGAAAGAAAAAACTCAAAAAACGGGTACTAAAAGAAAAAAAGTTCTTTTGGTAAAGCTTTTCTTTCTAAGAAAAGGTTTGTGCTAAGAAAGAAAAACAGGTGATTAGGTTTAAAAAAGTTGTTCAGAAGAATAAGCTTATTTTTTACGATATTTACTTCCTCGCTGAGTTTTCCCAACTTTTTATTCAGCGTGTCTTCTTGTTTTTTCAATTCATTTGATTTTAATATGCTTTCAGAGGCTGCTTGGAGTTCCAATTCTTTATTTTCTATTAGTTGTGGGTCTGGAATGTCCTCAAATTCGCATATCTTAGCATTTGATAACATTTCACCTTTAATTTCTTGTAGTCCCAACTCAAGCTTTTTTCTCCGTTCAGACAAATCCCTCGATCTTTTGATTAAATCTTCTGTATCTTTGTCTTTGAATCCTTCAGGTTTTATAGCGGGAGAAAGTTTTTTTCTGATTAAAATAATATAAATTACTGCTGATATAGATAAGATCGCGAGAATGCTGATGCCTATCGCCCAATTATTCCCCAAAATTGATAGTATCAAGGAAACGATTCCCGCAGCAATAAACATGAACGCAGGCCAAAGAGGTAGCTCGGGGAGAAACTCTGCTCGATGTGGTTTGATTATAGTGAGCAGTTCTTCTTTTTCTTCAAGATTGCGCATGTCAGCTTCCTTTTCTTTTAAATTTGGATATTTCACTCGTAGAAGCTGTAACGATTTCCTTTGTTGTTTTATTTTTGTTTCGTCTATTTGCTGAAGCGACTGCGGTTTCGGATGCTTATCTAGTAGCTCAATTTCCTCTTTGAGATTTTTAATGGTTTGTTCGATTCCGTGAACTTCTTTTTCTGTGTCATGAATGCTTGCTCTTACCACTTCTAAGGTGTTATATTTTTTTCTTACTATTTCTTTGGTAGGTATGGAGAAATCAAAGTTAGAAAGTTTCTCATCATCCCAATCAGGCCCTATTTCATGCAGTGATCTTTTTAGCCCGTCTTTGTCCCTTTTTAAGTTTTCTTCTAACGCGGGAAGGTCTCTAACAGCCGAAGTATATTTATCCTGACCTTTTTGAAGTTCAAGGATGTTCTCATTATTAGCGATTAGCTTTTTATCTATGTTTATCCCCGATTTTCGAATTTGAATTCTTTCCCACCCTTCATTCTTTTCAGAAATACTTACTTTTAATTCATCGATTTTTTCTATCGCTCTTTCCAATATTGCTATGCCATTGTCAGGAAAGTTCTCAATTTCTGTAATTTTTTGTAGATGCTCTTTAGCTTCGTGTATTTTTCTCCAGTCATCCCAAACTTTAACCAAGTTTGTAGTGTGGTTGAGTTTTGTTCTTATTTGATTTCGTTCTTGTTCAATGTCTACAATCACCTTGGTTATTTCTTCTAACTTTTTGTGGAGCGTGTCAAATTTTTTGGCGTCATTCTCTATTTCGCGGAGCCTTGAATCTACATTTTTAATTTCAGTTGATAGAGCATTAATTTCTGGTTTGCTACCACGCGCTTTAAAGAGGTTGTCAACTTCGTTTTCCAGATTTTTCTGCACTTTTGAGAGAGAAATAGCGCCGATTCCAGTTCCTGCACTGTAGATTCGCCCTTTGACTGACTCACTGTTGAGTGTTTCAAAATCATGGAGTTCTGTGAGACCAAAAGCGTAGATGTTCTCGAAAATGTCTTTATTGGCATGTCCGAGGATGTGGTTGAGTTCTGTGCTACCACATGTGGAACCATCAGGTAAAATCACTTTTACATCGTGGTCTCCCTTAGAATATCGTTCAATTATATATCTTGCATCATCGCTATTCGATACGATTAACCTACCGCCATGATTACCCCCTGCGAGGGGTGGATAAAGATTGAGTTTACTGCGTCTGTCAGGATAACCGAAGAGGATTCGCTTTTGAAAAGCGAGAAGCGTTGATTTCCCCGCTTCATTCGGTCCAATAAAAATAGTGAGACCAGAAGTCAAATTCTTTATGTGATAATCGTGAAATATTCCAAAACCGTCAATATAAATTTCTTCAAATTTCATAAGAATTTTCTCCCATGAGTTTATCCAAACAGAGTGTTTCTGCCTTTTTTATTAAATCAAGAAAATTCACGTCATCAATTGGTTCAAGAAGTTTTCTCCCACCAGGGGAGGTAAATAGGGGATCGAGGGACTCTTTAAGTTCAGCTATTTTATTCTCATCCTGCGAAAAATCTTCAAACTGCTTGACCAAATCCCCGATAAAGTCCTTGCGCTTTAACAATGATTTTCTGTCGATGTTAGGATTCGTATTGTCCTCAATGCTTTCAATCCAAACGAATTGATTTTCCCCCTCTTCATCTACCCTTAAATCTTTGAGGATGTCATCTAAAACACCTTTTCGAGCGATAGATGTGTGTAAGGCACTTCTACCGGTAAGATTAATTCTGCAAATTGAGGGACGTCCCTCTGCTTCTTCCAGAATCTTTTCCCTGTAGTTACGTATTTTTAAGATTAGTTCCTGTTCCGTGTGGATGGAATTGATTGATATCTCTTCTACAAACCACCTTATTGAATCAACTTCAACAAATTCAGCAGTTGGTTCTCTATTTTCGTCAATAGTGACCAAGAAACATCCTTTAGCATCTGTCTCTTTGGGATGAAGACCTTGTGGATTCCCCGGATAAATTGCCAGCGGATTCTCATCATTTACAATTGCTTTTTTGTGGACATGACCGAGAGCCCAATAATCGAATTTTCGGGTAATTAAATCTTGTAATGTGCAAGGTGCATAAGGTTCGTGTCCCGTGTTAGGCCCAACGTTGCAATGTAACATACCAATAGTGAACAGAGCCTTTTTTGATATTTCTGGGAATTTTTTAGTGAGATTGGTTTTTATCTCTCGATTGCGAAAACTAATGCCACAAATTCGGGCAATTTTCTCACCACCATTTTCAACCAAAACGTTCTCCACGGATTCTCCGTTGAATATATGGACATTTTTTGGCCAGTCTAAATTTGCTGACCACCCATCTAATGGGTCATGATTTCCGTGTACTATATACGCTTTTATTCCATTTTCAGACAATCTTTTTAGGCCATCACGAAATCGAAGCTGTGCTCGTAAGCTTCTGTCTGCGCCATCGTAAATATCTCCTACAATTAAGAGGAAATCAACTTGTTTTTCAATACAAAGATCAATTATTTTATTGTATGTTTTAAATGTTGCCTCGGTTAATTCTAAACTTATCTCTTCATTTATTTCAGAAATTCCCTTAAAAGGGCTATCCATGCGTGTTCGGTTAAGTAACCCATCGCTCCATCAACCTCTCCCGCTTAACATTAGGATCGCATCCTTGACCGAGATAAATGTTGTACAAG
>QBUM01000176.1 GCA_013180585.1 Candidatus Methanophagaceae archaeon GoMg2
TTTGTGGCAAAACCCACTCCCAACCTTGGCATCTTCTTCCTCGCTTCTTCCACTAAATTCTTTATATACCTTACCTTCACACCACATGTTTAACCGTTTTTCCGTAATCTTTTTAAGCAAGCACTTCAGATGGACTAAAAAAGGATGGCGGGATTAGAATAAGGGAGACAAGATTTGTATTTAGCATTCCAAAGGAGTTGCAAGAGAATACGCCGCTACTTCAGAGCTTATTGGAGTTGATGATCATAACTTTGAAAGTACCGCATCTATCGATAAATGGGGCATATAAGCTTGGTTTTCTACGTTTGAGCTGTTCAAATCATTATGAACACTTAGCGGAGATGGGAAAGATGGTTATTAACGAAAAAATCTCATTAGTGGACTTCTTTCCTGATTTAAAGTCCAACATCAACATTTCGGATGCAACACTCATTAAAAGAAAAAGAAAACGGGTTTACGCCGCAAAGAAGTTAAGAAACTACTTTTCTGGAGTTAATGAACGATTACAGGACCTTTTATTAACGGTAAAGCTATGTGGAGGGTGCAATTACATCACAATGTTTAAAATCATAAACCATAACAAAAGACACCTCAGCAAGCCAAAAGAGCTTGCCAAAATGGTTAAAACAGGTAAAATAAAGAGTGGAGACTGGTTTATCTATGATGGCGGTCTAAAATCGGCTGAAAATCTGAGAGAAGGAAGAAAAGCGGGTGTAAAGGTGTTGACGAGATTGGACATCAATTTCGTTGTGTCCCGCATTGGAAAGAAATATCGAAAGGAAGATATATTAAACGGTGTTAAGACAATTACGCGGACGATAGACGGTGTATCCTACACTATCTGCGAATTTAACCGGTGTATTTGGCACGGGACGATGATAAACCTGTTTTTTGTTCGTGGTGAGGGGTACAAAGATTTCATTCCTCTTTTTACAACCGCCTTAAATAGCAAGCCGGAAACAATCATACGGAAGTATAAAGAGAAATTTTTGATAGAGCTGACTAACAAAGAGTTAAAATCGTATTTGAACATTGCAGGTAGTTATTTTAAGACAAAAGAGAGTAATTATGGCTTCTATTTCCTCCTTTGTCTTGTTTATAACCTCGTTCAATGCGTGCGCTCGCAACTCCCCCATATGAGCTTTAAAGACGTTTTGGAGCGCGTGTCAAGTTATTTATTATGGGTAGACCCACTAAAATGCGTGTTTACTATTGAAGAGCCTTTTAAAAGCTTGCTCCAAGATATTGGATATGAAACCCCCAATAAAATGAATACCGAGTTAACAGAGGCTATGCTACTATCAGGCGTGGTAACTGCATGAAAATGGGAAATAGATTGGTGTGAAGGTGAGTCTTAAGAAGAAAAGCTTCACCAAAAAAAATTTGTTCTCTTAGCACAGGTTCTTTTTCTAAAAGAATGTGTTTTCAGAAAAAGAAAAAATCTTGTGCTAATCTCGTGAAATCTCTTGGTTTTCGTTGCTATACAACTACAAAACACCAAATGCCACTCAGGAAAGATACAGATTAAAGAGCAAGTTCTCTTACCTTCTGGATATTCTCAACATCATCTCTCCTGTTATCCACAGGAGTCTCGAGGATCATCGGCAACTTCTTTATGCGTTCGTCTTTGAGAATCACCCGGAAACCTTCCTCTCCTATATACCCAAGCCCGATATGCTCGTGCCGATCCAACCGCGAGTTCAAATCCGCCTTTGCATCGTTTAGATGGATTAGTTTCAGATGTTCAAGGCCTATAACATCATCAAAATGTTGCATCGTTGCATTCAGACTTTCTTCGGTTCGCAAATCATAACCGGCAACAAATGCGTGGCAGGTATCAAAACAGATTCCTATTCTCTCCTTATGCTCAATATTGCCCCTGATATGCTGTATATCCTCAAAAGTCCCACCCATACTATTCTTTGTCCCCGCGGTATTCTCAAGAAGCAGCATCACTTTATTATCTACTGCACGAAATGCCATATTGATCGCATCCACCATCCGCAGAAAACCGGCAGCTTTGCCGTATCCCTTATGACTACCAAGGTGTGTGACGAGGTAAGGAATCTGTAAAGACGCACACCGTCTCAATTCCACGATAAGAGCTGCCACTGACTTTTTATAGACCTCATCAGTCGGTGTGGCAAGGTTTGGGAGGTAGGGCATGTGATCCACGGGTGGGAATATCCCGGACTGCCTAACCTTCGTGACGAACTGTTCTATCTCAATCTCTTTAAGCTCTCGAACCTTCCAGCCCCGGGGGTTACTCGAGAATATCTGGAACGTATCACAACCTTTCTCTATTGCTCGGTCCACTGCCTTATCTATTGACACAGCGATCGAGACATGAACGCCAACGCGAACCATTATCGTTTCTCCTGTTTCTATCTAACTGTGGGAATAAAATGGCTGGAACGGTAGAAAAAGTAATCTGCCCCTCATGCCTGTCGGAAAACAACGTTGTGACGGTGTAACGTAAAAGGCTCTCAAAAAACAGATCTTATACCCCCCCAGATCGTGTTTATATCTATGCCTACCACCTGCCACACCACATAAGCCGCGATAAACGTCCCGACAACACTGCCCAGATTCGCTAACGCTGCTACAAAAATGACTTTAAACAGCTTGTTATTCATCAAATCCCGTAAAGAATCTGTTTTCATCATGCTCTTTACGTCTTCGCCAGTGGGTTTACGCAAATGCGCCTCGACCAAGCCCGCAAACCACCCTGCCGCTAAAAGTGGGTTCAACGAAGTAAGCGGCGCCACGCAAAATGCGGTAAGCGCAGAAAGTGGATGCCCTCTCGCCAGTATAACACCCGCTGCTGACAGAGTACCATTTATTATGAACCACCAAAAAAAAGCTTGGAGCAGGACTTCATATGTTATGCCCGATAAAAAGAACGCTAACAAAATAATCACAAGTGCTACGCCCAATCCGACTCCTAACAGGTTTTTTATACTTAGATTAAACCGCTTAGTTGGGAGCGAGCACAGGTCCTCCTTGGACTGTATCAATTCAGGACTACTGAACAGTTTCTTTATCCCCGCAACATGCCCTGCACCAACTACCGCAACTATCTTCCTCTCTTGCGTGAGCGGATCGTTTTGATCTAACATATCAGAAGCAGCATTTTGATTAACATTACCTGAATGTTGCCGCGATAGTTCCAGTAAGCTCCCGGCGATATAAGCGTCTCGTTCGTCTAACAGTGCGGTTGCCGCTCCCGGCGAAAACTCTCGCAGCTCTTCCACCAATTGAGACACTACATCCTCATCTGTTATGCTATCGAGGTCTATCACCTTACCCTTATTCGTGCCAACGCCCTTAAACTTTAGTTTATTTGTACCATCTTCCTCGTCATCCGTTTCTCTTCCCATACCGAAAATAGCGAAGAGTATAGAGAAGACCATTTTTAGCTTTTCCAGAAACTTCATCTTTTTCCAGAATCGTTCCATCGTTATTTGGATTGGGCGGTCCACCAACGCGATCTGACAACCAAACTCTTCTGCTTTATTTATCGCCGCCATCATATCTGCGCCGGGCTCGATGCCGAGTTCACTGCCCATCTTTCGCTGTACGTACGCGAGCAACCAATGGGTAAGCATTAAAAAAGGTTTGCCGCCTGTTATCGCATCTTTTATCGGGACTTCCTCTACATTACCCTTCAACGCTTCATATCTTGCCGCACATAATTCAACGGCAACCACATCCGGCCTTTCTCGGGCTATTACTTCTTCTACCTCTCTTACGCTCTTCTCTAATATGTGCCCGGTCCCTACCAAAATAATGTTATCGTGCATATTAGCGTGATCGGTACCTCAATATTGCCGCGATGCCACCAAACGCACGAGCCAATTGCGTGCCTTCCTCAAAATCCGGTGATATTACTTCCACTGCCGAACCGGTATCCTCCGCCTTCTTTACCAAATCGTGCATGAACTCTGTATCAAGTTCCGCAGAAAATAAAAGCATATCTACAGCACCTATCTCCAACTTCTGCCTCACTTCGCGCTCCCCGTATGCAACCATCCTGTCATCATTTGCCAATAACTGCATGAATCGCATCATGAGCTTCTTCTCCGTCATCAAATCCATATCTTCCAGGACATCTCCTGCCTTTTCCACAAGTTCGGAAAGACCAGATTCATCCGTATATGCAACGTCAAAAGCGCCGAGGATTTTATTTTGGAGCTCGTAATGCAGGTAAGACCCTTTTAAAAAATCGTCCTTCGTTGGGCTTGGTCCACCTATTAAGATCCCTTTAAGGTCTGCCACGGGAAGTAAAATTCGTGTTACATGCTCCCCTATTCGCTTATAAAAGTCATCTATTGCGATTTCACGCAGCCGCTGGAATCGCGCTGACGACTGCCCGCCTTTTCTTATCTTACCGGGAACCGAAGAGGTCAAGTGCTTCAGCGGCTCCGCCACCTTCCCGCGTAATGTGCCAATTGTCGCTTCCCTGCGGTCAAGTACGAGTAACCCATAGGTATCCTTCTCCGCCACTAACTCCTCCAGCGGCTCAAGAAAGAACGACGAATCGCAATGGTAGATATAGGAGAGAACCTTATCAGGGGGCTCCATGATGACAGTTTCTATATTCGTCTTGTCACCGCCCTTATCTACTGCACCACAGAATATAACCACACCGTTCTCGCCCACAAATATGTATCGCAGCTTGGATAATATAGAATCCAACGAACTCTGGACGTTAGTACGAGTGGATTTGCTTTTTATGTTCATCGCTTGCCCGTATTCATCCCTGAGATGAGAACTAACATCTGATATTTGTTTGTCAGGAGGAATGTAAACGGATATGAGTTCTGTACCTCGCCCCGCCTTCTTTCTCAGTTCTTCCAATTCCTTCCTGAACTCGTATTTCTTTATTCTCTCCATATTCCAATCCTAAGGCATTTATTTCCTTTTCCAGAAACGCTTTCCTTTTATAAAAGAAAGGGTTTATGCGGCAACCGGGGCTCGAACCCGAGTTACAGGCTATTTCCCTCCCTCCTCATTAGTTTGATATGTAAATAACGAACTCGTTTAAAAATAAAAGAGGTTGTTGGGAAGCCCGTGTCCTACCACTAGACTATTGCCGCTTTTTTATAGAGCGTCTCAAATTCCTCGAATTCTGATGCCAGAGCCGCCGCCGCCGATACCACAGCCGCTAATGCGTCACCTTCCTTCATCTTCACGTACAAAACAGGATCACTCATTAACGTATGTTTGATGCTATAAGATGCAATATCTACCTGTCTGTTCTCTAACAACTTGGATGTTAACGGTGATAAAAGCGTATGATCTTCCCCTACTATCTCTATCCTCACTTCTTTTTCCTTCTGTTCCAGAATCTTTATCTTCTTATCCTGTTCTTCCATATCCTACTCCACGCCCTTGCCATAGTCATCAGATAAATTCCGTGTTTCTATCCTGTCGCATTTATCGCATGACAATGTCTCCCCTTTTCTCTTCAGGCTGCCTTTGCATTTTGCGCATATCGCTCTTACCACGCCTAAATCATTCCCTTCGGTGCTAAGTCTTAATGCTTTTGCGTCTACCACTTTCGCCTTTACTATATCAAGATACCCAAATTCTTGCCGCAGCTCTTTAACATAACCGCTTCTTACGTTTGATATATGAATTACTCCCTGGGTGGGCATGGCAATTTCTCGCGTCTCATGTCCTTTCACGCACGCTATATTCACAATGGCAACTGTATCCTTTATATCCCCCACCTGAGCTATAACCACATCTCCCTCTTTAATCGTTGGCGGCGTCTCTACCTTTGGCAGGATACTTATAACCCTTTTATCGCTTATGTTAACATCCCCCATATGCAGGGCATATAAATTACCCTCTTCATCGTACACCCCATTTCCCAGAATATATTCCTCAGAAGTGCCCAAGAAATCTCCTGGAAGCACCATCCCCTTATCGCTTTCCATTTACTCTTTTACCTCTCTCTTTCTATTACTGTCTGTATTACATAAAGATTTTTGATTCTTTTAAAAAACCTACCAAGAAGTGCACTAATTAAACGAATTTTTCTGTTTTTAAACCCGTCTCTCCTGTCTTCACATCCATTACGAGCGCACCCGCTATCTCCAGCGCCACTTTTATTCTGTCCTTTGATTCACCGGGCAGCGCTAAAACAGACCCTACGCCGCCCCTCTTGTCTAACCCCCCGGCTCCTGTTACTTTCGCGCCCAACGCGCCTGACTCCTGCGATAGCTTTACCAATTCGCTCAAACGTCTTGGCACCACTCCGATTGCATCCAGCAAGCCATGATTTACGTTCATTAACGCACCCAGCTTCACAAAATCTTCCCGCTCTATCGCTCTGAGCGCTTGTGCCGTTAATTCGTCAGCGGCATCGAAAATGTGCTCGAATATGCTACTAAAAGTTTCTCGGCGTGCTTTTACCTCTTCTACTATCCTTTTTGTCTTCAAACTAATTTCAGCAGTTTTCGTGATGTCCATACTCAAGGGTATGCTGCCAATAGTGCCTATAACTAAATCCAGCTCGGCTAACTCTAATCTCTTCACCTCCGCGTTCTCTATCAGTACATACCCGCCGTAAGTAGAAATCGCGGTATCCACCGGGCTGGCATTTCCCTGAACCGCTTTCTCAACCGAATGTGCATCTTTTCTTATTCCCTCTAAGTCAGTACCAACGCCAAAATATTCCTTGAGTGCCGCGATGGTAGCAACGCAGGTGGCTGCGGAGGAGCCTAACCCGGCAGAGAGTGGTATCTCCGAGCTTATTTCTATCTCTACCCCTTCTCCGCCTATTTCATAATTCTCTTCAAGATATTCTATTGTTTTCTTGACATACGCAATTGCTTTTGATGCGTTATCATAATCTTTATAGGGATATGCTTCTCGCCCTCCTTTTTCGTGTTCTAAATTTAGCTGCAAGCCAAAAGTAGGAATGTTCGCTATTTTTACGTGGTAGCCGCTCTCTGCTTTGCTCGACACTACGACCGTAAGACGTCGGTTTATCGCAGTAGCTAACGCTCGTTTACCATACACTACAAAGTGTTCGCCAAACAGTATCGCCTTTGCGGGAACGGACGCGCGTATTTTTCCCATGTTTAATATGAGCCTCTTCAATAATTTTCATATCTTTGAGTAGCTTAAGCTTATTCTATCTTTTGATTGTCTTCTCAATTGTTTGTGTGTATAAAGCGCGAAATAGCTGGTATAAAGGCGGCGTGGTTTGTATATCGCGAGTATTTGTGCCGTTAAGACAAAAAAATAAAAACGAGTGAAGAGGTGTATTTTCAACTTCTGTTTTAAAGCCACAGCTTTATAACTACCCACGTGTATTATTTTTTCGTTGATAACGTATAACGTCCTAAGTTCTACCAAGGACACGGATTTTCACTGATTTACGCAGACGTATTTAAGTTTGATATTGTTAATCTTTATCATCTGTGTCAATCTGCGTTAATCTGTGTCAATAATTTATTTCCTCATGGAAGTCCGTGTAATCTTGTGGTTTATTTATCCAAAACCGCGAACAGTTCCTGAAGGCTTTCTATGCACGCATCACCCGCGGATTTCGCTTTCACACATATAACAGAACAACCCGCGGATTTACCTGCTAACAAATCTATTTCGGTATCACCCACAAGAATTGCATGTTCCGGCTTCACGCTCAGAGTCTCGCACGCTTTTAATATCATCTCCGCATCGGGTTTACCTGTTCTCACGTCATCTCCTGTAACAATCACATCAAAAAGCTCAAATAGCTGGAAATAGTCCAATATCCGGTTCACATTTTCCTTTGGCGTATTCGTGACCAATCCTACCTTGAGTTTATAATCCGCTCTTAGCCGGCTCAAAACCGCTTTTGCACCGGGAAACAGTTCTATAAGCCCGATTAAGTTCAGTTGCTCATTTATGCAGTACTTACCTGCTTCGTCTGTCAAATTTAAGGCATTTAAATTATGCGCTAAGTCAGGACCCCAGCACGTCGCCCGGAACTCGTCTCTGGTTAGTTTCTCTCTACGGTATTCGACTAACATCGTGTTAAACGCCTGGTACCAGCTTTCAAATGAGTTTATTAATACACCGTCAAGGTCAAAAAGTATCGCCTCTAATCTCCCCGTTTTCATTGTATTTTGTAATGACATTCTCTTGACTTCTGTCCTATATCTACTCCATATAACATAACAGAACTTTAAGTGAAACAAATTGCGTTTGCTGCAGTTTGTTATGTCCGAATACGGTAGCTATAGCAGAAATAAGAGTTAGGCACATACCCTTATTTTCTTTTCCGTCAACGCTTCTCTTTTCACAAAAGAAAAGGGTTGAGGCATAGCAGCGATCCTTAGTTCCCAAGTGCTCTCGCAACTAAGTACCATAAGGAACGCTGGCGGGCTTATCTGCCGGGTTCGGAATGAGTCCGGGAGTTGCCCCGCCGCTATGGCCGCTATACCCCAAAACCTATATCTTCTTCTACTAATATAAAGGTTAATAAAATTTTAGCTCAAAGCACCAACAAGAACTCAAGGCTAATAACAGACAAGATGGCTAATAAAATGCTGACCACTGATTTCTATTCCTATTCTCTCGTGAAAATGAGCGTAATCTTGTGGTCACTAATCAAATACAAGAAATAAATATGCATCTATCTCATCTATCTTTTAGTGACACAGATTAACGCAGATTGACACAGAAGGTGAAAATCAACAATGCTAAACTCAAATAAATCGGTGTAAATCGGTATCTGCGTAAATAGAAGGAAATTATACATTATATACGACAAGAATACCTTCAACCCTCCTCCAGAACTGCCTTCACTTGCTCCTCCAATATCTTATTTATCACCTTTCCATCCACTTTTCCACGTAATTCCTTCATCACAATGCCCATCAACGGTCCCACAGCCCTTACGCCTTTATCACGTATAAAATCACGTTTCGTGTCTACTATATCTGCTATAAGCTGCGTTACTTCGTCCGTATCAACATTAAGCCCGATTTCGGCTATTGCCTGCTCCACATTCATATCGGGCTTCTTCGCCAGAAACTTCAAAATATCAGGTATTGCTTCCTTCCCAAACGCATTCGCAGCGAGTTGTTCGAACAAGTCCATAAAATGCTGATTTTCCAGCGTCTCTACCTCTACCCCGTCCTGCATCAGCTCGACCAACATATCGGTAAGTGTCCTGACTACCAACGTTGCTGATACGCCCCCATACGACTCCATTATGTGCTCAAAGAGCATAAAATTAACGTTTCGTGAGATTTTATCTGCGAGTTCGTCATTTATGTGGAACTTCTCTTTATATCGCTCTTTTCTGTGTTCAAAGGTCTCTGGCAGGTTGGATTTTATGTGTTTTAGCGTTGGCGCATCTATTTCTACTGGTGGCACGTCCGTCTCGGGATACATCCTTGCCGCTCCGGGTAGGGGGCGCATATACGCGCTGCTTCCGTTTGGTAAAGCTCTTCTCGTCTCCTTCGGTATCCCTCGCATCGCTTCCTCCGCCCTTCCCATCACTGCCTTCAGCGCATTCTCCGCACGTTTCCTCTCCCCCGTCGCTACTATCACCACGCAATCATTTTCCGCAGCGTTAAACGCACTTCGCAGTCGCTCTACCTCGTCCTCCGTTATACCATACGCGGGCAGTTCATCGGTGTGCATCAAACCCGCGCCATACTTCCGTGCGAAATCAGCGAGTTCGCTGCCAAAACGCCGCTCAGGCTGTATCTCTGTTCCGAGTATCCCCGCGAAACCATGTAGGCATACCCCAAATACGCTACCGCCCGCTTTTTTTATCACCCGTGACGATGTGCCCATAAATATGCCCGATAAATCTTCTATTCTGTGATCAACTCGCGCATCTCTCTTCTTCAACGTTTCTCTTAGTTCTATAAGCTTTAACTGCCGGACGACTTCGTTTTCCACTATTACTACTATCACTCTCAGGTTGGGGGATATAAAGGATAC
>QBUM01000175.1 GCA_013180585.1 Candidatus Methanophagaceae archaeon GoMg2
ACCAAGCTCAACACCTTTGTTATACCAAGCATCTTCATCAGTAGGATTTAGTTCAATGGCTTTATCATAATTCGCTATTGCTTTAAGATGCTCCCCTTTCTCTCCAAAGGAATATGCGATGTTAAAATAGTTTACTTCACTCTCTTTTAATTCAATCGTGCTTCTTGCCAGATAGACATACTCATCTAGGTCAACATCCCAAAGCGGAGGCTCTTCCTCCAAAAAGCTCTTCAATTTCTCATCTTCATAATACTCTCTCAGGTTCTTCCATTCTTTTAACTTCTTTTCCCTTTCTGTTTCCTCACTTTCTGAAATCGTCTTTAATGTTTTAGCCAAATTACCTTTAGTTTCACTATATATACCAATTAAATCAGTGTAAAAATCATGCCATCTAAACTCAATTACAGCAAGCTTAGCCATTATTTTCTCTTCTATCTCAAGTTCTCTTTTCTCTGCCAGTATTCTTTTTACCTCGAAACTATTCAAAAGTCGTTTTATTCTTCTTGGATTATCTCCTACCTCGGCAAGGATTGGGGCATATTTTTTAATCTCGGCTGGGTATCTAACCCTTGGATGAACTGTTCTGTAATGACCTCCTTCCTTAAAGGAGGTAAATCGAAAGGAATCTGGACAATTTTCTCCAGATAATCTCCTGCCCAACTTTCGGATTTTTCCCCATATTTATCTATTATTCCATCCTCAATTCTCGTCTTATCTGCACCAATTACAAATACAGATAGCGGAACATTCAGGAAGAGCTTTATCGCCTCTAATATATCTATTGTCTTCTCTGAAATACATCTATCCAAATCATCAATAAAAACCACCAGCTTTCCTTCATCACCAACATACTCTTTGGTAAGTTCTTTAAATTCGTCTTCAAAATCGCCAATTAGCTCTAATGTCTTCCCTTGGTTCTTTAGTAATGGCTCATTCCCTTGCCCAATCGCGAGCTGTGGGATGAAGGAAGATAACGCAGCTTTTCCTAACCCCAGCCAATTTACCCTCTTGAGAAGTTTTTTAACTTTAGCTTTGAGTCCTCGAGAACTACTTGCATCTTCTTTCATTCGCATTAAGATCGCATGGATGAGTGCTACTCTCAGGTCGTAAGTCTTATCAAACTTCCAGGCATCAAACCAAACGGTCTTTATCTTATCCTGTTCTTCTAATAGCTCCTGAGTCATCCGCATCAAACTTGTCTTACCAGAACCCCACGCACCATAGACTCCAATTGTTATAGGCGTTTCTGAAGTGGTGATAATCTCTTCTAAAGTCCGAGCGAAATAAACTGCAAAGAATCTTCTGCTATCCTTCTTATTTCATTATCGGTCAGCATTGAAATCCCTTCTTGTGTTTATGTTTTATTTGTCTTCAGTGCTTTAAAAAGTTTATATTTTATGTTCATCCACTAATAACTCTTAAACTACACAGTAATAGAACCCCCATAGCAAACTATGGAGTAACAGTTTAGACAGCAATCAATTATCGCGGCAATACACACAAAAAACATAAACGTGTTAGCTACTACTATCTTATTGCAATTACCAATCCAAGAAAGACCTATTTGCCTTGCGTTATCCCTCGTATATCTCTCGGTATTTCTTCTCCACATCCTCGGTCGTCACATGCGTATATATCATCGTGGTCTTCAAGTCGGCATGACCCGCGAGGTATTGTAGCCGAGCAATATCAATCCCTTTTCGCCATGAGTTCGTGATAAAGAAGTGCCGGAAGGAATGGCACGACACGTTCTTCTCGATGCCCACAGCTCGAGCATACTTCTTCGGCAGCCTTTGAATCTGTCGGTACGAGATGCTTCTGAATACATAATCCTCGGACTCCATCTCCGTCGTGTACCGCTTCAGCAGCACGATAGTGGCATCGTCAACGAGTACTTCTCGCCTCACATATTTCTTCTGCTTCAGTGAATATACCCACAGCCTCTTGTTTTGGAAATCAATATCCTTCTTTTGTATCCCGTACTTCCTCTCCCCCTGTTTACAAACACCGTAAAGCTCACCTATACGGATACCTGTCCTCGCAAGCAGCCGCAGTATTAAATAGTCCCGCTCATTCACGATGGCTGCATCCAGGATATTATTCAGCTCGTTTTCGGTAATGGGGTCAGGAGCTCGTTTTGGCATGGGGCTTAAATTAGTGTCTAATACCGGGGATTGAGCACTTTTATACCAAGTGCTGCCGCTTCTTCTTCCACCTGTTCTCTCTTTCTACCGCCGACTCCTGATGCCACTCGCACCGCTATCTCGCCTGGCACTCCCTTGGCAAGGTCATTCGTATTGAAAACAAGCACTTCTCGCATTCCCGAAGGATGCAAACCTCTTTCTTCTCGCTTCCTCCTGTATCCTACCTGTACCATCGCACCCTTCGCCGCTACGTGCGCGCGCATTTTGTTATCATGCCCTCGTGGCCTTCTCCAGCTCTTACTTAGCTTCTTCTTCTTCCACCATCCATATCTTGCGAATTTTGGCTTTCTTCTCTTTTCCATCTCTACTAACCTTTCTTTTTTAAAAGGAAGCTTTATCAGAATTTGCTGTTTATTCCTTTACAAATATAAAACTCTCTTTGAAATAAAAACGTGTGCTTACAACTTCACCAGCGTCACATCAATGATATTCTGCACCCTCTTTATCTCGTCCATCGTATCTCTACTAACGCTACTATCCACGTTAAGCACCATAACCGCTTCACCGCCTGCTTTCGCCCTTCCTACCTGCATCCCCGCTATATTTACGCCACTGTCGCCCAGAATCGTGCAAACAGGTCCTATCACCTTTGGTTTGTCTGAGAATGTGCATATAAGCATATGGCCAGAAGGAGAAGCATCTACCCGATAGCCATCAATTTGCACTATTCTCATATCATCTTTTCCGAATAGTGTCCCTGCAACGGTCTTCTTCTCTTCGTTCCCATCTTGCTTTACGGTTATTGAAAGACTAATCAACGAGGCGAAGTTTTCACTGTCTTCGGTCTTGCTTTCCGTTACTTTCATCCCTGATTTCTTCGCTATCGCCTCGGCATTCACATAATTCACGCCGTCCGTGAACCACGACAGGACGCTCTTCAGCATTGCCACGGTTATTATCCTCGTATCGTCTCCCGCACCGCCTGGTCCTGTCCTCCCGATTTCGCCTTCGTAAGAGACGTTAAAATGTTCCATCCTGCTTGATTTTGGTATTAGCTGCGCGCATAGCCGCCCAAGTTTCTCCGCTAATACCAGATACGGATTTATAGTATCCATCAGCTCCTCTTCGACGTATATCATATTCAAGGCGTTCCGCACGGGCTTGTTCTGCAATGCGGTTATTACCTCCTCTGCAATAATCAGTGCGGCTGCTTTCTGGGCTTCCTTCGTGGATGCACCAAGATGAGGCGTCATAATTACTCCTTCCAGTTCGAGCAATTCACTCTCCTTTGGTGGTTCGTTTTCAAATACATCCAGAGCAGCGCCAGCTACCTTGCCGCTTCTTATTGCTGCTGCCAACGCACCCTCATCTAATATCCCACCTCGTGCGCAGTTTATCACACGAACTCCTTCTTTCATCTGCTCGAACTCGTCCTTACCTACCAAATGGTATGTGTCTTTCATCAGAGGTGTGTGCAACGTGATAAAGTCCGCTACCGAAATAACGTCAGTAAAGCCCGAAAGAGCAATACCAAGCTCTCGTGCTTTTTCCTGCGATATAAAAGGGTCGTATGCAACTACTCGCATACCCAGTCCCTTTGCCATTTTCGCTACTTCGTTCCCCACTCGGCCCAGGCCTATTATGCCCAATACCTTGCCGTTCACTTCCGCACCCATGTACTTCTTCCTATCCCATTTGCCAGACTTCATTGAGCCGTGTGCAGCCGGTATATTACGCGAAAGGCTGAGCAGCATTCCGATGGTGTGTTCCGCCGCCGAGATGGTATTTGCCTCCGGTGCGTTCACCACCAGTATTCCTCGTTCCGTCGCGGTCTCCACGTCTATATTATCCACGCCGACACCCGCCCTGCCAATCACCTTCAATCGTGTGCCTGCTTCTACTATCTCTTTTGTCGCTTTCGTGCTGCTTCGCACGACTAACGCATCATAGTCGGCAATTCGCTCCTTCAATTCTTCCTTGCTCAAGTCCAGCAAGACATCCACTTCCGCAAATTCACGCAGCTTATTTATCCCCTCTTCTGAAAGGCTATCCGATATAAGCACCCTCTTCTTTGATTCCTTATCTTGATTCATCTGAGCTCCTCCTTTTATAACACAGATAGGTACTCCTTCAATTCCCATTCCGATATATTCACTCGATACCTATCCCATTCCACCTTCTTTGACGTGATGAAGTTCTCGAAAACATGGTCACCAAGAGCTTCCCTCACCAATTCACTCTTCTCAGTCAGCGTAATCGCCTCAATCAAACTTCCGGGCAATACTGAAATCCCGTCTTTCTCCCGTTCATCAGCGCTCATTATATATACATCCTTTTCCGTGGGTGGTGGCAACTCATACTTGTTCTTCATCCCGGCTAATCCCGCTGCGAGCATCACCGAGAATGCTAAATAGGGATTGCATGCCGGGTCAGGGCTGCGGTATTCCACTCGTGTCGCTTTCTCTTTACCCGGTTTATACATCGGCACCCGTACAAGCGTAGAACGGTTACGACGCGCCCATGTGATGTATGCTGGCGCTTCATAGCCCGGCACCAAACGTTTATACGAATTTATCCACTGATTGGTTATCGAGGTAATCTCAGGTGCGTGTCTTAACAATCCCGCGATATAACCCTTTGCAAAGTCAGAGATTTGATGTTCGGCATCTTGATCGAAGAACGCATTGCGATCTCCTTTAAATAGCGACTGATGCACGTGCATTCCAGAGCCATTCATACCGAAGAGGGGTTTAGGCATGAACGAGGCATAGCATCCTTGTTGCTGTGCTATCTCCTTTATCACGATTCGAGAGGTCATCACCTTGTCTGCCATCGTAAGTGCATCTTTATAACGAAGGTCTATCTCGTGCTGCGAAGGTGCAACTTCGTGGTGGCTTGCTTCCACGTTTATTCCCATTTCCTCCAGCGTTAAGACCGCATCTCTTCGTAAGTCGCTTCCCGCATCCAAAGTCGTTAAATCGAAGTATCCGCCTTCATCCATTATCTCCGGTTTTTTATCGCTGTTGAAGTAAAAGTATTCCAATTCGGGACCGATGTAGAACGTGTATCCGTATTCTTCCTTCAACTTTGCCAGGTTCCGTTTCAGGATATACCTTGGATCACCCATGTAGGGTGTGCCATCAGGCTCTAAAATATCACAGAACATTCGCGCAACTGCATCCTCCTTCGCTATCCACGGAACAATCTTGAATGTTGCAGGGTCCGGTTTCGCGAGCATATCGCTCTCGTCAATCCGTGCAAATCCTTTTATCGAAGAGCCGTCAAATCCCATCCCTTCATCAAACGCAGCTTCTAATTCGCTAACTGAGATAGTAACGCACTTCAATCGCCCCAGAATGTCAGTGAACCAGAGTCCAACGAATTTTACACCTTGTTCGTCTACCGTTTCAAATACTTCTTCCTTTCCCTTTGCTTTTATTTCCATATCGTCCCGGACATCTATTAATTTACTCTTCATTTAAAATTATGTGTTTAATTACGAACGACTAAAATTTGCGAGTAGGTCTTGGGTGTAAAAAGAAACAGGAGGCTAACAACTTTAAACTGAGCCCAAATACGCCACTGGTGGTGTTTTACGCTTATGTTCACTCCTTTCGATCTTCTTCTTCACCGTCTCTACCTTCTCTTTGTCAAAGCCCGATAAATCCCTTGATTCTATCACATTCAATATCATATCAAGCTCGTCGTAGGACATCCCAATCTCCGATTCATCAGTCTGACCCGTCCATAACCCCGCAGAAGGCGGCTTATCTAATATCTCTTCCGGAATGCGCAGCTCATCAGCTAGAACTCGCACTTCGGTCTTCAGAAGATTGCCCAATGGAAGTATATCCGCTCCACCATCGCCGTATTTTGTAAAGTATCCAATCGCGAGTTCGCTTTTATTTCCTGTGCCGACCACCAGATAATTCAGCTTGTTTGCGAAATAGTAAAGAAAAAGCATCCTCAGACGTGGCTTCAGGTTCTCTGTTGCAATATCACCTTTTTCCGCGTATGCCACAGCACCAAGCGATTCAATAACCGCCTCGAATACCGGTAAGATATCCAATGTCCTTGTTTCAATATCAAACTTATCTGCAACAAGTTTCACATGCTCCATATCCTTAGGGTCACTTCTGCAGGGTAGAATCAAGCCAAGCGTGCTCTGTGGACATGCGGTCTTACATAATACCGCGGTTACTGACGAATCCAGGCCGCCACTCATTCCCAGCACAACACCTGCAGCCGATGCTTCATCCACTTTCTCTCTGATCCATTCGCTTAGTTCTTCTGCCAGGCTCTTCATTTTCGTAGTCATAGCTTTTCCGTTGACAATCAATAGTGTGACCGCATTACTTTTATATGTTTAAGCCGAAGAGATAGTACAGGAGTGTCTTTATGACTTTCGAGATGGGTATTAACGTGCTGCCTGAGTGTATAAGGGTGATGTTAATAGCGATGGTTCCTTTTGGTGAACTGCGTGTCGCTATCCCCATTGGAATTAGCCTTTACAATATGGACTCCTCGCAAGCTTTCGTGCTGTCCGTGATAGGTAATATGCTGCCGGTAGTACCATTACTTCTCTTTCTTGAGCCGGTTTCAAACTGGTTGAGGAGATACCGGGTATTCGACCGATTCTTTGACTGGCTATTCGCGAGAACGCGACGATATGACCATAGGATGGAGAAATATGGCGCCTTAGGATTAGTACCGTTTGTCGCAATTCCACTGCCCGTGACTGGCGCGTGGACCGCATGTGCAGCCGCTTTTGTCTTTGGCATCCATTTCCGATACGCATTTCCCGCTATTCTCGCAGGTGTAATAATAGCGGGGGTGATTGTAACGCTGTCGTGTATGGGCGTTTTTGTGTTAATTGATTAGAGTTCGAAGCTAAAAGAGAGCGAGCGAATGAAAGGGACCTACGTGCTAATCATAGGAAATAGTAAGGACGTAGAGATAGAAATAGGCAAAATGGGCTGCGTAGCGTTCAAAAAGGGTTTTTATGCGTATGTCGGTTCTGCGCTTTCGGGATTAGAACGAAGAATAGAACGGCACTTGCGTGACCCGGGCGACCGCAAGAAACTGCACTGGCACATTGACTATTTCCTGGCGAGTCCTAAGGTAAAAATAAGGGAAGTGGTATTTGCAGAATCAGGAGAGCGGAAAGAATGCGAAATTGCGGCGAATATGAACATGGATTTAGCGGCTATAACTAATTTCGGATGCAGCGATTGCCGATGCAAAAGCCATTTGTTCTTTTCTACGAGTTTAACACAGCTAAAAGAGCTTGTTTACAATAGTTTCTCCGCAGCAGGAGTACATTTCCGCGCTACAAAAATAAACCCAGTATGAGCAATCATTTTATGTTCCGGGCGCATACTTCGCCCTTTTATCTCCCATCCACGCAGACCGACCTCATAAATACCCATCACGCGAAAGTTTTCGCCGTGTTTCAATTCTATCCTTCTCGATAGCTTATATATCTGTAACACCGTGGGATTGTAGCACAGAAGGATTCCACCGCTTAATAACGATTCTTCTACGTATTTCAACACTCGCCAGGGCTCTGAAAGGTCCAATAATATCCTGTCCAAGTCTTGCTCTTCTATGCCCTCGTACACGTCCTTATCTCTTAATACAAGCGCCCCCGAACTCCCGGCAGTCTCTACTTTACCGAAGAAAGTATCTATGTTTCTTTGTGCAATCGCCTGAAAATCCGCCCGTTTATCATACGATACCACTCTTCCGTCCTTACCCACTGCACGGAGTAAAGCCATTGTAAGAGCCCCTGATCCCGTACCCGCTTCTAACACCTTTGCACCTGGAAATATGTCCGCGAGCATTAAAATGGCTGCGATGTCTTTGGGGTAGATTATCTGCGAACCTTTCTGCATCTTCGATATGTATTCGGCTAATGTTGGTCGGACAACCAAAATAGGGTCTCGGAGCGATGATCTTATAACACTACCGTCTTCCAGGCCGATTATATCGTCATGCAAAATAGCGCCATGAGTGGATGAGAAAGAAGACCCCGCTTTTAATAAAAGCTTGTATCTTCTGCCTTTCTTGTCTATCAGATGCACGAACTCGCCTTCTTTTATGTTTTGCATTGTGTTACAATATTTATTATAGCATTTCAACTAAATCCTTTTTTTGTATTTGTATAGCAGGGGTAAAACCACGAGATTTCACGAGATTAGCACAACACTTTTTCTTTTTCACAAAAAGAAAACCTGTGCTAAAAGAAAAACGCAAATAAGTTCTTTTGGTCGAGCTTTTCTTTCCGCGAAGTAGCGAAGCATTTTTGGTCAAAGTTTTTCTAAAAGTTTGTTGATAAAACTTTCTCGTGAAAATCTGTGTAATCTGTGGTTAGCTAAACATTTTTTATAGCGGATCGTTGGTGTGTGCTCGTGCCACAATACTGGTTAAAGTAAACAGAGTGGCAAAATTTTGCGTTTTATACTACTTTATTGAGCTTATAGATTCTCTCCATCTCGTTGTCAAACACTTTTTCAAATCCTTCAACTTCGTCACCGTAAATCATTTTCATTCCGACTGTGTCTCTCTTTATAATCGTTCTATTTTCGATTTCCTGTGGCGATACTTTACTGGCGATGTAATCATCAGGATTTTTTCCCGCTGCCACGACCATTGCTTTGAATTTATAAACATCCCAGGGATACTGCGCTAATACGTAATTAGCGTTATATTCCCTCGCTATCTCCATAGCCTCCCGCTCGTTTTCGGTAACGAAAAAATTAGCCACTTCTTTTACTCTTTTTTCTGATTCAAAAGGGTACCAGAGCGCATACTTAATCCAACTCCATGAATGTTTGTGCATGCTCTCAATAGTATCCTTGATATTTCTGGACGCCCCTTTTATCACCACGTTTCTGTGGCTTAGCGTTTGTATGTTCGCGGCATAGTCCCACCATGCCAGAACCGTAGCATCGCCTTCGGTATTATTAGCCAGCCATTTGTAGCCCTCTGCCACTTCCGACTCGCTGATATGCCTTTTTACGGACCGCAAGTTATTGAAATCTATCCTTGTCCCTGCATTTCTGATTTTGTATAAGATAGAATCAAATATACGCCGTTCCGTAAAAGCCAGTACAAAGAAAATAGCTAAGAATAGGAAAATCAAAAGTGGGAATACATACCAGGGACCGCCCCATAAATCAGGGTTATTTTGTGGCAATAGTTCTGGACCAAGACTCATACCTATACCTCCATATTTATATTGGTTAATCTTGCATAAAAGCTTTTCGGTCCCGAAGGCTTTGCACTTTAAGTCCAATATTTTACTGACTTTAGGTGCAACTTTCAGACTTTAGGTGCAAAAGTGACTTTTAGTGCAAAGCCGATGAATATGTTAAAAAGATAAATGTCTTACACAAAAGAACAGGGAAAGCAAAAGATTGGAGAACTCGTTGAGCGATTCCGGTATAATCTTGGCGTTTATAAAAAGTCAACGTATAACGAAACACAGGTAAGGCAGGAGTTCATTGATCCTTTCTTTGAAGCGCTGGGCTGGGACGTAAGCAATAAACAAGGCTATGCAGAACAATACAAGGAGGTAGTTCACGAGGATACAATAAAAGTCGGGCGTTCAACCAGAGCACCGGATTACAGTTTCAGAGTCGGCGGTCAAAGGAAGT
>QBUM01000174.1 GCA_013180585.1 Candidatus Methanophagaceae archaeon GoMg2
AACTAGAACACAAACTAACTGAAGAACCTATTACGAAAAGAGGTTAAAGTTACAGATCAAACTCTATTCAAAAGAAACTTTCATGATCCACAGGTTACACCCATGAGCATGAAACTAATAAGGGTATTTGCTTACCGCCGAAATCACGTAGAGCGCTGAGGCAAGACAAATATTTACCTTGACACTCTGTATTTTCTGCCGGCTCCGTGGTAAACAAGCATTAATACGGTATTTTCATACCAAACTTTATGCAGAATTCCGAATAATCTCACTTGCCCATCTCAAACATATCGTGTATCGCTTGCGCAGCCCTATACGCATCTTCTTTCTTCGCTACGAATGAGATATTGTACTCCGAACTACCCTGAGAGATCATTATCACGCTCACTCCTTCCTTACCCAGAGCGGAAAAAACTTTACCGGCAACGCCTGGCGTTCCTGCCATACCAGTACCAACAACACCCATTGCACAGACGTTACTATTAGACGTGAAATCTCTTATCACCGTGCCGTTACTATTAATATTCTGTAACGCATTGATTGCTTTTTTCCGTTGTGCACTGTTGATAACGATAGAAATCGCCCTTTCCGATGAACCATGGCTGATCATAATAATGTCTACACCCTCTGCGGCTAAGACAGTGAATATACGCGCTGCAAGCTCCGATATGCTCTTCACCGCTGTCCCTACGATATTGATGATAGAGGTATTCTCAATGAGCGTAATGGCTTTAGCAGCCTTCTTCGTCTGTTCGGACTTATTGCCTATAAGTGTGCCTTCGTCTTCGGGCATTAGCAGATTCTTCACACGAATCGGTACTTTCTTCTTTATCACTGGTTCTATTGCCCTTGGATGGAGTACGGAAGCGCCAAAATAAGATAGTTCCATCGCCTCCATGTATGAAACATAAGGTATCTTTCTCGCATCCTTGATTATCTTGGGATCGGCACTCATTATCCCTTCTGTCTCCTTCCAGAGCCATGTTTCATCGGCATCTATTGCCGCACCAATAAGCGTGGCGGTATAGTCCGAGCCGCCTCTACCCGTGGTTGTTGTTATCCCCTCTTTTGTTTCCCCGATATAGCCACAAATGACGGGTACTTTATTATCCGCCAGCAAAGGCGTAATCCGCGCTCTTATCGTCGCCTCCGCACCAGTTATTAACTGCGCATTGCCAAAGCCCTTATTTGTTATTATCCCCGCCTCACCACCGGTGAGATGCACCGCATCTATTCCTATTGATTGTAATGTGCCTGCCAGTATGGGTGCAGCTAATCGTTCGCCGAACGAGACGATGTAGTCACACGACCTCGCGGTCAATTCGCCTAAGAGACATATACCAATTAGAGCTTTCTCCAGCTCCTCTATCCGCTCTTTTAGTTCGCTCTTTACTACGTTCAATACACGTTCATCCGCTATGGCATCAGACGCTACGGTATCATGCTTCGCTCTAAAAGCCTCCACGAATTCTTTTACCTTTTCCACTCGCCCCTCTTTTACTACTCGGGGTGCAGTCTCGTGTAATAGATCCGTAACATCGAAAAGAGCAGAAGTAACAATGACCAGCTCTTTTTCCTTTCCATCCGCCTCTTCTTTGATTCCCTTTATCAAATCTGCTACTGCTTTTATCTTTCCACCATTCGCGAGTGCTACACCGCCGAACTTCATCACCAGTCTCATACTCTTCTCATCTCCACCTTCTTCGTTCTATATCCATACATACAGCATACCCACCCGAAATACTTATATGACTATCCCATAATTGTTACTTGGAAATAAGCTTATAGATTAAAGCAAAATATACGAAAGTATAGTTAACGAGGAAAGATAAAAATGGCAGGACAATTAGGTGGAATACCGATACTGGTATTGAGAGCGGGTAGTGAACGGGTACAAGGAAGGGATGCTCAGACGGCGAACATAAATGCAGCGAAGGCAGTGGCTGAAGCGATTCGTACCACATTAGGACCAAAGGGTATGGATAAGATGCTCGTGAATGCCCTTGGTGACGTGGTAATAACAAACGACGGCGTGACGATTCTAAAGGAGATGGAAATAGAGAGCCCCGCAGCGAAGATGATAGTAGAAGTAGCGAAGACAGTGGACTCGGTTGCGGGCGATGGCACGACGACTTCTGTTGTGATTGCCGGGGAACTGCTAAAGAAGGCGGAAGACCTATTAGAGCAGCAATTGCATCCGTCAGTAATCAATAGGGGTTATAGACTCGCAGCAGAGAAGGCGCGAGAAGTGCTGAACAAAATTGCTTCGGATATTAAAGAGGATAACGAGAAAGATTTGAAGAAGATAGCAAGAACCTCGATTACGGGCAAGTTTGCCGAAGCGTCTCGTGAGTTCCTACCGGAAATTGCAATGAAAGCGGTTAAAAAAATAGCAGAGACCGGACCTGATGGGCACAAAACGGTAGATATAGACAATATAGACGTGTTGAAGAAAGTGGGAGGGCGAGTAGAAGATACAGAGTTGGTGCAGGGGATCGTGATAGACAAGGAAGTGTTACATTCGGGAATGCCAACGAAAGTGGAAGATGCGAAGATAGCTTTGATCAGTATCTCGCTGGACGTGAAGAAGACAGAGCTGAGTGCAGAACTAAAGATAACGACATCAGACCAGTTAAAGGGGTTCCTTGATGAGGAAGAGCGGGAGATGCGAGAGATGGTAGAGCACATAAAGGATAGTGGTGCGAATGTAGTGATATGCCAGAAGGGTATAGATGAAACCGTGCAGCATTATCTCGCGAAATACGGTATCTTAGCGGTGCGAAGGTCGAAGAAGAGCGATATGGAGAGGTTGTCAAAAGCAACCGGCGGTAATATCGTAACTATCCTGGAAGAGATGAGCGAAAGTGATTTAGGGCATGCCGGACTTGTAGATGAGCGAAAGATTGGCGGAGGTAAGATGTTGTTTGTAGAGAAGTGCAAGAATCCGCATGCTGTTTCCATAGTAATACGCGGTGGGACAGAACAGGTAGTAGATGAACTCGAGAGGGGTTTACACGATATGCTCATGGTAGTAGCGAGCATAATAGAAGATGGCAAAGCAGTTGCGGGTGGTGCCGCGGTGGAGACGGAACTGACGCTGCGAATACGCGAATACGGTGCGTCACTAAAAGGAAGAGAGCAATTAGCGGTCGAGAAATTCGCAGAGGCGCTGGAGATAATCCCGAGAACGTTGGCTGAGAATGCAGGACTCGACCCGATAGACAAGCTGGTGGCGTTGAAAGCGGCACATGAAAAAGGCGAAAAGAATGCGGGATTGAACGTGTACACCGGTGAAATAGTAGATATGTGGAAGGCAGGTGTGATAGAGCCTCTGAGGACGAAAAAGCAATCGCTGGAGTCCGCTACGGAGGCTGCTATGATGATACTCCGGATAGATGACGTGATAGCGTCAACGAGAGCGAGTCCACCGCCCGAGGGAATGCCGCCAGGTGGAATGCCAGGCGGAATGCCGCCAGGCGGGATGATGCCGTACTAACCTCTAAAGGTTTTATTTCTTCTCTTTTTTTATTTTTATAAAAAGATGAATAAACTAGCAGCAATGTTGATGGGAGCACTATTGATGCTGTCCATAGTTACAGGTACAATATCCTCATCTGTTGGAATTAAAATTTGTGCGGCTACAGACGCTAACCAATATGGGGTAGGAGCCGAATATGCTCCCAAATTCGCACCACTAAATCCCGATTTTGTGGCTTATTGGAAAAATCGGTCAGACACATCTTTTGGATATATACCCCCACCCGTAGATTTGAGCCACCTGAATCAGCTTCCCGTTGAAAGATTACCGGTACCATATGCACTCCCCGGCAGCTTCGACTGGAGAGATTCCGGCGATGTGACCGCAGTCAAAAACCAGAAGTCCTGTGGAACCTGTTGGGATTTCGGAGCAACCGCTGTATTAGAATCGGCAGTTCTAATAGGCGAAAGTGTAGCGTATGATTTCTCCGAGCAGAGCGTAGCATTGTGCGTTGATCGGTCTTGGATTTATCTATATGACGGCTCTATTGACCCTTGTATGGCAGGTGGATGGGGTTGGCTAGCCTGCGAGGTTTTTATCAAGAAAGGTTCTGTTCTGGAATCATGCAATCCTTATGACACTTCAGCTTTGAACTGTGATGGGTCGTGTGTATGTGATGATTGTCCCTCTATTAAGAAAGTTGATGGGTATAGACTTGCAACGGATGACGGCTCAGAAATAGACGCAATAAAAGATGCAGTATATAATCACGGGCCTGTTACAGTAGCTTTCAATACTGGTCATCTTTATTTGAATCTAACTTATGGATACATTTATGATTACTATCCGTGCACTGTAAACCCTACCCACATGGTATCAATTATAGGTTGGGATGATGATGTCCCACACCCAAACACCAATCATGGAGGAACAGGAGCATGGATTCTCAAAAACAGTTGGGGAACAAGTTGGGGAAATTCTGGCTTCGTATACCTTGCATACGAGTCAAATTGTGCCACAGAAGTAGCCTATCTTGAGTATAAGAATGACAACCCCGATGAGGAACTCATTTATTGGGATGAAGCGGGGCACGTAAGTTCTGCAGGCTACGGGGACAACAATGCCTGGATGGCAAGTGTCTTTACTGCAGCACAGTCCGGGGATTTAAGCCATGTTGATTTCTGGACAACGAGCAACAATGCACAGTATGAAATCTATGTTTGGGATGGCTTTTTTGGCACAGAACTTGCGCATCAAACCGGCAACTGTCAGGAGTATGGTTACTACTCGATACCACTGAGCCCTCCGATTTCAATAGATGCGGGTCAGCAATTTACCGTTGGCGTTAAGATGACCACGCCGGGCTATGGTTATCCAATACCTATTGAAAAAGAAATTTTTGGGATGGTTGATCCACCAATACAGTCTGGTGTAAGCTTTATAAGCTACACGGGTAGCAGCGGTTCCTGGACAGATTTGGCAAGTTGTTATGATGGCTGGAACGCCTGTCTCCGTGCCAGATTGACGGCTATAGCAGACCTGATAATCACAGATACGTGGGTGTGCTGGCCTGACAACTGCACGATTTGCTATAACCTAACGAACATAGGCAACGGAACAGCACCAGTAGGGTATAATACAACGTTGTTCGTGGATGGCATGGTAAGGGCTTGCGACTGCGTAGCTGCAGCACTTGAGCCTAACGAGAGCTACATTGGCTGCTTCGATGACTATAACTGGATCTACACACCCCCAAACGACAACATAACGGTATGCGCCGACAGCAATAATACTATAGCCGAAAGCAATGAAACCAACAACTGCATGGTTAACACATGGAAATGCGGCGATGTTGATGGAAACGGCATCGTGAACGTCATGGACGTGCGGCTGCTGATGAATCATGTGGCTGAGCCAAGTGGGTATCCGATTGATCCGTGGGCGGGTGATGTTGACGGCGATGCTGACATTGATGGTGAGGACGTGCAACGGCTGCTCGCGCATGTGTTCGCCCCTGAAGCGCATCCGTTGAATTGTAGAGGAGATTAAAAATAATGAAAAATAAGATGATATTGTTTGGAATAATAGCAATGCTGACATTGATACCGTCGGTACATGCCGATGCGATTATCATTGACCATAATTGCACGAATCTTTCGCAGATACCGTATTATTGGATTGACCAAGCGAAAAATCTGACTATTCATTATGCGCATACATCTCATGACAGCCAGATAACTTCAGGTGTTGAAAATCTCGAAACTATATATCCTAATTACAGCTTTGCCAGAAGGGAAAGTGGAACAGAGGGTTTACCGCCAATAGAAGATCCGCCCGCGCTCAGGATGTATGATGGTAATCCTCCTGAAACGTACATAACACCTGAGGACTATTGGGACAGGCAAAGTGGAATGGATAGAACCAGAGCGGTTGCAGATACAGGCAATTATAATTTTTCTATGTGGTCATGGTGCGGACAGGTATCCAGTGCTTCCGAAGCCTATATCCAAGATTATCTTGGCACCTTAAATCAGTTCGAAAGTGAATATCCCGCTATGAAATTCATCTATATGACAGGTCATACAGATGGAAGTGGTGAAACAGGGAACTTGAATGTACGAAACAATCAGATCCGCGACTATTGTATTGCGAACGCCAAAATTCTTTTCGATTTCGCTGATATAGAAAGCTATGATCCAGATGGTAACTACTATCTCGATCGTGGAGTTAGGGATAATTGCAGCTATAATGGCGGTAACTGGGCTGACGAGTGGTGTGCCGCTAATCCGGGCAGCAACCTGTGTATATCTTGCTCCTGTGCTCATTCTAAAAAATTGAACTGCAATCTCAAAGGCAGAGCATTCTGGTGGATGATGGCAAGACTTGCTGGATGGGATGGTATGCCAAAAGATAATGTTATCTATGTGCCCGCTACCTATGCAAAGATCCAATGGGCTGTTGATAATTCAACCGCAGGCGACACAATCATCGTGCGGGATAATTCGTACTCCGAAAACGTGAATGTACACAAACGATTGACTATCCGCTCAGAAAATGGCTCGGGTAATTGCATCGTGAGTGCTGCGGATCCGTGCGATCACGTCTTTGAAGTGACCGCGAATTATGTGAATATAAGCGGGTTTACTATAACTAATGCAACCGAATTCAAAAAGGCAGGAATTTACCTCAGCGAGGACGTGGACCACTGTAACATTTCCGATAACAACGTATCGAGGAGCCGTTCTGGCATCTATCTGAATTCATCACACAACAACACGCTCACAAACAATATTGCAAATACGAACGAACACACTAACATTGTCCTATGTTCGTCAAGCAGCAACAACACGCTTATGAATAACACTGCATTGTATAGCGTCCACGGTATCTACCTTCTGGATTCGAACAACAACACGCTTACGAATAACACCGTATCAGAGAACTTATATGGCATTTGCCTGTATGATTCTCCGTGCAACAATCTAACGGGCAATATCGCAAACGCCAACACCGGTGAACTCGGAGGCATCTACCTGGATTCTGACTCGAACTACAATACACTCACGAGGAATAACGCATCGGATAACAGTCAGTATGGTATCTATCTGAAGTCTTCGAGTAGCAACAACCTATCGGGCAACACCGTCACCTTGAATAGCGATTATGGCATCTACCTGAATGCTTCAAACAACAACCTCATCTACAACAACTACTTCAACAACACGAACAACGCTTATGATAATAGAACTAACGTATGGAACGTCACGCCGATCCAAGGAAGGAACATCGTCGGCGGACCGTTTATCGGTGGCAATTACTGGTCAGATTACACAGGCATAGATAATAATGGCGATGGTTTCGGTGACACGGCGTATAACATCTCAGGCGGCACAAATAAGGACTATCTGCCGCTGGTTCCGATGTGTGGGGACGTTGATGGTAACGGTATCGTGAACATTCTTGACGTACGACTGCTGCTGAATCACGTGGCAGATCCAATCGGGTATCCGGTCGAACAGTGGGCTGGCAACGTTAACGGCGAGGGTGACATTGATGGTGAGGATGTGCAACTGCTGCTCGAGCATGTGTTTGACCCAGCAGGACATCCATTGCAGTGCAGTTAATATTATATATAATGAAACAAAAATAGGAGGTATACATGAAGAAAAAGTTGGTATTGTTGGGTGCGGCGCTGGCACTGTTTCTTGCGGTGTCCGCGACATCGGTAGCGAACGAGGTGTATTTCAGTCAGGAGACGGTTTACATACCGGAATGCGGTAATGCAACTGTTGATATTCTGATGAATGCGACTAATTATACAGACACATGGTCAACGATGATCAAGTTCGATTCTGTGTGCGTGAGCATAACGGAGGTCAATTTCTCGGGTAGCATCACCCCAACCAATGCGTCATGGGGGGACCACGATAGTTACATCTACCTTGGCGGTACGAACCTGACCGCAACGAGCGACAACGAATTACTGCTTGCTACGCTTACGGTTGAGTGCAATGGTAGTAGTTGCGGACCGGTTGCTCTGAACTTTACAGGTGAAGAAGAAGTTGAGCGGTTGATGGCGGGACCGCCTGATGATGCGCCGCCGAGGAATGGAACGATATACTCAACGACGTGGACGAATGGAAGTGCGCAGTGCGTGGGATGTGGGGATGTCGACGGTAACGGTATACCTGACATACTTGATGGTAAAAAAGTTGCAAAAGGAGAAATTAGTACTATTAATTGGGCAGCAGATGTCGATTGTGATGGCATACCTGATATACTTGATGGTAAGAAAATAGCAAAAGGGGAACTAAATTGTTGCTATAGCTAATAAAAAATATAGGAGATGAAAAAAATGGATGAAAAACTGAAATTTGGAGTGTTAGGGCTACTGTTTGTAATGCTTGTAGTTTCAACAACATCAGCGACTCCTACGTTGCACTTCGTCCCACAAGATAGCAGTGTTGTAGGTTATTGCCACGAAACAGTTGTGGAGGTACGGCTTAATCTATCAGCTGGTGATACGCTGATAGACTATGGTAAGGTTGGTATCAGCTATGATCCCTCGTGTGGGAATATAACAGACCGGAACTTTAATACAGACATTTTAACAGGAGTTGATCCGAGTTGGTCAAGCTGGAATTCGCAATTTTTGGGACCTAGTACCGAAAAACCATGCTGGGGATATGGGATGGATTGGATAGTATTCGGTTTTTGGATACCTAAGACCGGTCCTTTTGATGAGCTGATAGGCAATTTCACCATTCACTGCGACTCGACTAATCTACCCTGCACAAATTATCTAAACTTCACGTGTATGCAAGGATGCTTACAGGGTTGCATGTGCATTTGGAATTCCTCTGACAGAGAGGTATCTCATAGTGTTGTCAACGGCACATTCACCTGTGAAGCAACCGCACCAAACGTTTCAGTAACCGTAAAAAATGTCAGCTTCGGAACTATGCTTGCAGGCAACCGCCAAGAGATCAACGTTTCATTAACCCTGAACAACACTGGCACTGCACCAGCCAATATAACAGCAGTATTCAAGTCAAACGTTACTGGTACTACTTACGGGTTAAATGGAACAGGCGAGAACATAATACCGGGAACTAACTTCGAGCTTGGTCCTGATGGCGACGAAAAAGCACTGACAGACACCACCGACACGACCGTTATTTCTACCATACCTGCGGGTGTGGAAGTAACATACGATGCGATTTTAGTAGTGCCAGCAGGTCAAGCAGCCGGTGATTATAGTGGTATAGTAGAATTAATCATAGAAGAATCGAGTTGATAAGAGGAGATGAAAAAGATGAATATGAATAGACGTGATATGCAGAAGCAAAAGAGTATAAAAAAAGGTTTAGTAGCCTTAGCGGTATTGTTTGCCTTCGCATCAATCGCATGCGTCAGTGGTGTTCAGTATTCCGCAAACGTAATTGCCGAGGACACAAGTCCACCGATTGTAACCGAGCCATCCGCGAATCCCGCAGCAATCGCAGCAAATGGAGTCCAGGAATCTCAGCTTACGGTGACTGTTACTGACTCAAGCGGTATTTATTCTGTGACAGTGGACCTTTCGTCTTTAGGCGGACCGGAAGCCAAGGAGATGGTGAAAACGGGGAACTCGGATGTCTATACCACAACTACGGCAGCAGCGCTCGGAACAGCACCCGGAACATACGAGCTTCGGGTAAACGCAACAGATAACAGCACGAACCGGAACTCGAACACTTCTGTGTGCATATCGCTTACGGTTAC
>QBUM01000173.1 GCA_013180585.1 Candidatus Methanophagaceae archaeon GoMg2
TGACGGCGGTTCAACTCACAGCATCAACCTATTCGCAGGAAGAACTTGCAACTTCCAAAATAATAGAATTGTTAAAGCCAATTAAAGAGGTAAAGGTCACTCCATCCCGGGCGGAGGAGATAGCGCGATTTTTAAAGGAGAAAATCCATCTGCTACTGTAACTTAATAAAAATGCAACTATACGCATACGACGCTGGACAGTGCGACCCGAAGAAATGCACGGCAAAGAAATTAGCACGAGCAGGCGTGATAAAATTGGTAAAGACGCTGCGAGATATACCGTATAAAACGATTTTGTTAGCTCCTACTGCAGAAAAGGCGTTATCGCTCGCGGATAGAAAATACACGAACAGCATAACCGTTTTTGATTGCTCGTGGCACGAAATAGCCGATTTTGAGGATATTTTGAGGAAGCTGAAGGTAAAAAAGCGAGCTTTACCCTATTTAATAGCAGCAAATCCTGTGAACTATGGCAAACCTTTTATTCTGAGTTCGGCTGAGGCGTTTGCCACTGCTCTGTTCATTCTCGGCGAGCAGGAGCAATCAGAACGTATAATGTGTAAATTCAAGTGGGGGACCGAATTTCTGCGGCTGAATAATGAACGGTTGCGTGCGTATGCCAGAGCAAAGGACAGTAGTGAAGTAGTGGAGATACAAAGAAGGTTCATGGACAACATGAAAAAAGCGAAGTGAATTTAAATAATCATTTCTCTGTATTTATAATAGTCAAGAAAATGGGTGTCTGTTGTACTGTTGATGTGGAATACACCGGCGAGAAACGCCATTCACTAAAATTGGGCAAAGCGGATGCTAATGACATCGCCGCGCTTTACACGGAAGTATGGCCTAAAGCATACGATTATCCGAAGGAATGGCGTGAGAAACGGGTGATAAGCGAAGAGGAAGTGAAGAAAGAGATGGACACGGGTTATTTCTTCTTCGGTGTTCGTATAGACGGTAAATTAGCCGGCGTGTATAAAGCGTCCATAACGGAGAGCTGTGCTTTTGGGGAACAACAGGCGGTTCTTCCGGAACATAGGGATCAGAGCGTGGCATCAGCAATGTACGAGCAGTTCTATGAGTTCGCAAAGGTGAATAAGTGTAAGGCGAATTGCGTGAATATCTTGGCGGGTAACGAACCCTGCGAGCGGGCAATGGAGAAGTTTAATTTTTACAAGACGGGCAAGCCCTGGGAGCAGAGTAAGGGGATGCTCGTTCAGACATACGAGCGGAAGGTAGAAGAAGAGTAATAGTAGTGTCGCTATTTTTTAAGAACTATCCCTACACCACCCCCATGTGTGTTCGGTTAAGTAATTATGGCACACAAAACCAAAAGAAAAGACATACAAAAAGTATTTTATGGACACAGATTAACGCAGATTAACGCAGATGGAAATCACAAACTTCTAATTAATTTTGGTCGCTCTGCTCTGTGACGGTAAAAAGTCGTATGAAAGACAAAAAAGATAAATTCGTGTAAATCCGTGTAAATCTGTGTCGGAAATGCGTTGTTATATTATTTTATGGGTCTTTATTTATGTTGAGTCGTACTTAACCGAACACCCATGACACCACCCCTTATACGCTCCCCCTTAATATTAGAATAGGGGCTGTATCTGTTGTTTTTGCTGCTTTCGTTCGTATACGTCAAACTTATTTGTATTCGTATAGCGAGATTAAAAACCACGAGATTTCACTATATTTGCACAAGATTCAGGGGTTAACATCGGATAAAAGAGCCAATAGAGTATTCACTTACGTCTGATCTATAGTATTGTCTTCTCGTGCAAATCTGTGCAATCTGGTGGTTTACTAAACACTTATTTTACCCTTATCACGCTGTACTTCTCCCTCATCTCTCTCGTGATGAACCCAAGTCCGCACCTATTCCCCACAATCTCTATCGCTATTAGCTTATCCGGGTTCTTGCGATTCTCTTTTGGCTTCTTCCCGTGTATCTTTTCCAGCAGACCGTAAAAGTACCCACCAACTTCATTTTCCACCTCCCGGCTGGAGGATACATTCTCTTTCTGTCCTCGTCTCTCAACCAGGAATCCAAAGGTGTCCGTAGGATCAAATTCATCTATGTATCGCGCTATCCTACTTTTCAGTACATCAGTTAAATTATCGGGCGGTGCTGAGAACGCATCGTCAATAGGTACTACATGGTTTAAATGACTATATTTCTTATCTTCCGCGTCATCTAAGAATTCCACTATCTCGTCCACGTTTCCTATTAAAATGTCATTTACGCCGGAACGCTCAAACTCGCCATCCTCTATCAACTCTTCTAATAACTCATCCTCTCCGTCCCTTTCCGCTACCACAAACACATTCCAATTCTCTAACATCGTTCATCCATAACTTTTTAACCTTGCGATAAAATAAAAGTATCGGATACTGTGGACTATGAACAGATCACATAGAGCGATGCGAATGAACGATTACGAAACGTACATGGAACTTGTGAGTGTAATCCAAGAAATGGACGATTTTGTGGATGCTGTTGTCGTTGAGGGTATCCACGATAAAGAAGCGTTACAGGAAATGGGCATCACGAAGGAGATAGCGATGTGCTCATCGGGCTACTCTTATGCCGATTTCGTTGATTACCTGATGAGGAGGTACAAGTGCATTACCATTCTTTCCGACTATGACAGAGCGGGAAAGAGGATTAACAAGAAATTAACGGTACGGCTGGAGCGTGAAGGTGTAAAGATAGAGAAGCGTTACCGAGATAAGGTAGGTAGGATATTAGGGCTCAGAGGGTTCCGGGACATAGAATCAATGACTTCACTCAAGAAGCGTTTTTGTGCATTTATAGAACCACAAGAATACACAAGAGTCACACCGAACGGCGAAAAAGAGTTATTGTAGTTATAACTAAATGGAAACGCAGAATCAGTGATTTTTTGCCGTTCCTAATTTATCCAGCATGAGTCGCAGCTCATTTACGCTGAATTGCCCGGGTGCCGCTTCCGATTCTCCTTCTATAAATCCATAAGTCAATACCGACCCGTATAAAGGCGCTATTAGTCGCAAATGTCTTCCTACAGGACCAGAGCCCATGCCAATCGTCACTAACAACTTCCCTACGCTCGATACTTTGTGTGTCAGGTCGAGTAAAAGTAAAGCATCGTTTAACGTCTTCGGAGTCACTGCAATCTTTGCAATGCTGCCGCCTTCGTCGTACATAGCATCAATTATATTAGATATATCCTCACGGCTTGGAATGCCGTTGAAATCGTGGAAAGACAAAATAACGGGTACGTGGAGGCTATTTGCCGTATCTATTAGCTTCCTTTTTCCATCCTCTGGCGAGAAAAATTCGATGTCCACTGCGTTTACAGGTGCGGTTTCTAAGATGCTACTCAGCATGGCGATTCTTTCTGCTTCTGTGCCTGCAAAAGAGCCACCTTCTTCTTTTCGTCTGTTCGTTACGATTACAGGCATTTTTAGCTGTTCAAGGAATTCTTTTATCTTTTCTATGTTTCTCGCATCGTCTTCTAAAAGGTCTAATCTTAACTCTATTACATCAGCTCCGCTTTCCTTCGCTCGTTTCGCATCTTGTAGGGATAACCTCTTCATTACGCCTGCTATAACAGGTGTGAGTCCTAATTCAACGTCCCCTATCGTAATCACCTCTTGAACATCCTCTCTATATTTGTATAAGGTTTTTTATAAACTAATTTATACCATAAACCGATTAACTGATTATATAAATAAATGCCGGGGTGTGGTAGAGGTATCCCTTGGGACTGTGGATCCCAAGACCTGGGTTCGAGTCCCAGCCCCGGCCTGTTTCAGGCTCTACCAATGCTTCATTAGAGATAATTCCAATTGCAACACCGAAATGCTGCGGTAATAACCCTCCTGCATCAATGATTCTATCACAGATAGAAATTTCTGAGGCCGCATACTTGAAATTTAAACCGACATTTTGCCACGATAGCCCGTATTTTTCTCCTTCTGAGGTTGTGATTTTTGCATTTGTATGGCGAGATTAAAAACCACGAGATTTTACTATATTAGCACAAGATTATTGGGTTAACATCGGATAAAAGAGCCAAGAGTACCAATACAATACTTAAGTCTGATCTATAGTATTGTCTTCTCGTGAAGATCTGTGCAATCTGGTGGTTTACTAAACAATTACTGATTTTTAATGCGGAGGGGAAGCACAGACCTACGTGAGTAACCCTAACTCCCCAAGAACGAGTAAATCTATCTCATCCGCCAAATCCGCGAACCGCGTCTTAAATTCAAGCATCTTATCCCTCTTTTCCTGCTTTACCTTCGCCCGGTCCAGCTTATCCTCGAACTCCACTTCTTTATGATAAATAGCTTCAATTAACCCAAAGATACGGGGACTTTTACTTTTAAATCCTTTTAAATCGTCCATAATATCTTCGCCTTTCGAATACTTGCCTAATATTTCATCAAACTCTTTGAAAATCTGATCGCTGCCCCTGTAAAACTCATTCACCGTTCCCAAAAAGACTTCAGATACTCGTTTCTCTTCTTCCCCCATGGCGATACTTAATATTAGATTCGACTATAAAAATGTTTTTCGCTTTTTCATCTCCGCACCACTATGCCCACCACATCGCCATCTACGAGTACATGCAAAAGCCCCACACGCTGCCCCGCATGCTTTGCAGACGGACCCCATATCTGCGCATACCGGAATCGTTCTATAAAATCGCGATGGATCGCCGAACAGACGTCAGCCACCGTAGAATCTATTCTCATGACCAGTGGATTGTTCATATCCGCTGGTGCACCATGCGGCTTCATATAGATACATATAAATCCAAGGCCTTTGTATATCCGCTCCATAAGTATGTCGAGCTTTATGTTCTCCTCCGCTGAGATTAGAATCGCATCGGGGAATCGCTCATAACATTTTGAAAGCGTCAAAGGGTCTGCCATGTCTATCTTGTTTATGACGGTGATTGCAAGGAGATATTTGCGGTTTCCTGTAACCACATCTATAAGTTCGTCGAGGGTGATTTTTTCTCGTATAAGAACATCAGCATTGTGTATCCGGTATTCCGATAACACTGCACGAATTAATTTTTCATCTAGCTCGCTATCGAGTTCGACTGTGCTGTTTATTGTTATACCACCGCGACTCAATTTGTGTATGACGACATTAGGCGGTCGGGCATTAGTGCGAATGCCCGCGTCATACAGCTCCTTTACAAGAATATCGTATTGTTCCAGATGGAACACATCCACGACAATGAGAATCATGTCGGCGTTTCGCATTATAGAGATTACCTCCTTACCACGCCCGCGTCCTGCCGCAGCACCCTGGATAAGCCCGGGTACGTCAAGGAATTGCAGACGTGTGCCCCTGTATTCCAGAGTTCCAGGGATAACCTCAAGGGTAGTGAAGTCATAAGCAGCAACCGCCGCGTTGGTGCCGGTAAGGTGATTGAGCAGCGTGGACTTCCCCACCGAAGGAAAACCTACCATCACGATGGTTGCATGTCCCGATTTTTTTATGCCGTATCCCTGCCCCACACGTGATGATTTCGAGGTAGCCTGTTTTTGTAGTTCGTCTTTGAGCCTGGCTAGTTTCGCTTTTAGACGCCCGATATGATGAGAAGTCGCCTTATTATAAGACGTTTTGCGGATTTCGTCCTCAATGCTTTTGATATCCTCGTTGGTGGTCATTTTGTCTTGCTTATCGGGTAAGGATAATTACGATTTTATCAATATGATTTTTTTGTGTGTAGATGGCGTTTGTTGGGCTACTTTTAGAACCGTTAGATTACATCTTGACTCTCGCCATTATAAAAAGCAAGGTATATTTAACAGCACCATTTACGCCCCTCTAATTCGTTCAATTTCCCGTATGCGACATTTCCTGTATTTTTAGGAATGACGTATAGAGGCGGTCCCACAATTGATTTTGGCCGTAAAAATAACGCTTCTTTTGGGGGTTTAAAGCCCTATTTGTCTTTCCTTTTCAGGCATTTTTGCATTGTTGGACAACCTCTCAATATCCAATATTATTATATTCGGCAATTTTTCTTCTGGCATTTTTCTGATTTCCTCATAACTTCTGATTTTTTCTATCTCTCCGCATTGCATATATACCCCTATATTTGCACTATTGTCGCTATACTTTAGACGAACCGGAGGTATCACGATTTAATCTTATTTCACCTCCGCTTAATCTCATCCAGCACTTTCTCCGCCTTCTCCAAAGCAACCTTATAACCACACGCCGCCCTCTCCTTTGCGAATTCACCATGCGCTCTCGCCTTCTCCAAATCGCCTGCATCCCGATAAAACTCCGCTAAAAAGTTGTGTATATCCGCCTGCTTTAATCTGTATTCGCATCTGTCCGCAATCTGTAACGCTTCTTCTGCAAATTTCAACGCCTCTTCTTTATGATTTTCTTTAAACCTGAGTTTCGCAAATTCTAAAAGGATGTCTGGTTCCAATTCAACAAGATTGATTTTCCTGTCGCGCGTTAAAGCTTCGGTTAAATGCTTCTCGGCTTCAGGAAGATTTTCTTCCATAAGATGGGTGGTACCAAGGAGGTGTTCAGCACGAATGATTTCGCGTTCATTGTGCCACTTATGCGCAGCATCGCGTGCTTTGTTAGCCAAATCCATGGGAATTTTGGCATCGTCTGCTAATAACCTGTATCGGGCCTCATATGCCTGGCCGCGCCCTATTCTTTGAGCTATATAGCTAGCCCTCTGATTTGGCGTCCATTCCTCTTGCCCAATTCTGCCATTGTGTAGACGGACGCTATCACTAAGAGATTGGAGTTTCGAAAGAGAAATGCCCAGGTTGTCTTTGAATTCTGCAAATCTTCCACATATAGCAAATAGCAAGCCAAGTCCTTGATATGCAATGGCTTCAGTGAGTTCGTCACCGATTTCGCTCGACAATTGGATGCTCCTCTGCCAGATTTTTTCTGCCGCACAAAGCTCACCAATTTGCAGTAGATCATCTGCAAGGTTCCCCAGATCGATGGCGAGAGTTTTCTTGTCTCCAAGCTTTTTGTCAATCCGGCACGACATCTCAAAAAGTCCTCTGGCGTGTTGGGGCTGGCCGGAAAACTGGTAGCTGTTAGCCAGTGCAACCACCACCCATGCTTTATTCGTATCTTTCGTTAGCTGTGGCAGTTTGTACTCGCCGTTTGGAAAGAGGGCCTGAAGAAGTCCAATTTGCAGATTATAGGCACCGAATCTGTAATATAAAATTTCGTGAAGGCGATCTCGGAATAGATAAAACGCTTCATCATACCTTTCTGCGCCAACGGTGTGCCAGTATAGTTCGATGACCGGTGCAAAATCATCCACAGATTTAATCTTTTCTGGCACTGGAATCGCAGCAAAATAATCCCTGAGTTCGGAATGAACACCTCCCTTATTCTTTAATCGGTCATAACAGTACTTTCTCACAATCGGATGCAGGTCAAATTTATTGCTCTTCTCATCCCGGAAAAGCATTCCTCTATCCACAAGTTCAATCAGAACCTCGTTAAATTTCCCCTCACTACCAAAAAGATTAAAAATCGAAATTGAATCATAATCCATTGGATTTCTGAATGCAGAAAGTTTGCTTATAAACTCTTGGTTTTTCTCGTCCAACGAATCATAAGCAAGTTCTAAGATATGATGTTCCTTTGGAACTAATTTCGGCAGCGGATTGTATTTCGTCCAAGCTTTGATATCTCCCCCATATTTCATATCATGCACAATCATACCAGAAAGAAGCCTGAGAGAAAGAGGATGAAAACCATAAGCACCACAGACTTCCTCAATTTCTGCCCGCGTTCCCTGAACACCCTGTCTTTTGAAAAACTCCACAGCATCTTCTTTATCCAGTTGAGTTAAGTCCTTTTTTATGCATCCTTCTAAGTCATCAAGTTCTTTAGGGAACAAACGACTGGTCAACAATGTTTTTGTCTGTGGATAACCGCTCGCAAGCATCCGTATGAAATCACCCAAATTAGGATCAATGAAGGAGCGATACTCACCTCTTTCATCTATCCTAACATCGTCACCTTGATAAGGAGAACCTAAATTGTAATAAGCACGCAAAACCCTTTCTACTCCGTCAAGCACTAAAAGGTATTCGTTATTATAGAGAATCCCCTGAAGTACACTCATTTTCTCTTTTGTTGATTGCAGTCCCTCAGGGTCGGTTCTACCACCAGTTACATACAAAATAGCGCGTTTTAAAAAATTCTCAAAACTCGATTCTTTCTCATAAAAAGACCACCAAATTATTCCATGAGGGGATAATCCCCCTTTAATTACGTCCTCTTGCATCCAGTACCAGGATAATGCTGTCTTGCCCATTCCACCAATAGCATTAAGAGCAAGCATTGGATGACGCCCTTTTGTTAACCATTCTGTAAGTACGTTTCTCTCTGCAACTCTACCAGTGAAATTTTTCTGTAAGGGATAAGGATGTGCAAAATATGGCTGTGGTGGTGTTGGAAGACTATAAGAAACCGAAGAGATAGCTTGGACTTCTCCAATTATTGTGTTTAATGGCCCCATTATCTCTCTGATAGAATCAAAAGTATATCTCCACGGAATATGCGGTTTTTCATGCATTAACCGGTCGTAGAATTCGTAAACGGCTGGTTCACTGTACCATTTCATTGATTTTCTTTGCTCTTTAATCTGTCTGTAAATAGCAGATTCGTTCTCTGCTCTTTTGCGTATGAAAATACAAACCGGTTTACCTTTTTTTCTCGCGCACCTATATTCTGCCTCGGAAATGGTCAAACCAAATAATTCTGGGTAAGGAGAACCCTCTCTCTTGGTATAGGGCAGACCTGCACGTTTATCTAAGAGAACTACAAAAAGGTCGCAGTCTTCTGCTACTCTGATGCAGTTAGTCATTGAATCAGGATGGCGATTTGTAGGGAAGCCATCCTTCTCACTGAACCAAGGGGTATGCCCCAATCCCTTCAAACTGCGATAAAGTTCATCCCGCAAATCACCCAAATCTTTAACCGTGCTGCTAACAAAGATTTTCATTTTTCGCTGCTATATACTGCTATATAATAATGTATAACCTAATTGCGTTTATTATCCCCGCAACATTTTCTCGTAATAACCCGAACTCCCAGTTTCCAGTATTTCATGTATAATGACTTCTGTTGTCCTGCCAACACCCTTTATTTTACGCAATTCCGCTTTCATACTCGACAACGGCTCTTTCAATTGCGATATCGAATAAGCCGCATAACCAAACGGGGACTTCTTCCCTTCCAGCTTCAACAAATAATCAATATGCTCCAATATAACAACCACCAAATCGTTTTCACTTAATATATCGCTATAAAGAGCAGGTGGCATACGTGTAGGTACTTTATATTTCTTCGCAATCCTGTTAAATGTTAGATTTATAGAGTCGTAATATTCGCCTGATGCCTGACCCCATTTGTCCCCGGCATAAATCATTTGATATTCCGTGATGAGGTCTGGATAATGATTTCTAAGCACATCAAAAAAGTAATCCTTCTGCTTACCCTCTTTCAGTGTCATCCCACCAAAAATAATAAAGTCTATGCCCACTTCACTCGCTTTTCTTACAGCCGCTTCTATCAATTCCGGCGTATCGGTAATAAAAGGAATCACAGGGAGCAAAAACATACCGCATGCAATACCTTCATTCTTAAAAATTGCAAGCGTTTTCAATC
>QBUM01000244.1 GCA_013180585.1 Candidatus Methanophagaceae archaeon GoMg2
TGATTTTATCCTGCTTTTGTATCATATCACGAAACGCAGGTGCATCAGATGGCTCGAAAAAGTCCGTTGCGATTTCTGGATGGGTAGACAACAAATTTCGCAACTTTGTTTCACCCCACCACTCCATTTGCAGAGGTGCATGGCTCTCACACAAATCGTGAAACCACCTTTGCTCAGTGAGATTCATGTCTATTGGCAATACGAGAGTCCACGAGAGAAGGTGGTGGTGGCTCAAGGCTGTTTGGAGAGAGTTTTTGATCTGCGCCCTTTGGCTTTTGCGAATTCGATCGCAAAAATATTTAAACTGAAATGCTTTGAGTTCCCCGTCAATCTTGCCAATATATGTGTCCAAGCCCTCATCACCACCTTTTCCTTCTACGGGGTTGGCTTCAGACCATTCAGCTAAAATGAGACGTGTGCACATTAGGGCAAAGTTATCGGCATTTGATCCTTTAGGACCTGAAATTTGTCTATAGTCTATCTGCATGCCCTATTAGTCTCCATTTCTAAACTCGCTGGGGTTGTAGTTAGTTACAATAATTTCGTGAGCCTTAAATCTATCCCCGTTGGATCCTATCCATCGAGTGACGTTTAACTGTTGCATATAGTATCCCTGAAACATCGATCGGATTTCTTTGCGATCCGAGTTGGACATCATAACAAGGCAGCCTCGTCGATCCAGATTTTGAAACACCTTTGATACTTCTCGCTGGTCATCCCAGTTAAAACGGTCAGCTGTGTAATGGGTAAAGTAAGCGGTTCCATTAGTAGGAGGATATGGGGGGTCAAGATATATGAAGTCGTCACGCTTAGCTGACTCACATACTTCTTGATAATCTGCCGCCAAAAGATTTACCCTTTTCAAAAGACCACTAGCCGCCTCAATAAGGCTCTTTTTTGGAAGAGCAGGACCCTTGAAGCTCGGCCCATAGGGTACGTTGAACACCCCTTGCCGATTGACACGATAGATCCCGTTAAAGGCGGCCTTGTTTAGATAGATGAATCTAGCAGCTTGTTCAATAGGTTTGAGTTTCTCTGGTTTTTGCGATCTTATGTGGTAATAATACTCCTTGTTGTTGAACTCTCTATGTACTTGTAACAAGTTCCAAACCCCCTCAGGATGCTTGGCAACTTGTTGGTAGCAGTTGATTAAATCCGTATTGAGATCAGAGAGTACCGCCTTGCTTGGTCCTATGTGAAAAAACAGGGCACCGGCTCCAACAAATGGTTCAAAGTAACGATCGTAAGAATTCGATGGCGGCACAAAATCCACGAGGGTTTTAACAAGCTTGGATTTACCCCCTGCCCATCGAAGAAAAGGCTTCAAGGCTGAATAATCATGATTGTTCATAGATAAGTTTCTCTTCATTGACTTCGATATATGCGCAATGCTTTGTACATACATCCCTCTGGACAAATCCATCCCCTTTTCAAACTCTCCCCAATCATTTTCCAACATCATTTCCATTAATACCCGTTCATCACCTCTTGCTTCCAATACCTTATTTGGTATTGTAACCCTACTAATAGTTGACCCACAACAATATCCTAAAATCTCGTAAAAATCTGTGTAATCTCGTGGTTTAAAAAATAAAAAGAGGGGATATGCCCCCTCACTCTCTCACTTCACGTACAATGTTCCTTTTGCCTTCCTCGCAGTCATTGCGAGATCGCCGCTGTATTTCTTGTATTCCGCACCGTCTATTGATTCCGTACCCTCCAACTTAAACGAAGGCATCTTAACGCCCAGTGTGATAGGGGGTGGGGGAATAAATCTGAGTGTGGCTGAATTACTTCAAGCAAGAGAGTATGAGTATATTGTCACCATCATGGACTCTCCGGGTTCTATAGCAGAGGTACATGATTTTTGCCACATGCCAGAAATCGTTCATAAGATGACGATCTGCATAAACAAAGAACATCTTTCTGGCTATAGTGGTCAAGTATTACGCATTTTTGAGGGAAACCATGGCCGTATAGAGACGTTTAAGTTCCCAGACGATATTACTGGCTGCCATCTTCTCGGGCGTGTAGTTGACCAGGTTGAGAAATGTGCCGAAGCCAAGCAAGATCAGATTGCACGAAGTGTGGGGGTGTTAGTATGAGTACGACATTAAAAATTGACAATATAAATCAATTACTTGAAGAAAATCGCGCCATGGTGGGGGTGACGAGCAGTCCCACATGTATGTACATTCTTCATTTAATCAGATCTCGACAGGGAATTACGCTCAATCAGATCAATAATGAGTTCACTTTTAGGAGCGGAACAGCGGAGGATTGGTTGAGGCACATTATTGAGGTGAGTTTGGTAGAAATCAAGGATTCCAAATATTACTTGACCCAATTGGGTGAAAGAAAGCTCGCACTAACAGACGCATCATTAGAGGAACTGGGCGGGACTGAAATACCTGGAATTGAAGATGTTCCAAACAAATTGCCAGATTCCTATAAGCTAGATAGTAAGCCGCTTGGAGCGGGAGCTACTTCGGTGACCTTTCGTGCGATTCAGCAGTCTACAGGACTTCCCCGAACAGTCAAAATTTTCCGCCCATGCATCACATCCTATGATCATCTCGAAAGCTTTAAACAGAAACGTGCGACAATCCCAAAAGAAGTGGCAATCCCGGGCTTCATTGGAATGGGGCAATTTCGCGTGGATTTGGAAAGTCACGGTGAACCAGTAGTTTTAGATTGCCAGGTTTTCGACTATGAAAATGGAGATGCTAAGACTCTTCAAGAATATGTTGTGAATACCGATCCTGCACCTTATTTGAGTAGTGATTTCTTTCGGTTTTTTGTCGAACATGTTGGAGGTGCTCTGGAAGCCATCGAAAGAGCGGGTTTGCAACATGGTGATCTTCATGCAAGAAATATCCTTGTAATTCAGCGCGAGGGGCGTGAACCTGCCATATCATTTAAGGTAATTGACTTTGCGGGAGGGAGTTCATTTAGCTCTCTGACTTTTTCAGGCGTCAACGATCTTGAAATGTTTAAACGCCATTTGATATGGTGCTTTTCAGAGGTATGTCGTCAACGCCCCGGAGTGTCTGCCAGAGAGCTAGTAGGTGACAAAGTTGAAAGGGTGATTATAGGTCTTCTGAAGCGGAAATATGAGAACTTCGCAGAGTTACTTGATGATTTCCATAAACGAGCTAGGCCCATACCAACTGACTATTTCCAAGAACCCACTCCCAGACCGTTCGAATGGCTTCGAGTTGAGATGATGCCTAGCCTAAAGGATCTATATCTACTATTTGAACCAGATGAGTCTGTTTTTAAAGCGATTTCTGGTTCTGATAATGTTATTATATCAGGACCCCGCGGGTGTGGAAAGTCACATTATTTACGTGCTCTGAATTTCTGGCCAGAAATACGGGAGCTTGCAGAAGAATGTGAGGAACTAAAAGCAAAATTAGACAGGATAGGGTACGATTTTCACAGATTTTTTGGTGTTCTATTCGAGTGTCGGGTTGGCGAGTTTAAAAATTTCTCACCAGAAGCCGTTGATGGTAAAAAATTCACTGCAGAAACTATACAAGTTCTTAAACACATATTAGTTCTGAAGATTATCAATAAAACCCTATCTGTCTTGAGAGAAAGCTGTGAGAGTGAAGTGCTGATACCATCACAAAACATTTCGGCTTTAAGAACCTTCATACAAGAACGTTTCCCTAATATGCCGCTGTACGGTGAACCTAACGCAGTGGAGGAGATGAATCAATACGCTCGAGCTTTAGTGACAAAAGAGAAACAGGCTGAATCTACCTGGAATCTACCATCTAAAAACAGAGGTCTGCTTCTTGCTGAGCCGGATGTAGAAGCTTTTTTTCGAATCACTTCAAAAAGACTTTCCAGATCTGGCTCGGACTCAATTCTTCATCCTTGTGGATGATATAAGCGAAGGACGAATGCACCCTGAAATGCAGAAAGTTCTGAACAGCATAATGACCTCGGCTACAAAACGCTTCTGCTTCAAGATAACATCCGATAAATTCATGTATACTTTGGACACGGCGGAAGGGAGGGCTATCGATCCTTCTCAAGACGTAGTGTATGTTGACCTTGGAGATCTTTCTGTAAAAGCACAGAAAACAGATAAAAAAGCAATCCGCGAGTATGTTAGAGGTATCGTGAACGCACGTCTGAATACCTGGGTTTCTCAAGAGTCAGACATAGTTGCAATATTAGGTAATTCGCAAGAGCCAAAGAAATTCCTCAAACACCTTGCACGTCCAAGGAAGGAAACCCGACAGGCAACAGTTGCTGTTCAGAGAGACAACATGCGAAGGAAAGCCCTCTATGCGGGCTGGAATATTGTCTGGCAATTATCACATGGCTCCATACGTACACTCTTCCAACTGTTGGTCTATATCTTCGCTCAAAGTAATTTTAACCGCGATAACCCTGAACATATCCCCCTTGATATTCAAGACAAGTATGTTAGGGAATTTTCAAACCAGAAATTCCAATCACTTTTGATGCTGAAAGGAAGTATTGGTGGAGATCCGTTAGGAACGCCATTATCGGATGTTGCAAGCAGCATAGGGGAAGTGTCACGTCTGTACTTAAGAAAATACGACACTGGTGAGCCTGACAGGTTCTATGAAACGATAACACTGGAAAGACTTGATCTAAAACCTCTTAGCAATGAGGCTGCTCAAGTGTTGAAATATTTGGCAGTTTACGATGTCTTAATGACCAAGGGGATAACGTTCTCACGAGCACAAGTTGGATTATCGGAACGGTACGATTTAAACAAGATATACGCGCCTTCTTTCCAAACCACTTATCGCGTGCGGAATCACCTCTATCTCAGCAAAGATAAATTTGAAGAACTGCTTCTTAAACCCGATGAGTTTGTTAAGAAGACAAGAGCCCGGCTTGATAGTCTCGTGAAGCGTAAGAAAGATGTTGATCAACAAAGGACACTTTTTGAGGAGGATTGATTGAAAATGGCTGTTCCCGAATTTGATTTTGCCAGCGAGGAACCATATGACCTCTTTATAGCTGCGGGTGGCTTCGAAGAGAGGGTTTTGACTTTTACCCGTCGAGCTAATGTCTCTAAGTTCAGTATAAAACAAGCCATATTGTTGAGATATGTTACTCAACGAGAAGACAATGAACCAAATTTTAATCGGTTGATGACTCGGGTCAAAAAATTCACTGACAATATAGAGATCATTGATGTAGATGTTCGCAAACCTGACAAAATTATGAAGGTACTCGTTGAAAAAGTGCATTCTGCTTCAACATCTCTTAATATCCGGTCTGCTGTGATAGACATATCAGGTATGGCAGATGTTTTGATCTGTTGCTGCCTTCGCGCTGCTGATATCAATCGCTTACGAACTTCGGTAGTCTATACAGAAGCGAGCGATTACTACCCAAGGGAGCCGAAGTGGCATGATATTATTGATGTGGTGGAGAATGAGGACTTTGAGGTCATGGCAGAATACCTTCAAACCGCTGGCCTTGAAGATATCCAAATCCCAACGGATTTCAAGGGAAACAATAGGCCAGGGTATAAAGCTTGCCTGTTCGTGATGGCAGGTTACGAACCAAATAGGGTGCAGGGTCTTGTTGACGACTATGCTCCTAATGCAATTGTTGTCTTTTACGGAAAGTCCCCTCACGAGAGGTTACACGGACGCCAATGGCTCTCTATAAAATTACACAAATACATTTTCGGTGGTTGGCGATACAGAGAAAGAAAGGATATTTCTACTCTTGAGGTCGAGAAGATACTCGATATACTTGAAAACGAATATCAAACACTTCGATCGGAGTACGATGTCGGGATTGCTTCTCAATGCAGCAAAATGCAGACGGTAGCTTCTTACATATTTTGGAAGCAACATCCAGAGGTTCAATTAATCTTCACAACGCCAGTTAAATGGGAATCCAAACGATATTCTGAGGGCGAAGGACAGACTTTTCTGTTTGACTTATGAAATCGAGAATTTCAATAAACTATTTTTAATTTCAGTTCCAACTGAGAGATACCCTTCTTCATTGTCTTTTTTTGATACTAACATTTTTGCTTCTTTTTTGACAGAAAGCTCTAATTGTCTTTATTTTTCTTCCGATTTTGAATTGTTGAACGTCCTCTACAAATACACTGAGTATGATGTTATAAATGACCTAAACAACTTTTATAGATAGACAGAAGAATGAAACAATTTATCCTATATGCGAGTAAAGCAGTTACAAGCCCTGACTTCTCTTTGAACGACCTACCGGGCAGTGGAGGTAGAATGGACCTCGTGGCAAGATGTATCGGCAACGCACTATGGCTAAGTCATGATTTGAGACGCGATACCTGCATCCATGTAGTTGCCTGCGGTAGTCCGCCGGTTGTTATCTCCTTTTACGGAAACCGGTTGAGGAGTGTATCGCCAGATGAAAGAAACATAGCGGCATGGATAAAGAAAACATTGGCATCAACGCGGCGTAATCCCGGGATAATTTTACGCAAACTCAGTTTTCAACAGTTAGTTGCGGCGTTGGTGTCAGAGGGAAACAGCTTTTATATTTTAGAAGAGGAAGGCACAGATATAGCGCGTGTAAACCTAAAAGAGGATTCGGTATTCGTCCTCGGCGACCACATAGGACTGCCAATAGAAGAAGAGAAGTTCGTTGAGCAATTTGAACACGAAAAGATATCGCTTGGAGCTACATCGTATCTCGCATCGCAGTGCATCACTGTAGTGCATTATGAATTGGATAGACTGAAGGTATCTGTATAGCTAATCTAAAAAACCACGAGATTACACGAGATTAGCACAAGATTTGGGGGTTAGCAGGGGATTCAAGAAAGCATAATATTCAACTAAACTTAATTATTGACACAGATTAACGCTGATTTAAAGTAGTGTAGTTTTTTGATTTTGATTCAACCCGTAAAAACTTAATAATCAGGACAGTCCCGTCTGTGTAAATCAGTTAAATCTGTGTCTATGATTTTTATCAAAATGGGTAAACTATTTACTGCCTAACGCAGATGGAAATCACAAACTTCTAATTAATTTTGGGTGCTCTGCTCCGTGACGGTAAAAAGTCGTTTGAAAGACAAAAAAGATAAATCAGTGTCGGAATGGCCATTCCTATTTTGTGAATAACCCGTTTATTCAACACCCCTGCTGAAATGCCCGCGTGTATGTTTTCGCCTTGCTGACTTTTTAACCGTTTTACCATTAAGGACGTCCTTGTACTGCCGAATTATCCTTTCTGCATTGCCATCCGAAAGGTCAAAGAAGATTTTGCTTATACCCCTGAGTTTTGTTATGTCATTGAAAAGACCAAGGGGCAAGCTGTTCAGTATCTGCGTGTAATTGTGTTCCCTGCGCACCGGGAAAACAAACCCCTTATCGTCTCTCAACGAACTTTCTTCCAGTGGATATTTGGTGGTCATAAGAACCGGTCTGCCGTGAACTAAAACCGCGAAATTTTTGTCCTTGAATTCCAACATTTCCGATAGGTTAAGTTCAGGGGATACTATGGGAACAGCCCGGTATCGCTTAACAAATGCCATGTCTATGTCGTTGAAGACGTTAGCGGAATAGTCAAGATAAACCGTGTGTGTGTTAGATAGCACGGAGATAAGCCCCATGTTTCCAAGAAGGACAGATTCAGAATCTTTCAACTTACGGATAGCGTCCTTTGCATCGGAATCCGAGAGAATCCGCGGGATATACGGTAACGCATTGCTTTCTTGAAAATCAGGGGTGAAGACCGAGTAAAAAACTGAGCTTGCACCAGCATTTAACGCACCCTTTACATCCTCTTTGGAATATACCTTAGCTAAAAGTTCCATACCAGCGGACTCGGTATTTTCGAGAGTTGGTATTAATACCCGCTGCCTTGACCTGCGGGGCATAATAATTTTGGGCTTTGGTTTTACAGGTGCATATTGCGTCTTCTTCTTAGACGAAGTCTTGTAGATTCTATCGCCTTCTTCTACACGGATGAACAGTTTTATTGTATCACCGGTATCTGCGTAAGCAACAGATTTACCGCCTTTTTCTATTCGCTTTATTACCGCTCCGTCAATTCCGTCTTTAGTCCAGATACCGACCCCATCGCCAACTGACAAGCATTCACCCAGTTTGAGCGTTGTGCCCGCTGCAATCACGCCTAAGAAAACGCCGCGGTTCTTCGGGCTTTCCGAGGATATCATCTCCTGTGCACCAAACATGTAGCCCTCGGTAAATTCTCGGTTGAATTCAAGTGCAAGTTCCTTGAGCTCTTGTTCGGGCAGGCAGAAATTACCCGCGTAAAAGGAATCAACCGAAAGGCGGTAAACCCTTGTTGCAAGTGCGGTATAACGAGGACTTCTGAGTCTGCCCTCTATCTTTAACGCGCTCACACCAGACTCTATTATTTCTGGAATTCGTCCGGCAAGGCATAAGTCCTTTGCACTCAACAGGTAACTGTTGTTGTATCGCCTCCTACATGGCTGTGCGCATACGCCACGGTTTCCGCTTCGGCCACCCAGAAAACTGGAGAAGAGGCACTGTCCGCTGTAACAGAAGCATAGCGCACCGTGAACAAATACTTCTGTATCCATTCCTGTCTTCACGATAAAATCCCGTATCTGTGCAAGCGAGAACTCCCGTGGTAGGGTAACCCGGTCCGCACCGGAAAGTACATCAGAATAATAGGTGTTGGTTATGCCTGCCTGCGTTGATATATGGATTCTTAAATCAGGGAACGCATCTTTAAGAAGCCGTGCAAACGAGATATGCTGTATTATTATGCCGTCTATACCCAGGGAATACGCATCTGAAATGTTATCGAAGAATTCCGGGAGTTCATGATTCTTTATCAGGATATTAAACGTGATATAGACACTTATACCGTTACCATGAGCGTATTCTACGGCATCCCGGAGTTCTGCTATATTGAAATTTGAGGCACGTCTTCTTGCATTGAACTTGCCCACGCCGAAATAGACTGCATCTGCTCCGTTTTCCACGGCGGACTTGAGCGACTTAGGGCTTCCGACTGGTGATAGGATTTCTACTTTCTTCACTGTATTATAATAGTACTAACTATACAGATTTTGGTGTTTACTATTATACATACATGAACAGCCCAAAACGAGTGTTCTTCTCGTGCTCGATGCGCGGCGGGTTTGGACGACTCGCGCAGGAAGAACTGAGAAAGATACCGGATATAATAGAAGAGCAAGGTATGACGGTGATAAGCAGGCATCAAACCCGCGAAAAGTTTGTGGAAAACGAATCAAGACTTACGGATAGCGCGATTCACGACCGCGATTACGGATGGCTGAACGAGGCGGATTTGGTGATTGCTGAGATAACGAATCCGAGCCTGGGAGTCGGTGCGGAAATAGCAGATGCGGTTAATCTGGGCATTCCGGTATTGTGCGTGTATAAAAAAGAATATGAAAAGCAGATTTCAGCGTATATACGCGGCAAGGCGGGCGTTGTGTGTAAGGCATATTCTGGGCATGAAGAGTTGAAAGATATAATTCGAGTGTATAGTACGCATTTATAAGAATATCCCCACTACCTTCCGCTTCTCCACATCCACCAACCCCCGATCCGTTATCTTCAACTTCGGTATAACGGGTAACGCGAGAAACGACATAATAATAGAAGGCGCTTGCAATTTACAGCCCATCTCTGAAATGTTATCTTCCAGCGCTTTTTGCTTCTTTATCACATAATCCAGCCCTTTATCGCTCATTAGCCCCGCAATCGGCAGTTCCAGCTCACTCTTTACCGTGCATCCACTACACAAAACAATTCCTCCGCCTATCGCCTTCAAGCGGTTACACGCGAAAGCCATATCCGCCTCGTTTGTGCCTATAACAACAATATTATGCGAGTCGTGAGCGATAGTAGAAGCGACAGCACCATTCTTCAATCCAAACCCCTTTACGAAACCCAGACCAATATTACCCGAGTATTGATGCCTTTCGAGAACAGCAATTTTCAATATATCGCGTGCTGTGTCTATACCGCTTATCTCTGCCACGAATTCTTCAGTCAGTAGTTCCCCCTTTATCAAACCGATTATTCTCGCTTTTTTCGGCCCTACTTGCGGTATCACAAAATCATCAGGTTTTACCTGCTTTATCCTTACACTTTCCCCATACTGTGGATAATTATACTTATATTCAGAGGGAGAAGCGAAATCCGTATTTCCGTTTACTATCACGCTATCCACTTCAAACTGCTCCAAATTCTTTAGCAGCACGATGTCCGCGATTTTACCGGGCGAAATGCTGCCTATCTTATAGTCGAGTTTAAACCATTCCGCGGTGTTTATCGTGCACATCTGCACCGCTTTCAGTGGGTCTATACCCTGCTCAATGGCTCTTCTCAAAACATAGTCAAAATAACCCGCTTCCTTCAAATCGCGCGGCGTTCGGTCGCCATCTGTGACAAGCATGCAATGCCTTATATCTAAGGTTTTTAACAAAGGTGCAATATCTTCCAGGTTCTTTGCCGCCGAACCCTCCCGCACCATTACCCGCATACCCAGCCGGAGCTTCTCCCGCGCTTCTTCATAAGACGTATTCTCGTGGTCCGAGCCGGCACCACTTAAGACATAGGCGTTTAATTCTTTACCGCTGAGTAGCGGTGCATGTCCATCAATTGGCATTTTTAAGTCCTTCGCTATTTCTATCTTCTGCCATACCTCGTCCTCTTTTGCTATGACGCCACCATAGTTCATCACCTCTGCCAGGCCTATAATCCCGTCCGTGTGCAGCAATTCCTTTATCTCATCATGCGCAATCATCGCACCTGAGGTCTCAAGCTCCAGAGAAGGCGCGGTAGAAGGTACGCAAGAAGGCGCCATACAATATACTTTTAGCGAGGTAGTTTTCGCCTCCTCTAAAATCGCTTTTATACCCTCGATACCTAAGACATTGGCTATCTCATGCGGGTCCGCCACCACCGCAGTCGTCCCACGAGGCACTACCGCCCTTGCAAACTCGCTCACCGAAAGCATGCTCATTTCTATATGCGTATGCCCGTCTATCAGGCCTGGGACTGCATATCTATCCTTCGCATCTATCTCTTTTCGTCCCTTATAGCACCCCAATCCCGCTATCAAACCACGAGCAATCGCAATGTCGGTCTCGTATATCTCGCCACTGCATATGTTCACGAGGTTTGCATTTTTAAGCACTAAATCCGCTTTTTCCTTGCCTAATGCGATGTCAACCAACTCCTTCATTTTTAGTGTTTAGCTCCCTTACTGTCTGGACACCTTCGCTCTTAGCTATCCGATAAATCAAATGGAAATGCGTATTCAAAATTTTTAATGACCAAAAAGTTTATAACGACTTATGGTATGTATAAGTTACATGTATCGCCACCCACTAAACGCCAACAGTCAAAGTGAAAAAAATAAAAGGAATTTGTCTGATAGCAGTAGCCCTGCTTGTATCCACATGTACAAATGTGGGCATAGGTATCGGAAGTGAGGAGACTTCTTCCGCACCCCCCGTGGTAGTTGTGATTGTCTCGCCAGAGGAGGGTATGACTTATGAATCAACAGAGATAGCACTGGTAGTAACTACTGAGGGGGATATACCCTATTTGAATTGGAGTTATCGGCTGAATGAGGGGGAAAATATTTCGTTCTCGCCTGCGGGTTACGCTAACGAGAGCGATAACGGAAGTGCGCGAACAACGCTGACTGCAAGTGAAGGCGCGAACATGTTGGATGTGTATGTGGAGGAGAGGGAGGGGGATACGGGAAAAGCGACAGTATCCTTCATTGTAAATATGAGTACGTCTGAGATAAAAGCCGAAACAAACCAGACAGCACCAGAATTGTCGGAGTTGTCACAGGAAGAAGGGGAGATATCTGCGAAGAAGAAGATAGAAGTGGAAGTGAAAGCGAATGCACCGATAACGAACTTGAACGATCAGGAGAACTGTACCGTGAACGTATCTCTCGCTGGAAACGAAACAGTGAACGAAAGTGCAAAGATGAGGATAGCGATGAGGAGCGGGGATGCAAACGTGGTGCATGTACTCGTAGAGAATAGCACGGAAAATGTGGGAAATACAGCGTTATTCTTCGTCACGGTACCGGAAGGGGGGATGAGCAACGGGAATGCGATACAGCTCGAAGTGCACGCTAATGATTTACTAATGAACTGGAGCGACTGGATGAACATGAGTGATATTTTCTCTTTTGAAGGGAACGGAAGGGTGAGATTAACAGCAAATGCGAGCGACTTGGTGAAAATGTTCGCGGGGGATAGCGGGGGAAATGCCGTAAACGCAACCATATCATTCATTGAGGGCACAAATTCGTCAGAGATAAAGGTCGAAACGGCCTCGACAACGTCGGGATTGACAGTTTTACCGACAGATGTCTGGATGAGCAGCGAGAAGGATATAGTGCTCGAAGTAAACGCTGATGAACTACTTTCGGCTTGGAGCCAGTGGGGGAAGGTGTACGAGAATTTCTCTTATACCGGGAACGGAAGTATGAGATTATCGGCAAATACGAGCGACTTGGTGAAAATATTTGTGGGGGGCGGCGCGGGGGATAACGCAAAAACAACTATATCACTCATCATGGACACGAGTGCGCCCGGGATAAGAGTCGAAACGGATACGACGGCGCCTGAAATAACACTTTTATCTCCAGAAGCAGGGGCGATATACGCGGCGAGGGTGATAACACTTGAGGTAAAAGCTGATGAGCCTGTATCCAACTGGAGTTATAGACTGAGCGGGAAAGAGAGTATTGCGGTGGAATCAGTAAACGGAAGTGTGAAATTAGCGTTAACTGCGGATGAGGGCACGAACACTGTTGAGATATATGCCGTGGATGGCGTGGGGAATACAGGGACGTCTGTGGTTTCTTTCTCCGTGGATACGACACCTCCAGAAATAACAATTTTATCCCCTGAAAAAGGGAAGACATATGCGGTGAAAGAGATAACACTTGAGGTAAAAGCTGATGAGCCTGTATCCAACTGGAGTTATAGATTGAACGGGGGTGAGATTATTGCGGTGGAATCAGTAAGCGGAAGTGTGAAATTAACGTTAACTGTAGATGAGGGCACGAACACTGTTGAGATATACGCCGTGGATGGGGTAGGAAATACCGGGAAATCCGTGGTTTCTTTCGCCGTTGATACGACACCCCCGATTATAACGGTTCTATCTCCAGAAACAGGGAAGATATACACGACAAGAGTGATAACACTGGAGGTAAAAGCTGATGAGCCTATATCCAACTGGAGCTATAGACTGAACGGGGGAGAGTCTATTACGTTCACGCAGGGGGGACTAGGAAACGGAAGCAGAAACGAAACGGCGATAATATCACTAATCGCGAGAGTAAACTCGAACATAGTGGAGATATACGCGGAGGATAGTGTGGGAAATATGGTAAAGACGGTGGTTTCTTTTGTGGTGATGGAACCACGCATCATGGGCGAGTTATTAGTAGAGGGGGTAGGATATATTTCGATAGATAAGGAGATGACGACCAGAGTTGTTGCATTAGAGGCAGAAGAGAGAATTGAGGGGATAACGGGGCCTGATGGCGCATACACAATAGATTTATTAGAGATTTTGAGTGGATCCGTGAACCCGACAGACCCCAGATGTCCAAACTATCACCACGCCGCTTCGATTTCATTCAGTGGAAATGACTATGATAGTGATGAGGCGTATAGCAGTCCTATATCACAAGGAGGTATTGGCGCAACGCTTACAGAAAAAAATGATGTCACGGAACTGCAGAAACAAGGAACCGTTTCTATCAAAACAACTTCGGCTGAGGGTTGCAAACAGTCATTCAACACAGAAACGGCGGCTGCCTTTACTGGAAGAAAAGAAACAGAAATAGAGTGGTCAACGCCCACGAAAGAGGTAGCGCTTAGTCAAATGCTTGATGGGAATTGCACAGCCCAAATGGAACTGACGTTCACAGAATAGATTGTGCTGCGTGCAATTTGAAAGAATGGATTTGTATAGCAAGGGCAAAAAACCACGATATCTTACACAATTAATACAAGAAAAGGGGGGTTGGAAGAGGAGGAATAAGCTATCCGATATAATCACCAAGGTACTGTCAAATTTTCCAGTGAAAACACTATATCAGCGAGTTTTACCGCAGAGTGCGCGGAGAACGCAGAGGCATCAGAAAACCCAAACTTGGATTGGAACGTTCTTAAACTCTGCGCCCTCGGTGATCTCCACGGTGATAAATCGCGGGGGTTTTTAGACTGTGCCAATTACCAATAGAGTACTAAAAACCGATCTGAATTATTGTTCTCTCGAGGAAATCCGTGTAATCCTGTAACTAAACAATCGCAAAAAATAAAAAGATTAAAAAGCTAAGACCTACTCACATGGTACTTAGCTGTAAAGTTGTAAGCTCCTGACCTAACTCCTATTCGGCTGGATGTCGTCTTCTCTGAGCCAAGGCCCCATCCACCACCGGCATCACTCTTTGTTACCTCTACGGAGTCCAAACCGGACGTGAATTTACCTACACCCACTGCTGCACTGATGTTGTAATACGTATCAGACCCGTTTCTGCTCAGTCCGTCGGAAGAGAACCGTTCTAACCTGTCTGCATCAGTCTTAAAACCGATTGCCCCTTGATAACATGTTGTACCAGCGGCGCCAGCAGCTATTACTGAAGACCCACCTATGTTCTCGATCAGGCTTGCGCCACCTATGAGACATGACGCAATCCCTGTGGTACGCCTTGAATACGTGGCATTAGTTCCTGATTTGAGTTCGTTGCCACCTTCGGAAAAAGAGTGGTTACAGCTTGCGTTTCCAGAGTTTACCGCGTTTATGTATAGTGAATACTGGTTTGTCCTGTCACCAGGAGAGTAATAAGTATGGCTCTCGTCCGCTTTCATCGTGCCGCCTTCTGTAGTAAGGTTATAAGAATAGTCAGCATCCGCACTGCTTGTTGCCGCAAATAAGAGAAGGATCGTCGCTGCTATTAACAGTATTTTTATAGCTTTCAGTTCCGTCATTTTCTTTTCTTGTATCACCTCCTTCTCAATTATCAGATCTATGAGTATATAAAGATTTTGCACATGTTTATGTCATGTATTTATTATACCTGTCGTTGCTATATATTTACACACTAAAAAATATAGGGGAACTAAAGAAGCATTATAAGTCATATAATAATAGATAAGCATTATTGCGGGAACAGGAGGGCTAATGAAGCGGTAAAAGAGCGATGAAAAAAGGGAAGTCCCTCATAGCGAAACGCTTGTGAAGAAAGGATTTTACCGTGAACATAGCTAACCCAAAACATGAAAGAGCGAAAACGAACCGGCAGAAGGGGGAAGTGGCAGGGATTAATGATTTTTTTCGGCGAGGGATAAAATAAAAATAAAAAGGGAGAAGAAGATGCCGATAGAGGAGTACATCAAAGATAGCTTAAAAGACAGTCTTAAGGATAGCTTTAAAAAGCGCAGGGGGGGATTCGAGATAGTTGTGGATATTCTTTCCGCGGCGATGGAAGGGGCGAAGAAGACGGAGATAGTGTATAAGGCGAATCTCAATTTTAAAAGGGCGGGGAACTATCTCGCGTATTTAGAGGAGAAACGGCTTATAGAGAACACGGGCAGTGTGTACCGGACGACAGAGAAGGGGCAAGATTTCCTGCTCGATTATCAGAAACTGAAGGACCGGCTAAAGTAACAGAGTTTGGTAGCCAAAAACCCTCTGATATCCGTTCTTTTTCTATTTTGCCGTGGCATGGTGCTTACAGGGTTAAGTTATCCGTACCTATGTTCCTTACCTAAAGACCATATATGCTTTTATATACCACAGGATAAACAAACTAACGCAGTATGGTAAAGTAGCTGCTACTATGCCGAACAATAGGCATAATTTAAAACACAAAATAGGAGGTGAAATGAAGAAAAATGAATGTAAAAAAGATAAGTATGATAGTGGCTGTCGCTGTAGCGTTGACGATTGCAGTTGCAGGTGTTGTTTCTGCAAGTCCTGAGGTGGAACCACCAATTGAAACATCAATAATTACAACCGTGGTAGATATTGAGTGCTATGGTTCCGTGACGGAAGTAGAAAACTTTAAAGAGACACATTCTACCGTGAACCTTACTAACAAGACTCTAGAGACTGATGAACGTGTAGGACAGATCCAGTACCAGGAGGACCTGAATGCTCAAGATGGTTTTGTACAGTTCCAGAAGGACTTCAAGTTTGACGGGGATCCAGCGAACCCACCAAATCTCGCGGTAGAGAAGAGGATTGGTTTCATGGACGACCCGACAAGTTTGGTAAGCTGGCTGGACTCAACAGAGAATGTGGGCATGAGTATCGTTACCCAAGGTGACACTGATGGACCAGGCGGTATGGAAGGACTGTGTCCATGGGCACAAGATGTATGCATACCGGCAGGTAATGAGATGATAGCTGCTGGTAGCCAATTGAGTAGAGTAGCGCTTGTATCAGCACAAACTAAGACTTCTGCAACGACAACTGACTCGCCAAGATTACACCATGAGATAGATGCAAGAGGTACTGACTTATGGGGTATGTGGGGAGATGAAGCCCATACCGAAGGACCTTATGGAAAGGGTACAGTAAGTGCGGGCATGAAGGTAAGCACGTGGGAAGGCCATGACTGCGACACAACGTATCCGCTTGCACAGACGGTGACATACGATGAGATGACCTCAGCATCTGGCTTGTGGAAGTTCAGCAAGACGATGACCTACGTGGCACAGATAAGAGACGTACAGATGCCAAGGACATTCCCGGTATTCAACTTACCGGCATAAGCGTCCAGGGCAATAGCGACAACCAATGAATAAAAAAAGGGGGCATTTTTTTTTCTTTTCCCCCACTTTAATTTTTTTAATACTAATCGAAAAGGATAAGGGAGAGAAATAGAGTAAGAAAAGGAGATTATGAAGATGAAAACACGCAGATTGGTTATGGTGATAGCAGGTTGTTTTGTATTGAGTCTGTTGTTGATTCCGCAAGTTGCTTTAGCTCAGGGAGGTGTGTGGGTTATGCGTTACCCTGACCGAGCATTTGCGATTACGGATATTCGGCACACTGGCTCACTGAATATGAGTCAAGATTATTCACATACGTATTCGGACGATCACGCATCCGAAGAATTTGCGCATTCGTTTCGTGTCAACGCACCGGAGGGTAAAACCAGGGTATATGATGTGTTGAGTGTTGCTCCAGCAGCTCGCGGGAGTCGGGTATGGACTTCAACTTCCATCGGCTATGACCCTTTGAACACCACCGGGCGGTTAGCAGGCAGTGAGGGCACTAATGTGGGTGTTTTATATACAGGGAATAACGGCCTATGCAGGCCAGAGGGTCTTCTCTGTTCAGTCACGGGTTCGCAATTTGTGCTTGATCGTGGATTTGTGCATTCCAGTGTTAGGACGAATAACGCTATGTCACTGGCAGACTATGACTTCTCATCTATGGGTAAGGGCGCGGTAAGTACGGGGTGCTCAGTGCTTTCTGGGTCTTCTAGTGATCCTCAGACCTCTTATAGCCAGCTAATCACGGTGGAGGGAGAATTCGACGTTTACTATAGTGCCGGCTTCAACCTTCGTTAGATTAAGAAGCGCAGTGATATAAGGGAAAGATAAACGCGGGAGGGAAAAAAGCGTCAGTTCGCTTTTTCCTTTTCGCCAAATTTTTATGTTCTCATGGGGAACAGGTTATACCGCATCGTGTACAACTTTTATTGTATTTGGATAGTGCGATAAGGAATCCAGTCCCCGATTTAAACATTTATATAACCACAGCTTTTTCTCTATCTATGCCACAAGGGGAGAGAAGAAAGGATATGCAGAAGAAAATACTCGTGATAGCGGCGATATGCGTGTGCATATTTGCTTTTTCTGTAGTGCTCGTAATGCCGCCAGTTAGTGCCGCCGCCCGCTCTTCTATTGTTATAACAGGTATAACGCCAACAGAACTCCACCCAGGAGATACAAGAGATGTTATTTTAACTATTAAAAATAACGGTGCTGGCGATGCGAGAGATGTCAGACTGGATTTTCAAGTTGAAGACAAAAAAAACGTAACCCTTGTGGGTCGCACGGAAGTTCAGATACCAGCGCTAAACGCATGGCGCGAGAAGAAGGTAAAAATCAAGGTTCACGTAGAAGAAGGTATTCCTAATGGTGTTTATGTCATACCCGTCAAATATTCGTGGTATGAATATTATTTTGACCCGGAACTGGGATATTATATAAGCATACCGAATAATTTATTTTATCTTCCAGATGGGGGTAGTTTTTGGGGTAACCCTGTGACATCGGATATCAGTTTCACCGTAAAAGGAAGTGCAATAATAACAATTGGAGAAGTTTATACTGAGCCTGTGCATGTAAGACCGGGCTATAAGAATGTTAAGATGACAGTGCAAGTGTGGAATACAGGAGGAGCGAATGCAAAGGATGTCATGGCGAAGTTGAGTTGCAATGATAAGATAAAACCGTCCCGCTCTGGCGCTGATCAGGTATACATAGGGAAGATGACTCCGGGCAAAGGAGTTACCGCGCTTTTTTATGTTGACATTGCAGAAGATGTAAAAGCAGGAGTATGTAGCATTCCACTGATTATACACTATAAAGATACCGGAAACGTGGAATCCGAATTGGAAAAGAATATAGAGGTAGTAGTGGAAGGTAAACCGAAACTCGAGGTTCTTTCGCATTATACGGAGCCTACGAACATAAGCGCGGGCGACCATGTCAGACTGCATGTGAAGGTGCGGAATACAGGGTCAGAAGCAGCGAAATCTGTTAGCGTTCGTGTAACGGATGCAGCAGATGCACCGTTTAATTTCAGCAAAAAGAGCGATGACGTGGGCGATTTGAAGGTAAATAAGGTGGGCAATGCAATATTGGAGTTCAGTGTAGATGCAAACGCAACAAATAAGGTATATCCACAGGGTTTAGAGATAAGATGCGCCGGGGACCCAGACGCGGGAAATTATACGTTCGACGAGAAGATTCAGTTGGAAGTGTTTTTGGGCATGCCAGAGGGCAGTCCCGAGGAGCCTTCTTCGTCAACCCCAGGATTTGAGGCTTTTATATCTCTCATGGCTATCCTCATCATCTCGGGTTTCCTATTGTGCATAAAGAAGAGCAAGTAAAAGAGTATTAGATTAGCTAACCACAACGGTCAAAGTAGAAAGGGATAAGCATCCAGTAATAAAGAATACAGTGCCCAGAACGGTCATAACGATGGCAATTGCAAGCATCGCTAACTCATATCTCCTACCGACGAAGAACTTTTTACCCTTCGAGAAAGAAAGAGAGACGAAAGAATACCATGCGAAATCCGAAAGGAAATGACCTATGGTGACTAAAATTATGCCTGTCAGGGCAAGCCACTCGAATCCCGTTAATAATATTGGGTATCCTATTGCCATCCACCAGGGTATAAAGGATGGATTAAAAGCAGTAAGTACAAAACCACCAAAAATCGTACTGTTATACTTATACTTCATGCCACTCATCTCAGTGCTTATCTTCTCCCCTCTCGATGATCGTGTCCCCACTGCCTTTGCCTCTCTAATCAAGGATAATGCCATTATTATGAGAGCAATGCCGCCTATTAAATATATCCAGGATTCGAATTGACTGAAATAGTTCTTCACGCCAAGCCCTAAAACCACGAGTGCTATTATTATCGGGCATTCAACGGAAACGTGACCAATTATAGCAAGAGGGCCAGATAATGCTCCTTTCTTCAATGTATCGGAAATTACAAAAGCAAAAAGAGGTCCGGGTATCAAAGCTCCGCTCAGACCTGTTAGAAAACCTAACCCTACCAGGAATGCTCCGATGATTAACGACGAAGGGTCCATCTATTTTAAACCAAAGCTCCTCACTTAATAACTGTGAAGCTTATATCTATTCATCCGTATATTTATTAGTAGTAAAAAAAGGGCTTAACCAGACGGGGGCTCGTAGCTCAGTGGAAGAGTGCCTCCTTCGCGAGGAGGAAGCCACGGGTTCAAATCCCGTCGAGTCCATAGGATACGTACAAGAGGTGATATAAATGCAAATGATGCCACAAATGGGATATGATAGGGCGATAACGGTATTCAGCCCTGATGGAAGGTTGTTTCAGGTAGAATACGCACGGGAAGCAGTGAAGAGAGGGACTACAGCCGTTGGAATAAAAGCAAGGGATGGCGTTGTGCTATTGGTGGACAAAAGATTGACGTCCCGGCTGCTGGAAGGTGGTTCGGTAGAAAAAATATTCCGGATAGATGACCATATAGGCGCAGCAACTTCGGGCTTAGTCGCAGACGCAAGGGTACTCGTAGATAAAGGCAGGGTAGAGGCGCAAATAAACAAGATCGTCTATGACGAGGCGATAGATGTGCAAACCCTGGCGAGGAAGATATGTGATTTTAAGCAGGCATATACACAAATTGGAGGCCTCAGACCTTTTGGCACAGCGTTGTTGATAGGCGGTGTCTATAATGGGGGTAATTACCTCCTTGAGACAGACCCCAGCGGGGCATTGCTTGAATATAAAGCCACTGCGATAGGTTCTGGTCGTACTATTGTAACGGAGATGTTTGAGGAGAAGTATGACGAGGACATCTCGCTTGAGGATGCCATCCTGCTCGGTTTGGAAGCTTTGTATAAGGTAACAGAGGGAAAGATAGATGTAACAACGGTGGATGCGGGTCTTGCGAAGTCAGAGAAGAAAGAGTTTAGGATTCTGAGTGCAGACGAGTTAGAGCCGTACATAAAGGAAGTAATTAAACGGAATGAAAAGGCGGCTAAGGAAGAGAGTAAAGAGGAGAAAGCAGAGAAGGAGAAATAAGAGCTAAAATGGTCAGTTTAGACAAGGCGGTGATAGCGAGATATAAGCATGGTAAGAAGATATTTGAAGTACTTGTAGACCCCGAGAAGGTGGATGCGATAAAAAGCGGAACTGATACTGATATGGGGGATGTAGTAGCAGCAGAAGACATATTTGAAGATGCTTCAAAGGGTGAAAAAGCGACAGAAAGCGATTTGAAGACTGTTTTTTCTACCACAGATGTAGCGGAAATAGCGAAGAGGATAATAAAAGAGGGCGAGGTGCAACTGACTACCGAGCAAAGGCGTAAGAGAGTGGAGGAGAAGAGAAAGATGGTGATAGACCAAATCTCTCGCATCTCCATAAACCCGCAGACTGATACTCCTCACCCACCCAGAAGGATAGAGATAGCGATGAAAGAGGCTAAGGTGCATATTGATCCCTTCAAGACGGTAGATGAGCTGGTAAGCGAGACGGTGAAGGCAATAAGGCCGAAAATCCCCATAAAAATAGAGGAGACCGGAATAGCGATAAAAATACCCGCTGCGTATACAGGGGGCGTATATGAGATAAAGAAGAAGTACAAGGTAACGAAAGAGGAGTGGCAGGGAGATGGGTCATACATAGCACTGTTAAAGGTTCCTGCGGGGATGAGAGATGATGTCTTCTCGTTTTTGAACCTGATAACAAAAGGCGATGTGGAGACTAAGATAGTGAAGTGAAACTATTATGTATAAAGTAGTAATTCCAGGTGATTTTGTTTCTGATGACGTAAATCGTGCGGGAGAAGGAACGTACGTTGAAGATGGTAAAGTCTACGCGGTGACTTACGGTGTAGTAGATGATAAGAATGAGATAAGAGTGGTGGCGTTTAGCGGGAAGTATATACCGGTAATGGGCGATGTGGTGATAGGTAAGATAATTGAGATTTCGTTCCCTTATTGGATCGTGGATATTGCCTCACCATACGAAGCGCGATTGCACATGTCAGAGGTCGCAATGCGTGCGGAAAAGAGAGTAGAGTTTGGTAACATGAGTGCCTATCTGGATTTTGATGATTTAGTCGCGGTGAAAGTGATAAACGTAGATGCGATGATGAGAATAGATTTGGCATTGCAGGAGGATTTGGATATAGGAAGCGAAGGGCGATTGATAGAGATATCCTATACAAAGGTGCCGCGTATCATAGGAAGGAAAGGTTCAATGATAAGGATGTTAAAAGAGAAATGCAAGTGTTTCATCTTTGTCGCAAAGAATGGTCGTATCTGGATAAAAGGAAAGTCAGAAGATATGAAGCTTGCATTTGAGGTGATATTGATGATTACAACCGAAGCTCACACCTCAGGTTTAACGGATAGAGTGGCGGAATTTTTGGATTCGTCCCGACAGAAGGTAAAAAAGAGATAGGATAATGAGTAAAATGAAAAAAGGAGAAGAGATAGAGTTTATAAAGGATGGTAAGAGGTTGGATGGTAGAACTTTTGATGAACTCAGGAATATAAAGATAGAGGTAGGGGTGTTAGAAAGGGCAGATGGGTCTTGTTATTTAGAGTTAGGCGATAACAAGGTGATAGCTGCCGTATATGGACCGAGAGAGATGCACCCAAGGCACGCTCAGGATGCAAAGATGGCAGTGATAAAATTCAGGTACAATATGGCACCTTTTTCTGTGGATGACCGAAAGAGACCTGGACCTGATAGAAGAAGCGTGGAGATTTCGAAGGTGAGTAGAGAGGCTTTTGAGCCAGTCATTATGAGAGAATATTATCCAAAGGCAGCGATAGAAGTTTATGTAGAGATACTTCAGTCGGATGCGGGTACGCGGACGGCGGGGATAAATGCTGCTTCAGTCGCCCTTGCCGATGCGGGGATACCGATGAAGGATTTGGTTTCTTCCATTGCCGTGGGCAAAGTAGGCGGAGAAGTAGTTTTGGATTTGAACGCGGTGGAGGACAATTATGGTGAAGCAGATATGCCGATAGCAATGATCGCGAGGAAAAATACGATAACGGCACTGCAAATGGATGGGCGTTTAACAAAAGATGAGTTTGGACGCGGGTTGAAGCTTGCGATGAATGCTTGCCATCAGATATACGAGTTGCAGCGAACGGCGTTAATAGAACGCTACAATAAGAGAGAGAGTGTAAAGTTTGAGGAGAGAGAGGCATAGGATAGAGGAGGAAGAGAGATGGGACTTGAAATAATGGATGATGTAAGGAAAGATTCTGTGCGCAATAGGATAAGCGAGGGATATAGGGAAGGCGATAGGGATTTTCGCGAATACCGAGAAATAAGCATAGAGAAAGATGTAGCAATGAAGGCGGAAGGTTCTGCACGTGTAAAGATAGGGAATACCGATGTTTTAGTGGGCGTAAAGCTCGATTTAGGCGAGCCTTTTTCTGATTCCCCTGCAGTAGGAGTGATAATAACGAATGCGGAACTTGTGCCCTTAGCGTCGCCCGAATTTGAGTCGGGGCCACCAAATGAGAAAAGTATACAACTGGCAAGAGTAGTGGACCGAGGGATTCGTGGTTCTGAAACTGTAGACTTAGAGAAATTGTGCATAGTAGAGGGGGAGAAGGTATGGATAATGTTTATAGATATACACGTACTGGACAACGGTGGGAATTTAGTGGATGCCGCCGCATTAGGCGCCATTGCTGCGCTCCAGAACGCCCGTGTGCCTAATGAGAGATATGACCTGACGGGTGATGATACGCTCTCAGTGCGGGATACCCCCTTGGCGGTAACGATGGTAGAAATAGAGGGGAATATTCTGGTGGACCCGGACTGTAATGAAGAAAATGCAGCTACAAGCAAGTTGACGGTGATTTCAAATGCAGACGGTAGTTTGTCGGGGTTGCAGAAGAGCGGTAGTGACAGCATGACGGAAGAAACGATATTAGAGATGGTGGAGATAGGAATAGAAAAGGCGGGGGAGATAAGGGAAAAGTTCCTCAAAACTCCGTCTTAACACTTCCCTAACGCGAATTTTTCGAAAGTTTAATTAATCAGAAGATATTACTTATTGTTAACAGAGAGGCAGTAGTGGATGTTAGAGCCGGATAACTTTGTGGTGCGGGAATATTTCAAGAAGAGGATCGGGGACGAAGGGCTGAAGATAATGATGCATGTCCCTGAGGGCGAGATAACAGATGAAGAGATTGCAAGGTTAAGCGATACGAAACTCACGGCGGTAAGAAAAATACTTTACAGGCTATATGAGAATCGGATAGCGGAGTACCGGACTGAACGAGATGATAATAGTGGCTGGATTACCTATCTGTGGCGCTTTAATTACGATAACGCAAAGAAGATATTGGAAGAAGACGCGGATGGCACATTAACAAAACTTAAGAGCCAGCTTGATGAGGAACAGAGTGGTGTGTTTTACCAGTGCGACTGTCAGCGCGTTTTATTTGAAGAGGCGGCAGCAAATAACTTCTCGTGCGCCGAATGTGGCACAAATTTCGAGTTTGTTGCAAATGACGATTTAATAAGTGAGTTAGAGGGGAAGATAGCGAAGATAGAGAAGTGGAAGAAGAAGATAAAGAAAGAATAAAAAGAGAGTGTATAAAGTTACTGAGAGAGGTTGGATGCGATAAAGCGGTGGTCAGACATTGTGTAGCGGTTGCGGAACTTGCGCTGGAAATAGCTATTAACCGCAATCGCGTTGAGGATTTTGATAGAGTGGATGAGAAACTGGTTTATACCGGCGCGTTGCTACATGATATGGGCAGGGCTCGCACACATGCTGTGAACCACGGATTTGTGGGTGGTGAAATGGCGCGAGAGTTGAAGCTGCCGGAGGATGTAGTGCGAATAATTCAAAGGCATGTAGGTGCGGGGATAACGGCAGAGGAAGCGAAAATCTTGGGGCTGCCCGCGCGTGATTTCATACCCGAGACGATGGAGGAGAAGATAGTCACAGATGCCGATAACATGATTAATGGCGCGAGAAGAACGGGTATAGAAGAAGCAATAGCGGATTTAAAGGCGAAATTAGGAAAAATGCACCCGTCCATAAATAGGGCGATAGCGCTACATGAGGAAGTGATGGGGGAGAGGTAAAAGTCTTTACACTCTATCTGCTCAATGCAGTTTCCCTTAGCTTATCTTTCAACTCTAATTTAGTTATCATCACATTAGATGGGTGTACGGGTCGTGGTACTTCAGATAAGTCTGACCGCGCAACGACAACGCCTTCTACTGTTATCTTCTCCCTCTTCAGATCTATGGTTCTCACTTTACCTGCCTTACCTCTGTTATCGCCCCTCATTACCGTTACCGTATCCCCTTTTCGCAACGGAAAACTTCTCTTCTCGTATTTAGCCCGCAGTTCGTCAGAAAGTGACGCACTCATGAACTTGTGCCGTGTGTGCAACGGTGCATTATACCTCGCTTTCCTTTGTTTTCGCGGTTGTTTTGATTTTTCCATTCTCATTCATCACCTCAAACCAATTCGGCTTTTTCTTTCCTTAACGATTTGGAATATTAATCTTTTCAATTATAAAATAAAATGGAGATGAAGTTATGAACTTGTTATGCTCAAATACGATGTCATTGTGGTAGGAGCAGGACCTTCAGGCTGCATGGCAGCGAAATATGCAGCGAAAGCAGGAGCTTCTACGTTAATTGTGGAAAAGGGCGCAGAAATAGGCGAGCCAGTCCAATGTGCAGGACTTATAAGTAAAAGAGCGTTAGAAGAGAGCGAACTAAAAGACGTAAAGCCATTAATAAACAACGAGTTGAAAGGGGCAATTGTTCGTTCGCATTCGTATGAATTGAGGATAGAAGTACCATCGCCAGATAAGAGCGCTTTTGCAATAAAACGAGACATCTTTGACAGGGCATTGGCGGAAGATGCGCTGAAGGAAGGCGTGGACGTATTACTGAATAGCAAAGTAAAAAAGATAAAGAGGGAAGAAGGGGAGGCAAAGCTAACTTTATCGGCTGATACTGCCGCGGGAAAAGAAGAATTGAAAGCAACCGTTGTCATTGGCGCTGACGGTGTGAGGAGTAAAGTGGCGAATATGGCGGGGCTGAACGTCACAAAGCATTTCCTGAACTGCGTGCAAGTAGAGGGCGAATATAAATCAGCCGATGCGTTTGCGGAGATTTTTATAGGTAGAGACATAGCGCCTGGTTTCTTTGCATGGGCTATCCCCCTTGGGGCGGAAAAAATTGCTCGACTCGGACTTTGCATTGATAAGAGGTGTTCACCACATCCAAGCCCCCTACGTTTTCTAAAAAGGTTTTTAGCGGAGCACCCAGACATTGCAAAGCGGTACAAGGGCAGCCGTGCAGGATTCACTGCCGGTGCAATCCCCATACCCACAGATACAGGATTGAAAAGGCGAATGCCGGGTCAGAGTACCGTTAGAATACAGGAAGGCTGCGGCATTCTGTTAGTCGGTGATGCTGCGGCACAGGTCAAACCGATTACAGGTGGAGGAGTGTATTACGGCTTGAAATGTGGTAAGATAGCGGGGGGGATAGCGGCAGAAGCGAGTTTGAGTAATGACATGGGGGTGCTGCGGGATTATGAAACACAGTGGAGGAATGAGATAGGGAAGGAAATAGCGTTTGGGCTGAAGGTTCATCGGTTACGGTGCATACTCAACGACAGGGACTTCGATACAATATGCCGTGTCCTATCGCAGGAGGAGATGCTGCAGCGTATAGCGAAGCATGGAGATATGGACTATCAAGCACACGTTTTTCGCGATTTTTTAAAAAATCCCAGCCTTATGAAGTTAGCAGCAGGGAACGTCATAAGATATTTATATGCTAAGCGCAGATTAGGTAATTAAGGAAAGGGACGTATAAAATGGCAAGGATGTATGCGAGGCGGAGAGGTAAGTCAGGGTCTAAGAGGTCGCTTAATCGCAGGGAGGCCGCACCGGAATGGCTGGACATGACGGCGGAGGAAGTGGAGAAGAAAGTAGTTGGACTGTATAACCAGGGACTTTCAACAAGTGAGATAGGCATAGAGCTGAGAGATGGCTATGGCATGCCGAGTGTTGCGCTGGTAACGGGGAATAAGATGACGGATATTTTAAAGGAACATAATATTGCGCCTGAGATACCGGAAGACCTCCAGAATTTGATGCGAAAAGCGCTTCGGTTGAGGAAGCATATTGAAGTGAATAAGAAGGATGTCCATAATAAAAGAGGGTTACAGTTAACCGAATCCAAGATAAGAAGACTGGTAAAGTATTACAGACGGGAGAAGGTCTTAGCAGATGATTGGCGATACAAGCCAGAAATTGCTGAATTCATTCTGAGGAGATGATGATAAAATATGAGAGGATATGGCGAGGTATTGATAGGGCTTCTATTTGCAGCACTGGGTGTAGCAGGGATATGGTATTTCCAGGAAAAGGTGCTGATTGTTGTATTAGGGGTCATTCCTTTCATCGTGTTGTTAATCGGAGCGGTGTTTTTGATGATAGGTGTGAGTGACGTGAGAGAGAAAGATGAGGATGAGCTGGAGATGGAAAGCACAATGGAAGAAGGTGAATAGCAGTGGGCGCGATTAAACCGACTTATATAAAGCTGTTGTCGAAGCAACTGATGCAGGAAGTGGACGAGTTCACTGACGACTTCGACACAAATAAGAAGATAGTGGAAGAGCACACGAATGTAGAGAGCAAAAGTATAAGGAATAGAATAGCGGGGTACATAGCGCATAAAAAGAGGGTTAGAGAAGAGAAGAGTTAAAATGCTGAGTATAGAAGGTGCGTATCCGGCACTTATAACGCCATTCACAAAAGATGATAAAGTAGATGTGGAAGGTTTGAGGCGATTAGTAGAATATACGGTAGAGGGTGGAGTAGCTGGGATTGTTCCGTGTGGCACAACTGGCGAGTCTGCAACGCTTTCTCGGGAAGAGCATAAGCGTGTGGTGGATGTGGTGGTTGACTGTTCAAAGGTGCCGGTGATTGCAGGTACGGGGTCGAATAACACAAGAGAAGCGGTAGAGTTCACGAAACATGCGGAAGATGCCGGAGTTGACGGTTGCCTTCTGATTACGCCTTATTACAACAAGCCGAACGTGAGCGGACTGAAAGAGCATTTCAAGCGGATTGGTGATTCGGTAGAGTTACCTTTGATTTTATACAATATCGCGTCGCGGACAGGGTTGAACATGACTGCGGATACGATGGTAGAGCTTGCTTCGGAAGTTGATAATATAAAAGGAGTGAAAGAAGCTTCGGGCGATTTGAAACAAGTAGGCGCGGTTATAAAATTGGCGAATGACCGTGATTTGGATTTTACGGTGGTTGCGGGTGATGATTTTCTTACGCTGCCTATAATGAGCTTGGGTGGAACGGGTGTGATTTCGGTGGCTGCGAATGTTGCACCAAAGCCGATGAGTGATATGGTGGCTGCAATGTCGAAAGGCGAAGTGGGAAAGGCGCGGGAGATTCATATCAAGTTGTTTCCGCTGTTTGAGGCGATGTTTCTGGAGACGAATCCGATACCTGTGAAGAAAGCAGCGGAGCTGATGGGTTTGGTTTCCGGTGACGTTAGGCTTCCGTTGGGTGCGTTGAGTGCAGCGAACGAAGAGAAGTTGAGGCGGGTGCTGGAAGGGTTGGGGATGGTCGAATGAAAGCAGAAAAGGGATTCTTAGAAGAACTGAGAAAAAGTTGTGAGCTGCAGAAGGTAAATTTTGAAGAGGTTAAAAGGGGAATAGAGGAAATCGTAGGCGAAGACCAAATCCTTAATTTTTATATCTTAGGACCCGTACCAAAATTTAAGAAGACAATTTTAGATATCATCATTTTAACTAAAAGTTATTTCATGCGTGTTCGGTTAAGTAACCCATCGCTCCATCAACCTCTCCCGCTTAACATTAGGATCGCATCCTTGACCGAGATAAATGTTGTACAAG
>QBUM01000172.1 GCA_013180585.1 Candidatus Methanophagaceae archaeon GoMg2
TCACCGTGCTGGGTATTGCAGTGGGTATAGCTGCTATTGTCGCTTTGATGAGTGTCGGCTATGGCATGGAGCATGCGATAACGGGGGAACTGGTGAAGATAGATGAGAATAAAGTGGAGGGTAAGCGAATAGCAACATAGGATAAGATATTGAGCTTTCTGCCGCCTGGGAAGTCGAGGATAAAAGGGTTTTATCCGTCAACTTTGGAGTGTGCAACTTATTAAACCAAACTTTTCAAGGATGTATTAATTATATACCTAAAAGTCATATTATTAGATAACCTAATAAATGAAAGGTATGTGTATAGCTCAGTAAAATTTCAAATCCAAAATATCTGAATTTGAAACAAACCTTCCTTTTGAAAAGTTTAAATACTCTAACTTCACATTTTAGTAAAAAGTAAAAGTGGTGGCGAAAAAATGAGCGAAGTGGCGATGCAAGAAGTGTTAGATTCGTTAGCGAAAATAGGGAAGCAGTGGGGCTTAGGGGAATCAGTGGGGCGTGTCTGGGGCTTCTTACTTTTCAAGTCCTGCCCCGTAACACAGCGCGAGATAGAAGAAGGCACGGGTTACAGCAGAGGATTAGTTAGTCGAAGTTTGAAGAGATTGGAGCTGGGACCAATGATTGAAGTAACGAGAGAGGGCAGGGAAATCCTGTATTTGGCTAATACCTCGTTAACAGATGGTTTTGGTGAATTAATGAAGCATTTCCTTACTGATAGGATCAAGCCAATGATTGAACTCCTGTCGGGAAATTTAGATAAAATAGGAGATGCAAAAGTGCGAGAGACTTTTCTTGCCCTAATAAACGAATACAAGAAATTGAACCTTGCTGTTCTCCTGTTCTCGAATATAATAAACGATATAAACGCGATGCCCGAAGATATAGAGAACGTAGAAGAAGTGGCAGAGAGATTTATTAATAAAAATAGCAATATAAAGGAGGTGCTAAAAAATGGATAATAAGACTTTATTAAAATCGCTATGCGTTCTTGGCATGGTGTTTTTTTTGGTATTTTCACTTTTGCCTTTGTTTATACCACAGGCAGATGCGGCTTTCGCTTCTGTTACGATAACGGATGCGAGACCGACGGAATTGCATCCCGGTGACACGAAAGAAGTGACGGTGACAGTGAAGAACAACGGCGGGCGGGATGCAAAGGATATTAGACTGGCGTTTCAAGGTACCGACAATTTATCTGTCATAGGACCCACGGTGGCGCAGATAAATACGCTGATTTCATGGCAATCAAAGGAAGTGGTAATTACCGTGCACGTGAAAGAGGAAGCGCAAAATGGTATTTATTCCCTGCCCGTAGCATGTTCGTGGCGGGACTTCTATCTTGATCCGGCAAAGGGTTATGTAACTACTAACAAAACAAAAGAGCAGTTAGGCATTTCTTTTAACGTGATAGGAGTAGGAGTGCTAAACATTGGCGATATAACCACAGATCCTGCAGACATAAAACCAGGGGACGATAATGTGAAATTGACTGTGGATATAGAGAACAGTGGCGAAGCCGCAGCGAAGGATGTAGAAGCTAAATTGCTTTGCAATGCAGAATTCAAACCTGCGTGGTCTGGAACAGACCGCTCGTATATCGGCAGGTTGAATTCCGGCGATTCAAAAGAAGCTACATTCTACGTTGACGTTTCTGACAATATAGAATCGAATACCTACACAATACCCATGCGGATAAGATATAAAGATACGAGGGGCGGAGAGTACGAAGCGATGCGTTCAGTGGAGATACTGGTGGAGCCAAAACCGGAATTTGAAATTGTTTCTTACTACACTGCACCAGAGACGATAAGCGCAGGTGATAAAGCGGTGAAGCTGCACGTGAAGGTAAGGAATACAGGTTCGGAGAAGGCGGAATCGGCGAGTGTGCGAATTACAGGCGAGGCAGATGTGCCCTTCGACTATGAAGTGAAGAGTGATTCTGTGGGTAATTTGAAGGTGGGCGAGGAACGAGAAGCGATACTGGAATTCGACGTGAAGAAGAAAGCCTCGCCGAAAGTGTATCCTCAAGGTATAGAGATTAGATGCACCGGGGATCGTGACTTAGGCGATGACAAGGTATATCTCTTTGATGAGCAAATCCAGTTGGAAGTGTCATCCTCAAGTTCCCGGGGGTTTTCAGTTCCCGGATTTGGGTTTTTAATCTCCTTAATTGCTCTATTCGTGGTTTTCGTTTTGTTTTCGAGAAGGAAGAGAAAAGGGGTGTAAAATCCCAAAAAGAAACCACAAGATTTCACAAGATTTAACACAACACATAAGAGATATGAGGGAATACAAAGGTGAAAAAAATCTGTGAAAATCTGTGTGTTCTTGTGGTTAAAAGAATATTTTGGATTTCTTAACGAGACAGGGAAGGATAAAGTGGAATGGGGCTAAAAGAGAAGATAAGCATAGAAAGAGCATTGACAAAGTTGGCTTCTTTTCAATACCGCTATTATAAGCAGATAATTGTGCTGTCGCTGATAATAACGGTGTTCTTAGGCTATGGTGCGACGGAACTGCATTTTCAGGGCAATATAGCGAAAGAAATGCCGCAAGATTTGCCGGTTTTCGTTTTGCAGGATAAGATAGCGAGTAAGTTTAAAGGGGAAGAGTTCATGATTATAGCGGTTTGCTTAGATAAGGAAACGAGCGCAAAAAACATACCCCGCGATATAAGAGACCCCGAAATAATAGCGTCGGTAGTTGATTTACACGAACGGCTTGAAGCAGAATCCTCAATTGAAAAAGTTCAGTCAATTGCTCCTTTTTTCCAAGGAGGTGTGCCGGATGACTTAGAAGGAGTGAAGAAGAAGTTGGCATCTGCTCCGGGTGCAGAAAGCTTTTTTAATGACGACTTTAGCATTATGCTGGTCTATGCCAGTCCAATAGCGGGATTAAGCGAGGAGAAGATAAATGAGGCAACGGCTATAATACAGAATGACGTTGATGCGATTACAAAACCCGCGGGTGTGGACTATAAAATAACGGGTATGGCACCGCTGATAATAGAGCTATTACGGTTGATGAAAGAGGACATGATTTTTACTACGCTTGTAGCGGCGGTTATCATTTTTGCGTTGCTGGTGGTGCTGGAGCGATCGTTCACAAAGGGCTTTCTCGTATTCCTGCCGCTGGTTTTTGCTATTATATGGACTTTGGGGACAATGGGGTTCCTCGGAATACACATATCCATCAGCACGGTGATGATAGGTGCTCTTATCATCGGTTTGGGTGTCGAGTATGGGATATTCATGGTCTCGCGGTATTATGAAGAACGCGAAAGACATGCCCAGGAAGAATCGTTAAAAATCGCGGTAACCAACATAGGAGCATCAACATTTGGCTCTGCGGCGACGACAACCGCGGCTTTCTTCGCTTTGACGCTTTCCGTAATGCCAATGATTCAGCATCTAGGGCAGACACTCGCTTTGGGTATAATCTTCTGCTGGATCGCAGCCGCAGTAGTAAATCCGTGCTTTATCGTGTTTGAAGAGGGACTAGAATCAAAGAAATTAGCAGGATTGTTGCAAAAATGGGCGGGGAAGGGATAATAAATGCGAGATAAGCTGAGTAAGTTGGGAAAAGGACCGTTGGAGAAGTATGCGAAGTTCGTAGCTCATCACGCAATCATTGTTTTAGCTATATTTCTATTATTCTCCCTTTTCATGGGTTACCAAGCGTCATTGATGGGAACAGCGGGAACAACACAGAAGGCAATGCTTCCAGAGGATATAGAAGTGATAAATACGTTCGAGCTAATAGCAGACCAATTTGCGGGCAGTTTTGTCACTTCAACTATTGTAGTGGAGACCGAGCCGAGATATGCGAAATCTGATGAGATACGCGATGTCCGCGACCCTGAGGTATTGAGATACGTGGATGTGCTTGCCGAGCGAGCGAAACTCGTTTATGGTGTGGTGAGTGCGGAAAGTGCTGCGGATGTTATAAAAGAAGCAAATGACGGCAGAATACCGGGTTCTTTGCGCAGCGTGAAGTCGTTGCTGGAGAATAACGAAATGACAGAGCAGAGGATAAGCAATTATATCAGCGACGATTATTCACTGACTGTTGTAAGATTGAACATGTTATCGGATGTAAATGCAGAGGAGGTAGTTGAAGAACTGAGAGAGGTAATAACTATAGAGAAACCACAGGGGGTGTCGGTGGAAATTAGCGGCGGTCCGGTAATAGAGGTAACGATGCAAGAACTGGTAGGGGAAACGATGGGAATGACATCTTTCGTCAGCTTTGCTTTGATCATACTCCTCCTTATAATTGTATTTGCCTCGATTAAATATGGGCTTATTCCGTTATTAACAATTGTCTTTGGCGTTATATGGGCGTTTGGCACGCTTGTTCTGGTTGGGTTCGAGATAACACCCGCTACGTCAGGAGTGATGGCGATGATAATGGGTATTGGTATAGATTTCGGGATACAGGTCACAAAACGGTTCAGATACGAGTTACAGCAAACTTCAGGAACGTTTGATCAAAACGATCCCTACAGAAACCGGGAGGAAGCAATGGTAAATACAATTAGCAACGTGCTCTATCCGATGACCATAACGACAATAGCAGCGGCGGTAGGCTTCAAATGTCTTGCACTCGGTCAACTGCCGATGATGGCTGATATGGGGACGATGATGGCAACGGGAGTGGTGTTTTGTATGGTTGCGGCGCTTACTGTAGTACCTGCAGTTTTGGTACTGCTTACAAGGAAAGGAAAAAAAGAGAAGAGAAAAGATGGAACTAAATAGAAAATTCAGAAAACTGCTAAACGCTCAGCTTCGGGATATGACGGTAGAGGATATTATGGCACCCGAGGTCGTTACGATTAACGAAGATGCAACTTTTGCACAGTTATATTCATTGATTAGCGAATACCACCATGTGGGCTATCCGGTGGTTAATAAAGAGAATGAAACAACAGGGGTTATCTCGTACAAAGATTTGTTTCGTGTGACAAGGGAAGACTGGAGTAATATCCGTGTTAAAGAAAGGATGAGCACACGCTTAGTCTGTGTCAGTCCCGGTGATGATGTTATTGACGCGATGGAGAAAATGACAGAGGAGGGAATCGGTAGATTACTCGTGATGGAAGAGGATAAGCTTGTAGGGATTGTGTCACGCAGTTCGGTTATGGATGGTGCGATAAAAAGGTTGTTAGCTTGACTTTGGAAAGGTTGATTAATACATTGAATACGGGTTATTGCTATGGACCAAAAGGAGACAAGAAAGACAGTTAGAACATTTGCATTTGCCTCATTTTTAAATGATTTCGGCTCGGATATGATTTATCCGGTCTGGCCGTTGTTTGTAACATCTGTTTTAGGTGCAAACATGGCTGTTCTTGGATTAATAGATGGCTTAGGAGAAGCAATAGCCTCAATATCGCAAGCCGCTTCCGGTTACGTATCAGACAGGCTAAGAAGAAGAAAAATTTTCATCTGGACGGGCTATCTTTTTGGATCGCTATCGAGGATTGGTTATGCACTGACAACGCTTTGGCAGCATTTAATTCCTTTTAAAATCATGGACAGAGCAGGGAAAATAAGGGGTGCGCCCAGAGATGCTATAATCGCTGATATTTCCACGGACGAAAACAGGGGTAAGAACTTCGGACTCTTGAGGGCAATGGACAATCTTGGTGCTGTATGTGGTATTATAGTTTGTATTTTATTTTTTGGATTGCTGGGATATAGAAATTTGTTTCTCCTCGCAGCGATTCCGTCGTTAATTGCTGCATTGCTAATCTTCTCTTTTATAATAGAGCGAAAAACAGGGGACATTAAGATATATAAGGGGCTCCCATTGAAATATTTAGATAAGAATTTTAGATTATTTCTGTTGCTAAGCTCTTTTTTTGCTTTGGGCTCTTTCAGTTATTCTTTTTTGTTGATATACGCGAAGGAATTCGGCTTTGAAATAACTTTCGTGCCCGTGCTATACCTGATATTTACAGCTATTGCTGCTCTCTTTTCCCTACCTTTCGGCAAGCTTTCAGATAAAATAGGCAGAAAGCCGGTATTGATGCTATCCTATATTTTTTGGGGTTTGGTATGCCTGAGTTTTATTTTCATACAGAGCTATTTGGCGATTATTTTGACGTTTGTCTTATACGGTTTGCATAAAGGGGCGTTAGAACCCGTGCAGAGAACATTTGTTTTGGAACTTGCCCCGACCGCATACAGAGCCAGCGGTCTAGGTGGATTTCAAATGATTACAGGTTTGTGTGCCCTGCCAGCATCGCTAATTGCTGGGATACTCTGGGAGAAGATTAGTATTTTTATGCCATTTTATTTTTCATTGTGTTTGACATTTTTGTCGATAATACTGTTAACATTTGTGAGAGGGAAATAGTATATTTTATGTTCAGGAAATTTTTAACCTTCGGGCATTCTCTAAAGGTAAATATCTCCTGAAACACCGATTGTAAAAATAAAGTATTTAATGAGGCAAATTAATTCAATATGGAGGTGACGAGATGAGCGAAAATGAAGCAGATAGAAACCTAATTGCATATTGTGGTCTTTACTGTGGCGATTGCTTTGCCCACCAAGGAAAGATTGCGGACTTGGCAAGAGACCTCAGAAAAGAATTGAGACAGTCAAAGTTCGACAAGACCGCGGAATCTTTGTCTGACATTTCATTCTTCAAGGTATTTGAAAACTACGGTCAGTGCTATGAGGTATTGGGCGCGTTGGTAAAATTCCGGTGCAAGAAAGGATGTCGGGATGGTGGCGGTCCACCGTTCTGTAAGATACGAAAATGCAGCCAGAAGAAGGGCATTGAGGGGTGTGGGGAATGCGATGAATTTGAGACATGCGAAAAGCTGGACTTTTTGAAGCCGGGTCACGGGGATGCACATCTGAAGAATCTCAGGAAGATCAAGAAACAGGGGATTGAGAATTTCCTTGAAGGGAAGCGGTATTGGTATAATAAGATCAAATAAAAAGAGATAAATGAAGTAAATAGCGATGTCAGTTCATTATCAACCAGTCGAATGTAAGTCCTTTTTACATCACTTCAACAAGAAGTTCCTGCCGTTTAAGTGGGGTGCGAATCCTTACCGTGGCTGTGAGCATTCCTGCCCATACTGTTTCGCACGCTACACGCACGAATATCTTGGATACGATTCCGGTACAGAGTTTGATAACAAGATTCTTGTAAAAGTAAATGCGGCTGACGTTTTGGAAAAGGAATTATCACGCCCCAGATGGAAACGCGAAGCTGTAAATCTGGGTTCGGTTTGCGATCCGTATCAACCGGCAGAGCAGAATTTTAAAATTACGAGGCAAGTTCTGGAGGTTTTCGCGAAGCACAAAAACCCGCTATTCGTTGGAACAAAATCGAACCTGATTTTGCGTGACCTTGACATACTTTTGGATATGGCAAAACACACTGCATTAATCGTTTACATTACGATAACAACGCTGGACGATAATATTCGCAGTAAAATCGAGCCGAGAGCTGCCTCGACCGAAGAACGCCTTGATGTTGTGAAACGATTATCAGATGTGGGCGTAACAGTTGGCGTATTATCTATGCCGATATTCCCATATTTAACTGATGGCCGCGATAGCATAAATGGCGTGGTGAAAGCAGTAAGTGATGCAGGGGCAAAAGATATGGTCCCAGGAGTTTTGGACCTGAGGGCATCATGTAGAAACTGTGTGTTGTCCCTCATCGAAGAAGAATTTCCTGATTTGCTTCCAAAATATCTCGCACTTTATAAGACGGCATACGCACCAAAGGACTACACAGGGAAAATCTACCGGGCGGTTGAAATTGCACGGAGAAGTTGTGGCTTTAAGAAGTTCGAAATGCCTGTGCTCACGGAAAAGCAGACGACACTTGAGGTGTAGGTAAAAAATGTCGAAACATATTTATTTGTCAATTGCAATAAATAGATAGGAAATGAGGTGAAAGAAAAATGGAAATACCAACTTTATCGGAAGAAGAGAAATGGGAGATGATGAGGGAGATATTCGTGCTGAACAAGCAAGCAGATATTGGCTTCATCATGCAAACAGGGACGGAGAAAATGAGCGAATATTCGGAGATGACCTCTCAGCAATATGCAAATATGTTGCAGGTTGCAGGCACAGGGCAAAGATAATGCAATCGGCTTTGCGATGAGCGAGGCGATGGTTCGCAAGAATCTAATGGGAAGCGATGTCGAAGTTGATGGAAATCCCGGTGAAGCGACATTAAACCTGAAGAGAGATGGATTCCTGATGACGGCAATCAATCTAATAAAAAAAGGACTGTTGCCTATAAGTAAAGAAGAATTTCAAAGAGGATGCATCGAGGGCTATTTCAAACCGAGAGCTGAGAAACTGAGCTTGGAATTGGACGTTGAATATACAGATGAGGGATACGGGATAAAGATATCCAAAAAGTAAACCATGAACCAATGTGAAAGTTGCGGGATGCCGCTTGACGGAAAGACGATATCAGAATTTGACGAGCGATATTACATCCATTGTCAGGACCAGCAAAGCGGTGAATTGGCAAGTAAAGAGCAGGTGCGGGAAGGTAGTATTAACGCAGCAATGCAGTTTATGGATAAAACAAGAGTGGACGCAGAGAAAATGGCTGATGAAATGATGCCAAAATTGCCACGGTGGCAAGAATGAGGGGGGATAGGAACAAACACGAGGTTGGGTTGGGAGTGTGATTACACTCCCCTTTGTTCTTTTATATATATCCTCATCTCTATCTCAAAGTCCATAGGTGAATGGTAAGAAAATGCAAAACTATGACTTAGTTGCACCATGCGGTGATTTTGTGGCGGCTGTGGACAGTATAATGGACTGATTGTCGAAACAGCCAGGCAGATGAGTGATTTTGCAGCTCTCTACGGATTCGAATTTCGAGCCGGTGGAGCGTTTAATTTTAAACAATTTTTGAAGGGTTTAGAATGGTTCATCGAGAACGCGAAGTGCCCCGGGTGCCAAGAAGGTGGGGGACCACCTGGGTGTGAAGTAAGAAAATGCTGCTTTGAAAAAGGATTGCGTATCTGTTTTGAATGTATGGATTTTCCATGTTCCAAATTTGGGGAGTATGCCGACCCAGACACGATGGATAGGTATAAGCGATTTAAGGAAATAGGTTTTGAGAAATGGGTTGAGGAACAAGTGCAGAAAGCCAAGGAAGGCTATGAAATACATTTGCAGAAAGTAGCATCTTTAAAGCCATAGCAAATATTCAGATAGTTTTTAATAACAATTATAATTATACCCATTGTTGCATTTCTCGTTTCCAAATTTTGGGAGCGTGCTTGATTGATGGCTCCTTAGAAAATCCCACATCTCAAGCACCAATTGACAAACAAATCCTAAATCCCAATACTACCAATCTCGTGGTTTCTTTTTGGGATTTGGTAATATTTGAAATTGGAATTTATTTATCCTGCTATACAAATATTTTGTAAACAATGCGAGATAAATTTCTCCTGGCGTTCCGGAGCATAAAAGAGAGAAAGGCGCGTTCGATACTCACCGTGCTGGGTATTGCAGTGGGTATAGCTGCTATTGTCGCTTTGATGA
>QBUM01000171.1 GCA_013180585.1 Candidatus Methanophagaceae archaeon GoMg2
CTTCTGTGTTTTTCTTGTGTTAAAATGCAATGATTTATTTGTGGGACAGCCTCTACGTATATACCAAAAAAGTAGGGTATATAAAAAGCTTTCGCTTTTTTTGTGCCTCGAATGGTATCCCTAGTAGGATGCTTAGATATTGATAGTTGAACTATAAAAAGTTATCCCCATGCTCAAAACCCAATTTAAAAGGAATATATAGCCCCCATCCGTAAAAGAACACTTACAACTGTTTCTTAGTCGCATCACATTATATTGAAACTTTTTTTGATGTATTTGAAACTAAAATTGAAGAGATATTCATCAAATGTGGCTGTTTATCTGTTCATGAATACTGCCTCTTACGGTCTCGAGCACACAAACCCACATAAAAACATGTTAAGAACATATGCTTTTTCTCTCCCTTTTCGCTGCCCTCCACTTATATCGAGGGGAAGGGAAACTTTATCGTCTCGACAAAAGTTTCAACGATGTTGGTGTACTCAACATCTGTGAATTTACTCTGTAGGGCAAGGAACAGCGAACTCGGTAACCCGTGGCGGAAGCGATATACCAAAAAAAATGTTTCATGATGCTAAAATAAATTTTAGAATGTGTTTAAATGAACTTTCAATACGCTGAAAAATAATTTAACCAAACGAAATATTCTAAAGGCGGCAAAATGAATTATAATATTAAGGAAAATGACTGACAATAAAAAATTACTGCTGAGCATTTCGATACGTGAACTGCGCGAAAAACATGGCATAAAATTAGATTTAGCGCCTAATCGGTATAGGTTTGAGGAAGTTTTCTACGCGCTTGTGCGGCAATTACAGGGAAAGCACAGTGCTCATGCTGCAGATGATAATGGGAATAATGGTAACAACACGAAACGAAATGGCAGAAGAAAAAACAACGCACGAAAGTATCTTACGGGAACAAAACCAATCCAGGTGAAGTATAAATGCAGTTTTGAAGAAGCGGAGAAGATTCTATTAGAGCAAAGGCTTCACGAGGAGTTAACAAGCACCCGGAAATTGCTGGAAGACTAAAGTTTTGTACGATTTTAAAAACGGTATTTGTATAGCACAGGGGTAAAACCACGAGATTTCACAAGATTAGCACAAGATTTTGGGGGTTGACAAGAGAGCATAAAATCTAACTAAAATTAATTGTTGACACAGATTAACACTGATTAACGCAGAAGAAATTAAATCTGCGTATATCTGCGTAAATCAGCGTCTTAAATAGGTGGGAGTTGCCGGATCCATAGTATTATCTTCTCGTGAAAATAAGATGCGGTAAGATATAAGATGCAAATCTAACCGATCTCCTGTGTCACATGTCATCTTCTTGTGTTAATCTCGTGGAATCTCGTGGAATCTCGTGGTTTTATTCGCCTTAGCCATACAAACATGAGATTGCAATTCCTGCATGCCTTACTTTCTCAGCTTCAATATCCTCAACGCGAGCAACGCCGCATTTGCTCCGTTATCTATACCAACCACGCCGACTGGCACACCCGCAGGCATCTGCACCATCGAAAGTAAAGCGTCCATACCCAACAGCTTACCACTCACAGGCACGCCAATAACCGGCTTTTCTGTCTTCGATGCTATTACCCCTGGCAACGCTGCCGCTAAGCCTGCAATCGCTATTATCACCGCCACGGAATCACTACTTTCCTTCAAATATCTATCCAGAGCATCGGGTTCACGATGCGCGGAGAGCACTTTCAGTTCGTATGGCACATTATGCTCCTCCAATATCTTCACCGCTTTTTCCGCCACCGGTCTATCGCTATTCGAACCTAATATGATCGCTACTTTACTCATATTAGCTCTCCGTCCGCTCTTCTATCACACAGGTGAACTCCTCGGGGTCCCTTATCTTCTTCAACTCCTCTTTCTCTACCAATACCGTATTATCTACTTGCACGCGCTTTACGCTGCCACTAACCACGAATACCGACTGCGTTTTTGTTACCTGCGACAGGCTGCTGAGTATTTTCGCTCTTTTGATCATCTGCTCGGTGTATTCACTTATTCCCGTAAGAATCCTCACGTTTTCGTCACCTCTTTTCGACTGCGAGAGCGAGACAGCACTAAAAGGGGCATGCGCCGTTGCAAATATCTCAAAACCTATCTCTTCCATTATACTCAGAACATGTCTCTCTAGATTCGATGCTGCTTCTTCTATCCCTGCTTCTGTTATCTCAGGCGGTAGAGGTTCCTCTATTTCTGATTTTAAAAACTCCTGTGGCTCTATTAGCACAATATCTAAAATTTCTTCTATCTTCAGTGCGAGGTCTATCGTAGTACTCACCTCGCCCTCCTCGTATTTGCTAACACTCCGTCGTGAAACGCCTAATTCCGTGGCGATGTCACCTAAAGATAAATCCTTCTCCTCCCTCGCCCGTTTCATCCTTTCTCCGTTTATCGTGACATACAATCCTCCGGTAGCGGAATAAGCGCAGGGGCATACATCTTCGCTGAAATAATCGTACAGCGTATGCGAGTTTATAGCTGGAATGCCATATCTATGATACACCACATCGTCTTCTAAAAAGAAACTTCCTTTTCTCTCTCCCACGATGATTGGCGAAGCAAGCAAACAAAACGCCGCACGCTTTATCCCCTTCGCTATTTCCTCGTTAATTCCGTCTATATTATACAATATCTTCGTCAGCAATGTTAATTCGCTTCGCCGGGCTGCTAAATCAAAACTGCGGGCTTTGCATCTGCTCGATACGATAAAGCCCGCATCTTTCAACATTTCCATTACAAGCACAATCAAATCATTCTTCATCAGCACTTCCCGTTCTGCGTATTTCACCGGCACGCTCCGTTGCGTCTATCACAGCCCGCATCATCGCTGCCTTCACCCCTCGCGTTTCCAGTGCATACAGTCCTCGTATTGTCGTCCCGCCCGGAGATGCAGTCATTGCCTGTATCTCCGATGGCGTATCTCCCGCAAGCACCATTTTCGCAGCGCCAAGTGCCGTCTTAGCAGAAATTACCAGCGCCAAATCACGCGGCAGTCCTTCATACACGCCGCCATCCGCCATTGCATCTATCACCGCAGCGAAGAACGCGATACCGCTGCCACTTAATCCCGTTATAACGTCCATGTCGCGCTCGTTTACGCTATAAACAGAGCCAATAACACTTAGTATCCCTTTTGCTATCTCTTCATCATCCGCTCCCGCGTACCTACCCTTGCATATTGCAGATACGGATTCGCTCACGCGTGCACCTATATTTGGCATTACACGAATTACTTTCGTTCCTTCGCCGAGAGAACCCTCTATCGTCTTCGTTAGCACGCCAGCAGCCACGGAAATCAATATCATCCTATCAGTCACAAACGGTGCAATTCCCTCTACTACCTCTTTCACCATGTTTGGCTTGACTGCCAAAATTATTACCTCTGAGTTCTTCGCCACTTCTTCGTTATTATCGCATACCTCTACGCCGGATTTCATCCCCGAGTCGCTTTCAAAATATCTGAGTGTCTCTTTCCTTGCGTCACTTATAAAAACCCGCTCTATGCCTGTATCAGCGTCAGCAGCCAGTAGCCCACGAAGAATAGATGACCCGATATTACCCACGCCAATAATGCCTATTCTCTTCCCTACTGCCTTTTTCGCTTTCATTCCTTCATAGGATTTATAAGCACGACGTTATTTCCCCTAACTACCACGGAACCAAGCAACCGCCTCTTCTCGCCATCATGCAACTCGTTTGCCGCACTCAGGTGCAAATTCAAGTAGTCATCCACACTTCTCAGTACGCCTTCCAGCACTGTCCTCTCGCCTTTCATCTCAACATGCACCTTTTTCCCTATCATGCCCTGCACTCTTTTATTTGGAAACATCTTCCATTACCTCTTATCTTTTCTATTCTTCTTCCTTATTTAAAAGATATGACCCATAATTTGGTGATTGAAGGTAAAGTGGTAAGTCCAGAAGCGATAAACGAGGTTCAAATCGGTATTGACGGCGGGATCATAACAAAAATAAAGAAACAAGGGTTGGTGGGCGAGCGGGAGATAGAAGCACGAAGAAGTCTAATCTTTCCGGGGTTTATTGACCTGCACGCACATTTAAGGGAAGACGAGAGCAAGGCATGGAACTACAAGGAGGATTTCAGGTCGGGCGCCGAGGCTGCTCTTCATGGCGGCATAACTACCGTGGTTGACATGCCAAACACGCCTTTGCCGGGCATAAACGCCGAGCGAATAAGAAAAAAGAAGGAACTTACATACTCAAAATCGAAAGGCTTGATTGACATCTTCTTTTATGGCGCCGTTACGGAATCCAACACCGCTATAAACACGAACGGTATTGCGGATATGCAAGAAGAAGTTGTAGCATATAAGATGTACCTCGCTGAAACCGGTGGGTTATCCATGCGAGTAGAGCTACTGCCCGAAGCGATTAAAGCAGTAGAAGCGACTTCTAAACCACTCACGATTCATTGCGAAGACCAGGAAATTATAGAAGCGAGGAAAGAGGAGTTAAAATCAAAGGAGACCGAATGGACTCGCGATGAACTCCATTCCAAACTGAGGCCCGAAGAGGCGGAATTGTCCGCAGTTAAGCATGTTTTATCCAACGTTTCTGTGTCTAATGCCACTAAAATCAATATAGCCCATGTTTCTGTTTACGAGTCATTGGCTCTTATAAAGCGATACGAAAACGTTCACTGCGAGGTCACACCACATCACTTGTTCTTTAACAAGAGCGATGTAATGTCTAAAAAAGCTTTCTTGAAGACGAATCCGCCTTTAAGAACAGAGCAGAATAGGCTGCGGCTGTTGGACGCATTTAGAGCGGGCGCGATTGATTTCCTGGCTACGGACCATGCACCACATACGAAGGATGAAAAAGCGCTCGACATTTTTGAAGCACCTGCGGGTGTTCCTAACTTAGACACTTATGGCAATTTCGTCGCTTGGTTGATTGTACAATGTAGAGTTCCTCCAGAGCTTATATCACGGGTATGCGCCTATAATCCGGCAATGTTTCTGGGATTGGGTGACCGAGGTCGTATAGAAGTGGGAAAAAAGGCAAATTTTACTGTTTTAGATCTACGCAAGCGAGTAAAAATCAGCAGTGAACATTTATATACAAAATGCGGGTGGTCGCCATTCGAGGGCTATGAATTCTCTGGAGCAGTGAAGCATACCATTTCCAATGGTGTGGTGATGACGGAATATGATGAAATAATAGATGAAAAGTAATTGTTTAGTAAACTACCAGATTGCACAGATTTTCACGAGAAGACAATACTATAGATCAGACTTAAGTACCTTATTGGTGCTCTATTGGCTCTTTTATCCGATGTTAACCCAATAATCTTGTGCTAATCTAGTGAAATCTCGCTATACAAATGCGATAAAAAACAAGAATTTCATCACAACAAAATTTCTGAAATTAGCAACGAAAGAAGCGATTCTACACCACAAAAAATGCAGCACAGTTGTTCTCCTATTACCCCCAATGCCTCTTCAAAGTAATCTTGTGTTTCAGGAGGCTGTCCCACAATTGCTTTTAACACAAAAAATTTTACTTCTTTTTTGATTAAAAGTCCTAATTGCCTTTCTTTTTCTACCGGTTTTGGATTGTTAGAACGCCTCTCAGGCCATAAGCCCTCTCCATTTCACACCCAAACAAAACAGACAATAGCCATAACCGCAATATAACCCAAAGCGAGAATAAAAGTGCTTCGCTTCACTATATTTATCGAAGCTGCAATATGCTTCGCACTCGCATCTTCAAAGCCCGCATCACCCACCGAGTAATGCCCGAGTTTCTCCAGATTCACACGTAACGCAGCACTCATCGCCACTATCGTTAAATGCACACGCACATTTTTGGTTATGAGCACATCTCGCAATCTCGATTTACCCGCCACTAATATCAAAACCGTCGCTATTCGCTCTGGTATGTAATTCAACACGTCATCAGTTTTCGCAGAAAACCAGCCGAAATGCTCGTAGCGCTTATTTCTATAGCCAACAACGGCATCCAATGTATTTATCACGCGGTAAACCATAGCGCCAAAGACGCCGAATAACGCGAAATAGAAAAACGGTGCTATTACACTGTCGGTCAGATTCTCAGCCACTGATTCTACAGTCGCCGAGTCGAGATGTTTCATATCCAAAGCCGCTACTTCTCTGCTGACTATCTTCCTTACTGCCTCTCTCTTATCCGCCAAATTCTCCGTGACCATCGCATTTAGCCCGAATCTCTCCAGGCCTTTTATCGTAAAGGACATCTTGAAAATAATCGCCCCGAACACGATGTACAAGACGTCGGAATTTAAATATAAGAGCATAAGGCAGGGCAATGCGAAAACAGAAGTTATAAACATCGCATACACCGCGCCAAGAATCCTTTCTCTTCTCGCATCACCTCTCTTCGTTAGCCTATCAAAGAAATACATTAGCCTGCTTATCCAGACGATGGGGTAAAACTTCTCTATTCGTTCCGGCGGGTCGCCAATACTCAGGTCTATAACTATGGCAATCAAGAAAATAACAATTTGGTCTAAGAGCAAATTCATTTTTCCTGTTTCGGGGGGTATCTCTCTTTCAAAATAAGAAATATCTCCTTTAGTTCTTCTTTTCTCCTTTCAAGTTCTTCTACATCGCATATACCCAACTTTATGAACTCGTTCATTAAATCCTTCGCAACTTCCGGTGTATGTATCCAGAAACAATTTGAACATCCCCAAATAAGCCCCCCTGCCTTCACCTTCACCCATTCACCGCCTGTTTGCACATCTCCACAGGGATAAAACGGGCAAAAGCACCACGTACAATCCTGACCCGTAAAATGGCACGGATAATAATCACACGTATCGTCAGAACCTACAAGTTTCTTGTCCGTCAGCACCTTCTGCAGGTGGTCATAAGCGAGTGGGTGCATTCTTTGTACTTATTGTGTGTCTATCTACTATAAATCTCGTGTTTTCTCATGCACCTACTACACACCCACGAATAACGTGTCACCGCCACACAATTTTATCATTGTTCTGGCTTTCTGAATCCACCGTTTTAAATTTGCGGTGAAGGAAAAAGAGGGTGCCAATTAGTACTATTACCGCGATAATTATCACAATTAGTAGAATAGGTTTATCTGGTCCTAAAACCGGGAATAACGGTTTTGATGTTGGTGTTGCTGTCGCTGATGGCGTTGGTGTTGGTCTCGGAGTAGGTGTTTGTAAATATTTTACTGTCGCTGTGGGTCTCGGCGTTGGTGCGGGTACAACAAGTGTAGGCTTGCCTAATGCCAGGCACGCAACACAGTCCGGATCGGGGTCACAGGGGTCTTCCGGATCGGATCCCATAATTATTTCATCTATGTTGCAGTAGCCGTCACCATCAATGTCATTGGGACCGCTGCCACCACCACCGCCGCCACCACCGCCGCCGCCCGGCGTTGGTGTTGGTGTTGGCTTTTTCAAATCAGCATGTATCTCTGACGTTATTCCTGCCGTTACGGTTACGTTTGTTGACCAATCCTGATAACCGTCAAGAGTGAACTTAATACTATAAGCGCCCGGGTCCACATCAGGAATCGTGACGTTTGTTTTATACTGCGTACTATTCCCATCTAATGTTATTGCGGCACCGGATGGAGTGGAGGTTACATAGATAGAGCCGGTTGCAGGAGCAACTTTTAGTGTAGCCTCAGCAGAAGCCGTGGCACTTGTAGCATGTATTTTATAATCCATTGGAAGGAATCCATGCGTGTCAATAACCGTTTCAAAAGAGCCCGTTGCATTTGCTTTAACAATATTGGTAACCATAATGTCCATTTTAACTTTGCTCGTACCGCCAAATGCAGTTCCGGAAACCTTTATGAGTTCATAAATTCCGGTATAGCTGGGGTTTATGGGCATAGGTACGCGTACTGTTGATGTATCCGTAGTGCTATCATAACCAAATTTAAAGCCGTACTTGTCATCCTTTATCACAACGGGTACCGTCCAGCCTTGTTTTTTTAGTTGTACTTCCATATCGTCCTTTACTTCTCGTACACTCAACGAAAAGCCTGTGTTTGAATCGGAAAGATTAAAATCCTCTAAGCTGTATTCATACTTATTATCAGAAACATTTATCTTAAAGTCAGATACATGACTGCTTAAAGCCACCGAGTCATTAGCACCAAAACCTTCCCCTTTTATAGTTACAAACTCTCCTACCATTACGCTATCCGGCATCACAGTCAAGCGACACACTGTAAGTGTTGCCTCGACACCATCAACAGTTATTGTATATTCCCCTGTTGGTATTCCATGCGTGTCAATAATCGTTTCGAAATAGCCCTTTGCATCCGTTGTAACTCTATTGTTAACCGTAATATCCATGTAAACGTCAGTCGCATCGCCAACAGCAGTTCCAAAAACCGTTATGAGTTCATAAATTCCGGTATAGCTAGGGTCTATGGGCATTGGTATACTTACTATTGATGTATTCGTAGTTTCATTATAATCAAATTTGAAGCCGTATTCGTCCTCATTTATCAGCACGGACTTTGTCCAGCCTTGTTTTTTTAGCCGTACTTTCATATCATTCTTTACTGCCCGTACACTCAACGAAAAGCTTGTGTTTGAATCGGAAAGATTGAACTCCTCTAAGCTGTATTCATATTTATTACCTGAAATAGGTACCTCAAAACCCGGAACGCTACAGCTTAAAGTCACTGTTTTATTCGCTTCAAAACCGATTCCTTCTATGGTAACAAAATCACCCACATTCACACTAAGTGGTCTTACAGTCAAGTTTGTTACTGTTGTCGTTGTGTTTACGAATGCACTCTTGCTTGAGTCGCCCTGCGAAGTTACTGTTACATTTACCCGGAACGTCCCTACCGCAACATTACCAACATTGAGCGCAACTACGCCAGACTCTGATGCGCTTAGCGTAACTTGTGTTCGGTTCAAGTCCACAACGCTCGCGTTATCCTGATTTGAGTACGTAAGATTGAAAGTATCCTCAATGCTACCGGTGTTATTCACCGTTAAGATGTAGGTTGCGTTCTCGCCTTCAATAGTAGTCTTAGCTTCTTCGTCAACGGTAAGATTAACGCCGTAAGTTGCTACTGTTGTCGTTGTGTTTACGAATGCACTCTTGCTTGAGTCGTTCTGCGAAGTAGCAGTTACGTTTACCCTAAACGTCCCTATCGTAGCGTTACCAACATTGAGCGAAACAGTTTCAGTAGCAGATGCGCTTAGCGTAACTTGTGTCTTGTTCAACACCACCACGCTTGCGTTGTCCTGATTCGTGACCGTGAGATTGAAAGTATCCACAACACTTCCTGTGTTATTCACCGTTAAAATGTAGGTAGCGTTCTCGCCTTTAACTGTTGTCTTAGCTTCTTCGTCAATGATAAGATTAACGCCGTAAGTTGCTACTGTTGTCGTTATGTTGACGTAGTCAACCTTATTTGAGTCGCCCTGCGAAGTAGCAGTTACGTTTACCCGGAATGTTCCTATCGTTGCGTTAGTAACAT
>QBUM01000170.1 GCA_013180585.1 Candidatus Methanophagaceae archaeon GoMg2
CCACATTAATCCCTATTTCTTGTGTTAATCTTGTGGAATCTCGTGGTTTTAAAAAATCGCTATACAAATACAAATATACTATTGAGAAAATTGAAAAACCCCCGAAAACACCGAAATATGCCCCAAAAGTATATAGAGAATGGGAAGGAAAAAGGGGTAAATCAAAATCCTCTGTTATTATTGAGAAAGCGGAAGATAATTACTCGGCTTACTGCCCCGACCTACCTGGTTGTATTGCCACGGGTCACACGGAAGAAGAGACGATTCAGAGGATGAAGGAGGCTATTGAGTTTCATATAGAAGGATTGCAAGAGAAAAAAACAGCTATTCCTATGCCATCTACTAAAGCGGTATCTGTTGATGTGACGGTATAGTCAGAATGAAGCGGGTTTAAGATTCAGTTTCTCTGATTTTGTTAGAGCATTCTTTTTATGCTAACTTCTTTTAATATTGAGAGGGTTTGAAGGCGAAAGGTAAAAGTGGGAGGGACTTTAATTATGGAAGAAGCGCCACTGAAAATGAAGACATGGGGAAAACTTAGAGGTAAGGAAATCATGTTGACTGAAGAGTTAGGCATTCCCGGTGAGGTAGAAGTAGAAGTGGAAATCAGTTTTCCAAAGGAAGAGACAGAAGTGTTTGGGATTTGGAAAGACCGGAAGGACATTAAGAGTTCAATTGATTGGGTTAGAAATTTAAGGGAAAAAGAATGGCGGAGATGGTGATATTTGATTCTGACATCCTTATTGATTATTTCAAGGCGATTGAGCAGGCGATGGAGTTTATTTATTCTTTTGAACGGGAGAGAAGATTTGTAACCTCTATTTCTGTTATGGTGGTTGGTTTATAGAGGAGCCAGAAATAAAGGAGAACTGGCAGCGTTCAAGAAGTTCTTTGTGGAAAGCTTTGCAGAATTGGAACCTGGCAGAGGGTATTGGTTGTGGACTAAGAACGATTGTGATTTAACATTCACTGGAACTGAGGCTTCTGATATAAATGTAACGTTAGATACTGGTTGGAACCTTATCGGTTGGTACTCGTTGGAATCAGCGTTGTTAGGAAAAGAATCAGTGGTCGGAGATCCGTTGAATGTGACGCCAAAGAACAGTTTGAGTTCTATTTACAGATATAACGCTACAACAGAACAGTTCGAGAAATGCGACCGTCTCGAAGATTGGGGCTGGTGGCCTGCAACTGGTTCAGATAGTTTTACTGAGTTGGAACCGGGTAGAGGGTATTGGGTGCGGGCTAAGAATGGGTGTGAGTGGCAGCATAATGTATGATAACATATTGTGATTTTTAAAAAATATTTATTAAAGGGCGTAGGGCAAACAAAAATGGTAAAAATTAGTGGTGCTGTATTAATAGCAGCTATTATTTTAATTATGCCTTTGGCCGTATACGCGCAACCGCTACCACATGGAATCAGCGGGATTGTTTACATGTCAGATGCGGAAACCGAAGCGTCAAGGGGTACCAATTTCAGCGTGAACGATACAACAAGCGGGTACTACATAGAAGGCACAACCGGTGCAGGACATCACAGCGGCTGGTATTCGGTTTCTATAAACGGAAGTGACGGCGACACAGTATTAATAAAAGCCGGGAACGAAACGCACTACGGAGAAAGAACGGTTACACTTGTGCAAGATATGACAGGGATAAATGTGTTTTTAAGAAACTTATCCATAGAGCAACAACATGCAACCGCTTCGTGTAGCGGTACTGGTAGCACAGATGGGGCGGCGCTTCCTGTGGTTACACCCACGGCCACACCGGTATCAACTATATCCACACCCAAAGCAACATCTGGATTAACACCTATATCTACTATAGCACCCACGATGCCGTTATCCTCTCCTACACCAGAATCAAAGAAGAACTTACCCGGATTCAAGATTTATTTTGCTTTTTTTGTGCTGATAGTGTCATACCTGCTGAAGAAAAAGGGATATTAGCTCTCGTTCATAGCATATACTCTCAGTCCAACGATACTCATAATGGTTTCAGAATCAGTATCCCGCCATTACCTGAAACAGAGCCAGTATTTCCTTGCATTTGTATTTGTTGTTGTAAATACTTATATCATTTTCTGGCTCGCCCTCCCGAACTCTTCGTACTTCTGCGAATTCAGGCTGCTACTTTTTGGAATGTTGATTTTATGATGAATATTTATAAAGGTGTACATCTTAAAGCAACATGTTACTAAAAACCTTTCTTTAAAAAAGAAAGCTTTACCAAAGAAACAATATACCTTAAGTAATATAAAAATGGTTGGAAAAGTAGAGAGGGCATCTATGAATCGTGTGTTGTCTGTGGAAGCCGTTTATGATGGCGAGAAAATAAAGATGCCCGAAATTAATATCCATAGACCTTGCAAGGTGATCATAACCTTTCTTGAAGGGTCATCGCAATCGGAAGATGAAGAAATCTTGGATATGCTTTTAATGGAAGACCCTGCTTTTGAGTTCTTGAAAAGCGAGGGTGAAGATATTTATACCGATGATGATTTGATAGAGCGGTTCGAATGATTAAGCCTGGCGATATTGTATTGTTCAAGTATCCCTATACCGATTACTCGGGAGTAAAAAGGCACCCTGTGTTAGTTATTGCGGAACGACCTGATTTTAAAAATGAATTTTTGATTACTTTTCTGACCAGTCAAACATTGGACTTCAATAAGGAATGGGATATCGAATTAGATCCGGAATCGAAGAGGGACAAGCAAACCAATCTGAAAAAGAAGACTGTAATTAAAACAACAAAATTAATCATCATCTCATATTCTCGGCTGACAGGAAAAATTGGAAGGATTGACAAATCCGTTCTCGACAAGATAAAAGAGAATATCAAACGTTGGTTGACTGATGAGGAGCAATAAAACTAAAAAGGTGAATAGATACAAAAAAAGATTTTTTTAGCTTTACCAAAGAAATAATATACTTTGTACCTTAACTTCGACCAAGTACAGGGAACATAAAAATCCTAATCGCACTATAAAGCCGTACTTTAGCATTTAACGAAATATAAAAGAAAATAATCTTTATAAATTATGTTCCCTATACGCCCCATTATATGGAGCATAGACAAATAGCCCCTGAAGCCCCCAAAAAGATAATGGACACGGATTAAGGCATTTGCATAGTATAGATTCCCTAAAATGATTCGAAGTTAAGGTTTGAAACAAGCAGGTTTAAAGGTGGTAGAAGAAGATGTCTAAATATACTATTATTATTGAGAAAGCGGAAGATAATTACTCGGCTTACTGCCCCGACCTACCTGGTTGTATTGCCACGGGTTACACGGAAGAAGAGACGATTCAGAGGATGAAGGAGGCTATTGAGTTTCATATAGAAGGATTGCAAGAGAAAAAAACAGCTATTCCTATGCCATCTACTAAAGCGGTATCTGTTGATGTGACGGTATAGTTGGAATGAATTGCCTTTGAAAATTTCATGCTCAAAATATCGCAGTCAGAAACTACAATCATGTGTCGCATTTTTCCGTAAATCTGGCTCCTACGCTGCAGTCACATGTTTTTTGTTGTATATAAAGTATAACTACCTTCTACTAAGGACACGGATTTACACTGATTTACACGGACTTATTTAAGTTTGACATTGTTGATCTGTGTCAATCTGCGTTAATCTGTGTCATGTGATTTATTTTCTTGAATAATTTCGCTCCCCCTTTGTCGCTTTTCAAAAGAGAACTTTTGGACGCTGTCTCGTAATGAGGAGGTGCAAAGAAAGCCAACTGTTGAGTACGTTTTTTTTTCATTGTCTCCATGGCCCATACTTCCTGAATGTAACCTTTCGTATCGGCACCGCTTCCTTTTCTTCTGTTTCCGGGGATTAGACGTTGTTCTACAAATTTCTCTGAGGTACTGATGAATCTTATTGTGCGGTATCATATACCCCCTCTTCTTGAGTTCGTAAAAGAGGAGCCTGACACCAAGTCCTGTTTCTTCCCAAAACTCATCAATTATAGCCTTTTGTTCATCGCTGAGATGCGTTTTTGGTTCTCTATTTGGATTCAACGTCGGAACTTCCTCTGTATCACAATAAATTTTGGTCTGTTGCTGAATTCTACGCTCCGTTAGTCCATGAATCTCGGAAGCAGTCTTTACTGAGAAATCCCCGGAACTTGCACGCTTTAGTATCACTCTTATGTCTTCCTTTGTAAGTTTTACCATGTTACCTGTAGAAATGGTTCGGCGAAATGATTTTTGTACTCCACAGGAAAAGCACCCGAAAGGTTTATATACCCTCTGAAAGCTATTATAGCCACATGTGTGAAACATCTGTTAGAAACATCTGAAAAGGCAACTCCCGGAGGATAAAAAAAGATGAAGAAGATGACAAAAACAAAGCTAAACTGGTTGGTCAAGCAATCTAAAAGTTTTATACGTACATCCACAAAAGGGGGTAAAGAGAAGAAAGATGCGAAAATCAATACTAATCGCAGGAGTAGCGATATGCATCATTTGCGCTGCGTTAATCTTTGGCGTAATCTTCACGCAAAGGGCTGCGATACCTCCGCAGGATTTGACATTAAGCGATTACCCGAAAGTGTTTGCGAAGGAGGTGGTAATAGTGATTGGTGAAAACGCATCAGAAACAAAACGTAGGAGGTAAAATTCATGCAAAAGAAGATGATGAAAATATTGAGTTGTTTGGTTGTGGTTGGTATTTTTATGAGCATGGTGCCAGCGGTTGTGGCGGAAGGTGCATCAGATCGTTCAAATGAGATACCAGATGATTATATCCCGTCTTTTTGTACGGTGAGCTATAATAATGCCAATAGTATTTTAGATTATAAGCTTGCAGAAAGCAAAGGTCTAAAATCCGCCTCAGTATCATACACAATTTATGCTACGAGAGAGGGACTTGTTGGTCATACAACAGCAAATGGGCATGTAATTCAAGATCATGACCATTTTGTAGCACTACCTTCAACAAAGGCATTATGCAGCAAAGATGGTCATGAATATGAAGTGCGGTTGACATACAATGGAAAAACTGTAACTGCACCTGTATGGGATGTTGGCCCTTGGAATACAAAAGATGATTATTGGAATCCTTCATCAGAACGAGAAATGTGGAAAGATCTTCCACGAGGAAAACCAGAAGCTCAGGCTGCTTATCAAGACGGATATAATGACGGCAAAGACCAGTTTGGTCGCATGGTAGCAAATCCTGCTGGAATTGATTTGGCTGATGGTACTTTTTGGGATGATCTCGGTATGGCTAATAATGATTGGGTGGATGTGGAATTTTTATGGGCAACCGGTGGTGTCACTAAGGATTTACCAGTACCATACATTCACCAGTGTGGAGATACTCCTGATGATTTCGTAGGTACTTATGCCTGTGCTCCTACTAGCGCAGTGATGATTCTTGCATATTATGGAAGAGTGCCACCAAATCCTATCACGGTTTCCTACCCATCACCACATAATAGTAACTATGGCGTATATGTCTCTACCGAGTACACTTATAACGGACATATCTTTTCAAATGTACACACCGAAGTTATTACTGGATGCGGAATAGCAACAGGAAAGGGAGCTTGGGGATATGTTTGGCAAGGTGGTGTAGGCAACATAAAAGATAATCTTCAGAAATATCTTGAGCTTCATGACTTCACCACCTCTTTTGTTAATAAACCTGACGAGGAATCAGCTAAAAAACTCACTCAGCAAGAAATTGATAATGGTAGACCGTTAATTGCACGTACTTATCTCACCAGTGATGGGCATTATGCTATTATTGTGGGATATAGAATTGATACCAATGGAAATTTTTGGTACTTAGTAAATGATCCTTTCGGAGATGAATCTTTAGGAGATGAACCTTATGGACCTAATACCTGCTTGGGAAATTATGGCGTTAAACAACCAGTTAGCTATTCCTATTCACAGATGCATCTTGGTGCCGATTCACGAGGGTTAATAACAATACAACCTATTCTAAAACCACCCATCGCATCCTTCACATTCTCTCCCAAAAACCCTGTTATTGACGAGGAAGTAACCTTCGATGCCTCTGCCTCTTATGACCCAGATAGAGGAGATATCTCCTACTACAGCTGGGAGTTTTATAAACTTACGCCATATGTACCCTATCCCTTAATTCATATAGATGAAGGCCCAGATAAAGAAGTCATCAAATATTCTTTTTTCCAAGAAAGTGAATACGAAATAAAGTTAACAGTAACAGACGATGAAGGAGAAATAGGTTGGACATATAGATATGTAGAGGTAAAAAAGACCCGCCCCATAAGTTTAGACCTAATCTTCGCGATCGATACTACCGGAAGCATGGGGGATGACATTGACAACGTCAAAGCTTCTGCATCGGCAATTGTTGATGAGGTCCTTTCTGACATTCCTGGTGCCAGAATAGCTGTGGTGGATTATAGAGACTTTCCTGTAGACCCTTACGGTGCTCCTGGTGATTATAACTTCAGTGATGTCTTATCATTCTCCACCGATAAACCTACCATAGTTGCAGCCATTCAAGGTCTGACGTTAGGCAATGGGCTTGATTGGGAAGAATCGGTTTATTCCGCTTTGATGCATTCCATCGATTCCACATCTTTAGGAAGTTGGAGAGGCAGCGACCAAGCAGCAAAAGTGATAATACTGATGGGTGATGCACCCCCTCACGATCCGGAACCTTTCACTGGCTATACGTTGAGTTCGGTATCACTTGCCGCAGAACTGGCTGATCCGGTAATCATTTACCCCATACAAATTGGAGGAACTGTAGATAAATTTGAGGAATTAGCCGAACAGACCGGTGGCGAAGCTTTCACTGCTGAAAATGCAGGAGAAGTTGTAGATGCTATTTTAGATGCAATAGAAGAGATCAAAACGAAACCAATAGCCTATGCAAATGGACCTTACTTAGGATATGTGGGTTGTCCAATAACATTCGATGGTACGGGGTCTTATGATATGGATGGCACAATCGTCAGCTATGAATGGGACCTTGATGATGATGGGGAATTCGACGATGCAACTGGAGCAACGCCCTCAAAAACATGGGATAATGTATATTCAGGAGGTATCAGTCTTAAAATAATTGATAACGATGGGAACGATGATGTAGATAGTACAACAGTTACAGTGAGAAAACCGGTAGCCGTCGAAACAGCCACCGGAACTGGTACAGCATATTTCGCATCAGACTCAGGAACAATCGAAGACCTTATCGGTTTGGATGAATCCGCACAACCAGAAGAAAATCCAAATGTTGATTTTCCACATGGGCTCTTCAGTTTCAACATTACAGGGCTCGACTCGGGGCAAACCGTAAATATTACAATTGCATTTCCACAAGACATACCGACAACAGCACAATACTGGAAATATCATACACCCGAGGGCTGGTATCTGATACCAATGGGTAGTAATAACGGCGACAATATTATAACCATAACACTACAAGATGGTGGAATGGGAGATGATGATGAAGATGCTAATGGTGTAATTGTAGATCAAGGGGGACCTGGAATTCCAGTAGCAGCGCCAAATATCACTTCCTTCGCGCCTCTTTCGCCAGTTAACGATACTGTGTGCAATTGGAGAACGTTTAACATTACGGTGAATCAAACAGTAAACGTGAGCTGGTATGTTAACGGGTCATTGCTCTCTACGAACCAAAGCGTAACGGAAGCTAATTATACGCTACACGCTGATGTAGTGCGTGTGCTCAACGTCACGGTAATCGCTGCGAATAATAATGGAACCGATATGCAAACGTGGATTTGGAATGTGACTGGAACATGCGCACCAATCGGTGGATTCTCCGTATCAATACTCCCAAAGATAAAACCAGCAACTGCTGCTGAAGTTTGTGACTTCACAGTAAGATTAAGAAACACACAAAACTTTGTAGAATATGTGGACCTGGACCTCACGCTCTCAGGAATACCTGTAGAATATGTAGCAAGCCTCACATGGTTCAACTGGACAACTTCAGCCTTAAGCATACCCGCGGGAGAATACAGAGACATAGGATTAAGAATGGACATACCAGATGGAATTTCAGGCTACAAGAGTTTTGGTATAATCGCTCACGGCACGTTTGGTGATTCAAAAGACTACGGGGTGGTTAATGTGACGTTAGCACCATAATTATTTTTCTGCTTCTTTCTTTTCAATTGTGTATCGGGAAGCAGGACTAAATAGCCTTTAATAACAAATTCAATTTTTGATTCTACCCCTTTTTCCCCCTAATTTTTGTTCTAATCGTCTAACGCACGTTTGAGCACATTTTACTGGACATAGCAAAAGAAGCGTAAACCCCCAAATATGTCCAATGAAGCGCTTAAGAAAGTCGGAATGAGGGTAATTGAATATGTTCCTCGCTTTAAGACGCAAAAAGTATCGCCCCTTACGACCTCCTACTGCCTTCAACAATAGCTGGATAAAGCAGTAAACAAATTTTTAGTGCAAAAGAGGAAGAATTAGGAGAATAAAGTTAAATTAGAGCATTGTGGTAGGCGATTACAGAGGCCCAATTTAAGTTATAAAGGGGGGGAGGGTGAGATTTTGGTTTCTTAATCCAGACCGTGAAAAAAACAACCGAAAGGTTTATATATGAACCAAAAAGCTTTTATAGCTACATGCTAATAACACATGTTATAAACATATGCAGGAAAGGGGAAAAAAGGAGATGAAAAAGCAATGAAACTAAAAGCGTTAATGCTGGTTGTTTTAAGCATAGTACTGATAAGCAGTTTTGCCACTACTACAGCGAACCCTGGTGTATCGCTGAGTGCAATTCCAATAGATGATTCAGCAGGCGGAACGGACAATACAGCAATTTATAGTATTCATGCCGAATTAGAGGAAGTAGGTGTATCAGAGCATGTAAAGCTAAGTATTGATCCAAGCAGCCCAAGCTGGCTCTATGCCTTCTCAAAAGACGAGTTTGACCTGGACCCCATTAATAATACAAAGGATATAACGTTCTACATGCAACTACCGCAAGGAACCCCGGCAGGGAATTATATTATCAAGGTAAATAGTAATGCTACTATTCTAACACCACCCCCCTGGTTGCCGCCAGAAGAAGCATTCACGCAATGTCCTGTTACTGTAAATGTACCTGTGGTTGTAACGCCTGCACAAGTTCCAGCGCTAACGCCAGCCGGAATTTTAGCACTTGTGGGATTGTTAGCCGTAGTTGCAGTGTGTGGAATCAAGCGGGAAAGGTAAAAAGAATTTACCTTTCGTTTCTTTGATCAAACCGTAACTTCGACCATTTTTAGGAATATGTTTTTGTGTGATGGTTTTAGATGTCT
>QBUM01000169.1:0-1226 GCA_013180585.1 Candidatus Methanophagaceae archaeon GoMg2
AAAGAGCCACAGGAAATGGGGTTGTCAGAATTTGAATATGCTTTTTATACGGCAATTGCGGATAATGACAGTGCAAGAGAATTGATGCAAAAAGAGAAGTTACGGGAACTGGCTGTTGTTTTATTCGAGAAGGTGAAACAAAACGCATCTATAGACTGGACGATAAAAGAAAGCGTCAGGGCAAAATTAAAAGTAATTGTAAAACGGACTTTAAGGCAATATGGTTATCCTCCGGATATGCAGGCACTTGCAACAGAAACAGTGCTTAAACAGGCGGAATTGATTGCAGATGAACTAATAAAGAGGGAATGATACGATTAAAATCCAGGCACTTTTATTTGAAGAAATGAGAATACTGCGGGGTCAAAAGAATGATATATAAAACTATCCGCACGTCACATAACAGGCGGGTATCTGGCTACGCACACTTCGGGCGCTTCGCTCGGACTTCAGATACCCGCCAACCGGTTATCGAAAAGTCCTTTTAATATAAGCTTTATAAAATAAAATTAGAGGGCAGGAAAAATGGAAGTGAAAGAATTAATCGCAGAGGAGATAGAAAATGTTCCCGAACCATATCTTAGAGAGTTACTGGATTTTATACGCTTTTTAGAGACAAAAGCCGTGGCACAAAAGATGGATTTGGCATTAGCAAGTGAATCATCCCTTAAAGAGGATTGGTTGAAGCCTGAAGAGGATGAAGCATGGAAAGATTTGTGAAAGGGGATGTAGTAGTCGTTCCTTTCCCCTTCTCCGATTTAACCCAAGCTAAAAGACGACCAGCTTTGGTAATTGCAGAGTTAGAATGAGCTGATTTGATTCTTTGCCAGATAACCAGTCAGTCTATCAGAGACAGATACGCAGTTTCAATTGATGAAAGTGATTTTGAAACAGGAACGCTTATGCGAAAGAGTAATGTGCGATCCAATCGTATATTTACAGCAGATCGGCACATCATTCTGTACAGAGTTGGTCGCCTTAAACATGAAAAGATCAATCAAATAATTGATAGGATAGTAAATATCCTTCGTCAATGAACATGCAACTTCCGATAACAGAGCGTATCTGGCTTCGTCTAAAGCATCCGCCCAAATTCCCCGTCGGGAAACTTCAGATACGCACGATACGTTATATAAACTAAAATTAATAGCAAACGTTAGAGGCAGAAGAATGAACAAACGAGCTAACGCAATCACAGCATTTATATGCAGTAATTACTGCCAATC
>QBUM01000169.1:1712-3461 GCA_013180585.1 Candidatus Methanophagaceae archaeon GoMg2
GGGGATCCATCCGAGAGAAGCGGCACAGCATCACGCATCCGAGCTAAAAAGTGTAGTTTCGCAAGCCGTAAAAGGCATTGAGGCCGAAGGTTATTCATTAGAAAATATAGACGCCATTGCATTCTCACAAGGTCCTGGCATGGGTCCCTGCTTGAGAACAGTAGCCACGGCTGCGAGAGCGCTCTCTATATCGTTAAAAATGCCTTTAATTGGCGTCAACCATTGCATCGCACATATAGAAATCGGGCGATGGAGATGCGGAGTGAAAGACCCTGTGGTGCTATACGTAAGCGGAGCAAACTCGCAGGTATTGGTATATCGTTCCAGGAAGTATCGAATCTTAGGTGAGACACTCGATATTGGCATAGGAAACGCTCTGGACAAATTCGCACGCCATCTGGGTCTGAGCCACCCCGGCGGTCCTAAGATAGAGGAACTGGCTGCTAAAGGCACTAAATATGTTTATATGCCGTACGTAGTGAAGGGCATGGATTTATCTTTCTCAGGGCTCAGCACCGCGGCTAAAGACGCTTTTAAATCGCATAAACATAAAAAAGAGGATATATGTTATTCCTTTCAGGAGACTGCGTTTGCTATGCTCACAGAGACAACAGAACGTGCAATGGCACACCGCTGTAAGGATGAGATGCTGTTAGCAGGGGGTGTAGGTGCGAACCGGCGGCTACAGCAGATGCTACAAACGATGTGTCAAGATCGAGGCGCGAGCTTTTACGTACCCGAAACGGAATATCTGCGCGATAACGGTACGATGATTGCGTATCTCGGACTGCTAATGTACAAAAGCGGGAACACAACACCAATAGAGGCTTCTACGGTCAACCCTCACTTCAGACCCGATGAAGTAGAAGTAACGTGGAGAGATTGAAGCTTGTTCGTCACGACAAAAAGCGTTGGTTGCAAACAGATTTGTATCATTGTCACTATTTTATCGCAAAGCGAAAGCTTTAAAAAATAGTAGAAAGAATATTTATAAGAATAAAGAAGAAAACCCTATTATGCTTCCCTTATATGTAAATGTCGCAGATAAAAGAATAGTGGTGTTTGGCGGCGGTGAGGTTGCAGAAAGGAAGATACGTCAGATTCTGGACACCAACGGCACAGAGGGGAAGCCGGATTTAGAAGTTTACAGCCTTGACTTTACACCGCAAATAGAAGAACTACGGGAAAAAGGGGAGCTCACGTGTTTCCAGTGTGATTTGTGTGACTCCGACTTGGGCAAACTGCTGAAAGATGCTTTTTTAGTGCTCGTATGCACAAGTGACGAGTCGTTAAACACCCGTATTTTAAATGAAGCAGCAAAGTTTGATGCTCTTGTTAATTACAGGCATGAGGGCGATGCTTTTATGTCTTCCGTCATCAATAAGGGCGGGTTCTTGATTTCTATTTCTACCGAGGGCAAAGGACCGGCAATGGCGAAGTATATGCGAGAGACGATTTCGCAGTTTATAGGTGCTAAAGAGGAGAAGATGCTGCTGATTCAGGCCAGCCTCCGGGACCATTTAAAGGAGACGATAAAAGAAGAGGAGAGAAGGCACGAGATACTGAACCGCGTTTTGCGCGACCCGGAATGCTGGGCTGCTCTTGATGCCCCGGTGGAAATTGCAGAAGGACTTATTCGTAGGATTATTAGTGATAAATATGCATAAACTCGGCACTTTATGGTTCTCGCATAAGAAATGTAGTGTAGAGGAACTTGAAGAGGTAGCACCGCGGCTAACGCCGGATTTG
>QBUM01000169.1:3613-6116 GCA_013180585.1 Candidatus Methanophagaceae archaeon GoMg2
TGCCGTATGGCATCTTATGCGGGTCGCTTGTGGTCTGGAAGCGATGATAGTGGGTGAAGATCAGATTCTGGGTCAGATAAAGAAGCACTACATGGATAGCAAAAGAGAAGGGACGCTGGATGACCTCCTGGACCTAACATTCGACAAAGCGATAAAAGTGGCGAAGAGAGCGAGGACTGAAACGAGAATAAACGAAGGGGCTGTATCTATCGGGTCCGCAGCGGTTGATCTCGCAGAATACATAACCTGGGGACTGGAAGGAAAGAGCATCCTTGTAATTGGTGCAGGAGAGATGGGAACACTGGTAGCACGAGCAATTTCAGAAAAGAACTTGAAGGCAATGTTCATCGCCAATCGGACCTACGAAAGAGCGAAGGTACTTGCTGCAGTGGTCGGTGGGAGGGCTGCTAAGCTGGATGAGAACGAGAAGTGGCTATCCTGTTGTGATGTTGCTATAAGCACTACATCTGCGCCCCACTATGTCTTAGATTATGACCTGATGAAACGTGTAATGGAACACCGTAAAAATGAAAATACACTTCTCATTATAGACATAGCGAACCCGAAGGATGTTGAAGAGCGGGTTGGTGGGATAGAAGGGATAGATTTGTATGATTTGGACTGTTTATACGAGATAAGTGAGGATAACCTGAAGAAGCGGCTTTTCGAAGTCGGTAAAGTTGAAATAATAATAGATGAAGAGGTAGAACGGTTTAAGAAGATTTTGAATCGGCAGAGGGCGGAAAGACTAATCGGAATGATTTATGAGCATGGTTCTCGTGTGGGAGAGGATGAGAAGAAGAGGGCGCTCCGCTATATAGAAAAAGGGAGAGACCCAAAGGTAGTACTGGATAATTTATCGCATGCTGTTCTGTCTAAGTCACTTCATGTGCTGACAGAGACAATCAGGAACTATATCGTAATGAAAGGCAATGAATCGGATGGCTGTGTTGGCGACACAGATAATAGCGCTTTTGTAGATTTTTTCACGGAAGAGTTCGAGAAGGAGTTGACTCGGCGGAATAAAAGGCAGCAGTAGTATTGTAAGTTCAGATGGACGCTAGTATCACCTGTCGCAGCAGCATCCGCCGTAAACATGCAGGATTGCAGGGTTAGGACTTGTACTCCGCATCACTAAGCTTATTCACGATAGTCACAATCTGGGTGCAGATGTGGTCTGGGTAACAGCCGTGGGCAATAGCCATGAATAGTCCTTTTTTCGTGTTTGTTTAGCTAACCACAAGATTACACAGATTTCCACGAGAAAGCTTTTATTAAAAAGGAAAGCGTTACCAAAAGGATTTATTTACGTTTTTCTTTTAGCACAGTTTTTCTTTTTGTGAAAAAGAAAAAGTGTTGTGTTAATCTTGTGAAATCTTGTGGTTTTTCACCCTTGCTATACAAATACCATTTTTCAATTCTTATCGCTATTTTTTACCAACACGTTGCTTTTTCAATCCTTGTTCGCGCTCAAACAGTTATCCCGTCGCAAAAAATTTGAACGTGTAAGGGCCCACTAACATCAAAAGAATGGATAACAAGATGGCAACTGAGAGGATAACCACGATTATCGTCGAAATTAATTCTTTCTTCTTTTTATCCTTCATACCTATTCCTAACACGGAATTCAACATCTCTTTGAATACATAGCCGCCGTCAAGCGGAATAGCAGGCAGGCAGTTAAACAACCCAACGTAGAAGTTTAACCAGCCTATCCAGAATAGGATGTCGGCAATGAAAAAGATACTACCTCCAAATAAAGATGCAGCACCTACGGGCTCATAGAAATTGGACAGAAGAGGATTAAAACTACTGAATCCACCCCTATCGAGCGGTAAAATCGGCATAATCGTCAACATCAGCCAGCCCCTTGGTGAAATGGTCATAAGAGAAGATGGTACACCACGCAGGTGTTCCAGGTAACCCCTTGTAGGGAATTCCGCTACTGCCATACCCAATGGGTTATTGGCAATGCCAATGCCTAAATAGCCTCTGTTAGCGTAATACGGCGATTCTTTCAGGACCACCATATGTGTTTCCTCGTCTGTTTGCACTTCTATTTCCTGCCCGGGTAAAGTATGGTTCATGAACTCAAAAAAATCACCATAGCCTGTTATGCTCATGTTATCCATCCTCGTTATGCTCATACCATTTTTCATACCCGCGTTAGCTGCAGGAGTGCCGCCTTCCACCCTTACTATTGCCACTCCTTCGTGTTCATAACCCTCCTTTACTGTTACCTCTCTCTCTTTTCCTTGTTTATCCAGTACCGTAAACGAAATCTCTTCGCGTTCTTCCAGCACATTGTTCATACCCGCTACGTCCATAGCAGGTAAACCATCAATCTTTGTGATAAACGTTTCAGATGCTATACCCAATTTTTCCGCGGGACTACCATCGGCAACACCATAAACATAAAATACCGTATCGCTAACTGGCTGAAAAGAAAATAGAATACCGAAGAATAGAATAAACGCAATAAGCGCCACGCAGAAATTGCTCG
>QBUM01000169.1:6405-9302 GCA_013180585.1 Candidatus Methanophagaceae archaeon GoMg2
ACACATAGGTATAAAATCATTTAATCCCGGTATAAGCAGCCAGTTCTTCGGCGCGTTTAATTCCGTCGGTTCGGGCTGCATAATAAACGTTCCGTAAGCACCATATATTATGAGAATAAACATGAAAGTCATGGCTATAAGCACTAAAACCGTGCCGATGTTGGCGTAGGTCCTCCAGAATTTTTCCCGTAGCTTTCCAGTCCCCAATCGCGCCAATAATTTCTGCCCTCGTAGCGTCCTTATCATCAGGATGGGTCCGATTGCCGAGATATTGTATCGCTCTAAAATGCCTTTCCTGTCGAGAACTACTACAATAAGCCAGTAAATCAGGATCATGTACAGCACCAGCGTCAGGTAATACGAATTCATTTTTATCTCTCTGTTATTAAGTTAGGTGATTTGATATACATATTAAACTTTTCTGTTCATATTTCTTTAGTAAAGCGTTCCTTTATAAAGGAAGGTTTATGATTGTCGGAATAGACGATACCGATTCGAGAAAAGGGATGTGTACCACCTACTTATGTGCCGTTTTAGTTGACGAGCTTAAAAATTACGGAGAAGTTTCCACACCACGATTGGTACGGCTGAACCCATGCATACCATTTAAAACAAGAGGTAACGGTGCAGTATCTTTTGAGATAAGCATAGAAAAAGAAGAAGAAGTAAAAGAAGAAGTAAAAGCGCGGGTAAGGGAGTTATCGGAATTAAATGAAGAGGGCACGAATCCAGGAGTTGTTTTCATCGGTGACCGCGTTTTAAATACGATTAGTGTTAAGGACGAAGAGCGATTAAAATACTTCTACGAAACCGCAGTCCGAGAAGTGTTGACATTAGAAGACGCTTATGCAATTATCACGGATTTGCAACTCGATTATTTCGGCTTGAAGAATAAACGAGGGTTAATAGGCGCGTTAGCTGCCGTTTCGTTTTTTGTGCTGCAAAGAAACAAGCCCGATTATTATGACTGCACTTATGAGCTTATAGCATACCGAAAAAAAGACAACCGCGGTAAAGCAAGGGTGATAGACGAAACGAGCGTGTGGGACGCAGATACGGCTACTTATCCTTTAACCTGGGATACCGTAGATGCAGCGAATAACAAAATTGTCTTTGCACCACATTCGCCCTGTCCGGTCCTCTTTGGAATAAGAGGCGACAGCGTAGATGCCATATACAAAGCTTATGGACTTATACACGCAGAACCCGAAGAGCGAAAAATGCTGTTCATAACAAATCAGGGCACGGATTTCCATTTGATACCGCTTGACGTGGCAACAAAAGAAAAGATGCAGGATTACCATTCGTATGTCCTGGACGGGATGGTCTGTTCCAATCCGCGGACTATAGAAGGGGGACATGTGGTGTTTTCTATCTCGCTATCAGACTCAGGGACTATTGAGTGCATTGCATACGAGCCGACAAAAGGTTTTCGCACTATTATAAGGAAACTACGAGTTGGTGATGCAGTTAGAGTTTACGGCTCACAGAAGAATGAAACGTTAAACCTCGAGAAGATAGATATAATGGAATTAAACCAAGTGGAAGAGAAGAATCCCAGGTGTGACAAATGTGGACGAAGTATGGAATCTGCGGGACGTTTGCAGGGTTATAGATGTAAACGCTGCGGGACTTATCGTGCGGATAAGGCGGTGGTTACTGTTGACCGAGTATTAGAAAAGGGCTTATATGAAGCCCCTCCGGTTGCAAGGAGGCATTTATCTAAACCTTTGGTTCGTATGTTTGAGGCAAATAAAAAGATTCATCCGAGTAGATGAATGTAAAAACAGGGCGATAAAACGGTTTATTGCTATTTTAAACACGTTACGTTTGTTAATTTATTGAGTTCTAACATTACGGTTTGTCCGATTAGGGCGATAGTTAGTGCGGGGATATTGTGCAACACGGCATCGTACATATACTATACCTTTATATAGCCCCTTACTATGTTTATTATTTATCCACGCCCTATAAGGGCGAAGAGGGAAGATATCCGATAATATACTCGGACTAATCGCGATAGGCACAGAGAAGATAGGAGATAAAAAGGTAAAAATGGCGATACAGAAAGTAGTAGGTATAGTTACTATCGCAGTGGCGCTCACAGTTGCGCTTGTTACTGCCGCTACGGCAGCTCCTCCAGTACCAGCACCAAATAGTACTGCGGGGATTACAACCGTAACAGATATTGAGTGCTATGGCACGGTAACTGATAGTGTGTCATATCATACGACATGGAGTACAACAGATCACAATGGCAGCCTCGAAGAAGGAGAGCGAATAGGAGAAATCCAATATGAGTCTACCTTGAATGCGGTTGATGGTTTCACCCAGTACACCAGTGATTTCGCGGCTGACGGTTCAAGCGCACCTAATCTTGCGGTTGAAAGAAGGATAGGATATAGGGCAGACAATGACAGCTTGATAGCCTGGTTGGATTCCACTGAGAATGTGGGCATGACTATCGTATCCGAAGGGGATGTTAATGGCATAAATGATATAGGTGGCCTTTGCCCATTCCAGCAAGGTCAGTGCATACCGGCATCTTGCACGGAAGTAGCTGCAGGTAGTCGACTGTCACGAGTAACTCTTGTGTCTGCTTCAACCAAAACCAGCGTAACGGCAACGGAGTCACCACGGTTACACCATGAAATAGATGCGAGAGGCAACAATGTATGGGGCTACTGGGCAGATGATGCACATACGGAAGGGCCTTATGGTGTTGGTACAGTATCTGCAGGCATGAAGGTGAGTTCAACAGAGGGACGAACTTGTACTAGTGGTCTTGGACCATATCCAAAAGCAGGGACACTGTCATACGACGAGATGACCACAGCAAGCGGTATGTGGAAGTTCTCTAAGTCAATGACATACCAGTCGCAGATACCATCAGTAGG
>QBUM01000168.1 GCA_013180585.1 Candidatus Methanophagaceae archaeon GoMg2
CGTAGTAATTATCTCCGTTTCTTCAGCCGTCACCTCTCCAAAACGGCTGTCCGCATCCATAACAGTTAGCAATGCAGATGCTGCGGAACGCCCTTCGCTTCCTTCCGATGCTAAAAATGAATCAGAAAGAATATCGGTCTTTAGGCTGCTCTCAAACTCAATAGGATATTCATGCTTCGTTAGTCCAAGGTCGAAGATCAAATTCCCCCGGACCCTCACATTCGTCCTCTCGCCATTTTTAATGTGCGACACCCACCAGTCCTGAATCTTGTAATTGTCTATCTTAGTGGACAGTCTTAATATGGATTCCTGGCTCGCTTCTATCTCTGTTTTGCCCACCGACGAAATTTCTCCTATTTTTATCCCGTTCATAAACACATCAGCTTCTATGCTTTCAAGAGGGATGGTAACCGGATTGGGATTCTTCATGACAACACCGGTCAGAATCTCCGATTTCGTCGCTGTGAATTCACCCAAATCTTGCGTTATTCCCGTAACGGTTGGTTTACCCAATTCCGACCGCTCAAATGCAAATAAACCCGCTATTACGGCTACCGCCACGATTAATATCCCGATAACCACCCATATCTTTATCTTCATCTTTCACTTCCAATCACCGCAAACTCGCCTGAAATAAAAAATCTGAAAGGTTTATAAAAGTTTAGCTACAAACAGAAATCAGTAACTACGGATAAAATGAATACGACTACGGGACTTGTCTATCACGCGGATTACCTGAAACACGACACTGGAACTCATCCCGAGAGCGCAGAGCGGCTGGTATCTATAATGCAAAAGCTCGAAGGCACCGGTATCACAGAAAAGCTTAACAGAATTACGCCGATCAAAGCCTCGAAAGATCAAATAAGGTATGTTCATCATGATGCTCATATCTCAAGAGTGGAAGCGATATGCGCGAGGGGCGGGGGCATGCTCGACCTTGATACACCGATATGCCAGGATAGCGGTGAAATAGCGTTGCTTTCCGCAGGAGGCGTGCTAAAAGCGGTTGACGAGGTGATGGCTAATAACATGAAGCATATTTTCGCGTTGATTCGCCCGCCGGGGCATCATGCCACCCCTAAAACTGGTATGGGCTTCTGTGTATTCAACAATATAGCGATTGCTGCGGAACATTTAAAGAGGGAATATGGTGTTAAACGCATTTTGATTGCTGATTGGGACGTGCATCACGGTAATGGTACGCAGGAGGTGTTCTTCGAGGACCCTTCTGTTCTGTATTTCTCTATGCACCAGTATCCTCATTATCCGGGCACTGGTTGGACAGATGAAGTGGGCAAAGGGGAAGGGGAAGGGTTTACGGTAAATGTTCCGCTTCACGCCGGTACGGATGATGCGGGTTATTTATACGCGTTGAAGCACATTTTAGTGCCGATAGCTATGGACTTCAAACCCGAATTTGTACTCGTATCTGCGGGATTTGATGCGCACATCTCAGACCCCCTGGCATCCATGAACGTGACGTCTCGAGGATTTGGATTAATTTCAGACGTTATAAAGGATATAGCGGAGAAGAATAGCGCCGGGAAGATTGTGATTGCTTTAGAAGGTGGTTATAATTTAAATGCACTCGCAGAATCTGTTTCTGCAGTCTTCGAATCCCTTTTAGCCTCTGGCGAGCGTAGCGAGAAGAAGGAAGAGGGGATACCCGAGAATGTGAGGAAAAGAGTGGAAGAGATAAGACAAATACAAAGAAACTACTGGTCAAATATTCGTTAGGAAAATAAGGTTATATAAGGACTGGAAATGAAAAAGGAAAGTTGTGGCATAGCGGGCATAGCATTGGACGAAGGAAATGCGGCGTTGCCCTTATTTTATGCGCTTTATACGTTGCAACACAGGGGGCAAGAATCTGCGGGTATAGCGGTGAGTAGCAGGAAAGAAAACGAGGGAGGAAAAGGGGATATATCGCTGATGAAAGGGATGGGTTTTGTTTACGAGGTTTTCTCTACTCATCAGTTAGAATCGTTTAAAGGGAATGTAGGCATAGGGCATGTCAGATATTCTACGACTGGTGCGTCAAAGAAAGAAAATGCAGAGCCTTTGCTCGTTAATTACCATAAGGGAAAAATTGCGATTGCTCATAACGGTAATCTCGTTAATACAGCGGAGTTGAAGCGCGAGTTACAACGAGAAGGTAGGGTTTTTCATTCCGATACGGACACAGAGGTGATAGCGCATTTACTCGTGAAGGGTCTGGTGCGACATGATCCGATAGAAGCGATTGGGAATATGATGAAACGAGTCATCGGGTCGTATTCGCTGGTTATTTTGGTGGACAGCACGTTAATAGCGGTTAGAGACCCTTTTGGCATTAAACCACTGTGTCTCGGTGAAATAAACGATGCTAACGGTGGCAAAGGTTATGTGATCGCATCAGAAAGTACGGCGATAGACATGTTAGATGGTACTTTTATACGGGATGTAAGACCAGGCGAGATGCTAATGATTAATCCCACACAGGACTTGCGGGCTGAGAACAATTTAGAGAGCCATCAATTGTGCAGAGGGGTAAATACTGCTCACTGCGTATTCGAATACATCTATTTTGCGAGACCTGATTCGATATTGGATGGACAATTGGTGTACGATGTAAGGATGAAGATAGGGGCGAGATTGGCTGAGGAGCATGGAGTGGAAGCGGATATGGTCTCACCCGTGCCGGATTCGGGCATTGCATTTGCTATCGGCTATGCGAAGCGGTCAGGACTCGATTATGAAGAAGGCTTTATAAAAAACAGGTATGTAGGACGGACTTTTATCATGCCTGAGAAAGGTTCGAGAGATGATGCTGTAAGGCTGAAATTAAATGTCGTGCGTGCTACTGTAGAAGGGAAGCGAATGGTTCTGGTGGACGACAGCATCGTTAGAGGGACCACTTCGAGGAGGATCATGGGTTTTTTGAAGAATAAAGGTGCGAAAGAGGTGCATTTGCGCGTAGGGAGTCCACCGATAATAGCACCTTGCTACCTTGGTATTGATACGCCAACGAGAGAAGAGTTATTGGCGTCGTATAGGAGCTTGGATGAGATAAAAGATTTTTTAAACGTTGATTCAATTGGGTATCTCAGTTTGGACGGGCTGATAGATTCTGTGGGTATAGCAGCGAATAATCTTTGCCTTGGCTGTCTAACCGGAAAATATCCCGTTGAAATACCGGGAGAGGAGTGCATAGCGAGGCAGTTGAAATTGTCACACTTCTAACCTTAACTTCGACCATATACCGGGAACATATAATTCCTAATCGTACTATGAAGCCTTATTTTGGCATTTAACGCAAAATAAAAGAAAAAACGCTTTATAAATTATGTTTCTTATACGCCTCTATATAGGGGACATGTAAAAACACCCCAAAAAATCCCTAAAAAGGTAATGGACCTAAATAAGGCATTTGTATGCTATCTGTTCCCTAAAACAATTCGAAGTTAAGGTTCTAATTAAAAATGTCTGATGCCAAATTAAAATAAATTCGCAGTTATTTGATTACACAGCTTTTCACGAGAAAATATGAAGCTGTAGAACATAAGATGTAAATCTAACCGATATCCTGAGTCCAGCATCATCTTCTTGTGTTAATCTTGTGGGGATTTTTCGCCTTATCCATACAAATACAATTCGCAATCATAATGTCCCGATTTTTTCACATCAGTTTTGCTTTTAGCACCAGTAGTTCCGAACACCCCTACTTCCGAATGTTGAAAAATTGTGAATTGCGACATTATACAAGCTTAAATGACTTTAAAGCATCAATTTAACAATATTTTAGTTGAATTCCGATTTTTTTTACTTATTTTACCAAAAGGGTTGTTTTTATACCTTTTTTACACAATAATATCCAATCGGAACTACCCCCTTTCGGAACTACAGAGCACACAAAAAGGTTTATATACCTTGAAGTACCTATGAAGCACAGTGATGAATATTTTGAATGGCTCTAAGACGCTTGTCCTTTGTGTGGATAGGGATAATGACATAGGGGAGAAGGCGGGGTTAAAGACGCCGATCATTGGCCGGGAGGCAGGTATATCAGCAGCAACCAAACTGGCACTTGAGGATGCAGAGGATTCGGATGTAAATGCGATATTTGAAGCGGTTAGGATACATGATAAACTGAACGCAAGCGAAGAAGGCAGTGCGGTAGAAATCGCGTTGATTTGCGGCGATAAGAACGTTGGAATAGATTCAGACAGGAAAATAGGGAAAGAACTGGATGCTGTTTTGTCCAACACCAAATCGGATTCGGCAATTCTTGTGACTGATGGCGCAGAGGACGAATGGATTCTACCCCTCATTCAATCGAGAATGAAGATAGATTCTGTACGTAGAGTGGTAGTGCGACAGAGTGAGCCATTGGAAAGCACTTTTTATGTGATAAAGAAGTTATTTGAGGATCCTAAGTTTACTCACACTTTTTTGGTGCCTATAGGTCTTATTTTGTTCCTGTTAGCTATCTCTTTACTGCTTCAAATCTCAGATAAGGCGATGGGTATAATACTGGCATTTATAGGAATTTACATACTGCTCAAGGGGATAGGGCGTGAAAATGTGATGATGGAGTTTGCAGATACCTTAAAGCAATCTTTATACAGCGGCAGACTCTCGTTCGTTACATATATCTGTGCAATCGTGTTGATTATAACTGGCACGTTCCAGGGAATAGCGGGAAGTTGGGCTTATTATACAAATATGGATCCTGAAATAGGCGAAAGCTTATTAGTAGGTATGGTCTTCACCGAGTATGCGATATGGTGGTACATGGGTGCGGCACTCGCTCCGCTAATCGGTAAGATGATACACATGCTCATAGAAGGAGAAAAAATAGTTCGGCATTGGGCTATATTATTCTCTGTAATGGCATCCGGGCTGATTCTCTGGGGTGGTAGCAAAAGTATCATCCTATTGAGTGAAGGTAATTACCCCGTAGGCTATCAGGTCCTTTTCTTATCACTCCTCGGTGCAGTTATCATATCTCTTATAGGCGTAAAAATTTCGTGGTATATGAAGACTACTTTAGCAGATGGTGAGAAAGAGCGGGGCATAGAAACAGAGGAAACGTGACAAGTAAGTAGAACTAAAGAGGGTAGGCATGCTTAGATTGTGTATCGCTTGCAAAGGCTCGAGGTTATTATGCGGTAGGAAGTCATGTCCCATACTCACAGCGGCTTTGAAGCGAAGACCGGAAGTTGACAAGATAGCAGCGACAAAGGAGTTCTTCGGGCCTTCTACTTCCATCTTCGTTGGTAGAATGGGTTATCCCGCGGTAGGAGTAGGTCCGTTGACGGTGATGGAGGGGGAAGAGTTTGGTGCGGAAATCAGGAGAATGGGAGAGCCAAGCGAGTGGTTTGCTCAAGGTCTTGATATGGAAAAGATAATAGACATGAGAAGTGCCACTTTACGTGCGAACAGAACCGAAAATATCGCATCCAAGTCTAAGTTCGTCTCTGACATGAGCGAAATAGCCATGGCGGAACGTCCAACAGATATTGAGCTTGTCCTTAAGGGTAAACCGTCATTCAAATTTGCTTTCTCCGATATAATACAACCGACTGGTGCCAGTGTGAAAGTGGAGAGAATGAAAGTCACGGAGAATCCGAAGATACCAAAGAAGGTGGAAAGAATCGTTTCTGATGATATAATAGCAGTAGAAGCTGCAAATGCACTTTATGAGCTCGGACTGGATGTTTATAAGGTATCGGCGGTACTATCATCGGGTGCATTAGGACTGAGCAGAGGAAAGAAGATGGTTCCAACGAGATGGAGCATCACGGCAACAGATGACATCATCTTCAGGAAGCTGGCAGTGCAGTTCAAAGAATACGCACCTGTTGATTCCTTTTACGTTTATGAGTCGTCGTATATGGACAATCACTTCCAGATATTGCTCCTGCCGTCTTTATTTGAGTATGAGAACTTCGAGGCGTGGTTTCCAGGGTCGGTATGGAATACTGCAGAGGGTCAGACACCGGTGATATTAGAGGATTATGAAGGATTTAACGGCAGGAGAAGATATGCTGCGGATGAAGGAGGGGGGTATTATGCAGCGAGATTAGCAGTTGCGGAAGCGTTGCAAAAAATGAGACGACAGGCAGGCGTGGTTGTGTTCCGAGTAATACAGCCCAGCTATTCCATACCACTGGGCGTTTGGGTCATTAGAGAGACGGTCAGAGATGCGTTTAGAAATAGTGGTGTAAAGTTTGACACCCGCGAAGAGGCTTTAGAATATATAAATTCGAGATTGCAATTGAAACCGGGTTTGAAAATCAATATAGTAGATTTTACGGCGCGGAGTAAAATTTTAAGGCAGAGGAGGCTTGAGGACTTTTGGTGACTGTGAAGAGAGTAGATAGGAAAGAGCAGGGGAAATGGACTAAATTTTGCCCTCGATGTGGAAAAACGACAGATGTACTGTTTGATTCTGTATGTAAAGAGTGCTTTACGGCAGGTATAAAATTAATTGGGTCCGAGCGGATGAATCTAACTCTAAGTGTGTGTAAGAATTGTGGTGGTTACTTCAAAGGTAAAGAGAGGACGAGCATAAAAGATGCGGTTGTTGATTCGGTGAGTAAAGAAATAAGAAGGCGATATGGATACGGCTGTACGGTTGAAGTAAAAGAGTTGGAAGAAGGGATAACAGCCAAGGAGAATAAAGCGAGTGCGGTATTGTGTGTGCGGACGGAGATAAAGGGAGTTGACATAGAAGAGACGGGCAAAATAGAAGTTAATTTTAAGAGCGGGATTTGCGAACGGTGTAACCGGATAGCGAGTGGGTATTATGCGGGTATTGTGCAGATAAGGGCAGACGATAGGCTTCCGACGGACGATGAGATTGCAATGGCGGAAAAGATTGTGCATTCCGCGTTAGGTGAGTCGGATTTTATTACTAAAGAGATAGCGATGAAAGAAGGATTGGATCTCTATGTCAGCAGCATGGAATGTGGCCGTAGGATTTCGAGAGTGGTAGTGGAGAGATTAGGTGGAAGTTTCTCGGAGAGTAGCAAATTATATGGGCGTAAAGACGGTAGGGATATATACCGGGTCTCCTTTTCTGTCAGGCTACCAGGGTTTAAGGTGGGAACAGTGTTGGAAATGGGGGATAAAGTAATTTCGGTGGAGAGGCTGATAAAAGGTAAAGGTGTCGAGTGCGTAGATGTAAACAGCCATGAGAGAGTGTTCTTGAGGAAGAAAGAGACGAAAAAGGTGAAGGTTAGATAAAAAATCTAAGTTCAAAATAAGTCCGTTCATGGTGTGCGATGAGGTGGACGGGACTTGCGATAAAAACAAAAAAAATAAAAAAGAACCCAGTGGACTGAGTTTACGCAAAATCCAACTGAGCATACACTTGCTTATCCTTGAAATTCTTCAACGATATCGCACCCGACGAGCAATAAGACGCGCAACTTCCGCACCCTATACAGCATCTTCGCTACCTTCTTCATACTGCTTATCACCGTTGCCACACCGAAAGTACCCAATCAAAAACTTAATATCTGTAACCTCTTCCTCTCTTAAAGGCACTTAATACCCATATATTTCCCTCTTCAACGAAGAATTCAAACCTGCTATTCTTAATCGAAACATATCACTTTCAATTTCTTAATATCGCACTTGGGTCTTTTCGTAAAGGGATCAGAGGATAGTTCATCGAAGAGTTTCATACATCTTCTTCTCTCAGAATCTGATAGCCGATCTAAGTATTATAACCACGCTCGGATGTAATTTTATTGGATAGACCATTAAGATTATAGACCTCTGTGCTTCTTATAATCCTCTAAAGAGATGAACTTCTCTTTATCTCGCTCCAGCTTTTCACGTTGTAGTTCAACGTATGCCTCATCTATTTGTTCAATGTAATCCATCAACCTGTTCAAAATTTTATTGTAGTCTCCTTCTTCAGCTACAAAGTTTCGCAATCTCTCCTTCGTTTCTTCATCAATTGTAATTGCTGCCATTTGGTATGTTAAACTTGCTGACATATAAAAATTTCCGCAAAATCAAAAAACAAGTAAAGCGGAATGAGTTGGAAATTCGCTTTACGGTAGAGAAGGAAAGATATACAGGGGATATGGCTGCGAATAAAAATATCTCACCGCAAGGGTAGCTGAGGTGATTGAGCAGAGGATTCAGACAAAAGAGAACTGGGATAAAAACATTCAGTTCCGGTAGATGTTCTACCTGAGGGAATGGCTGTATGAAAAAACAAATTTTGGATGAACACAGAGACTGTCCCACAATTGATTTTGGCCATAATAATATCACTTCTTTTGTGTTTAAAGCCCTATTTGTCTTTCTTTTTCCGCTGTTTTTGGATTGTTGGACAGCATCCATAACCTGCGATATGTTAATGGACATTACAAATTGGTGTAACAATGTAAAACGAATAGTTTATATGGGCGAGATTGAAAACGAATTTAGGGATGGATAATTGAGAGGTATATTTAGCGCGATATTTGAGAAGGTTGATGATTGGTATATCGAATATGTCGAAGAATTACCGGGTGCGAACACACAAGGCAAAACGATTGACGACGCACGTGAGAATCTACACGAAGCTCTCGAGTTGATTTTGCTCGCCAACAGGGAGTTAACAGAGAAAGATTTTTCAGGAGAAACGTCGTGGTGGTGATTACATGGATCGGTTTATTCTTTTGAAATCCCAGAAAAATGAAATACTGGAATTAATTAAAGAAGCTGGGCTAGACCCTTTTAATTTCGATTGGTCCGTTTATTCGAGCAGTATGACTCATAATTTACATGTTTAAAGAATATATTACATCGGCTCAGGATTCTTTTATAAATTTGACTTTCATAGGGGAGAGCACTCTGCCATTTATTCGCCTGGCAAAGAAATGCTACTTGATAAGCGATATCCAGGATCATGGGAATATCAAAGGCGATATGTCCGTGAGTGGTTATCCTATTTACGTAGAGAAATTGATCAACCAGACTTATGGGCGTAAATTTCAAAGTATCGACTTCCACCTGAATCAGAATTAGGACCTGATGTATCAAACGAACCATTTACTGCATACCAAGTTGAGCAGATTCTGTCAGGCTTGAACCAAGTACGAGCGTATCTCGAAGAACAGTGATTGGCCACTGAAGAGAAAAAACTATTTGTAAATGAGCGTCTTAACTACTTAGAAGACGCAGCAAAGCGTCAAGGTCGTAAAGACTGGATTCATACCTGTATAGGGGTATTTTTCACAATTATAACTGCACTTGCTTTAGCCCCAGAGCAA
>QBUM01000167.1 GCA_013180585.1 Candidatus Methanophagaceae archaeon GoMg2
AAGAAAGCATAATATCCAACTAAAATTGATTATTGACACAGATTAACGCTGATTAGCACAGAAGAAATTAAATCCGTGTAGATCCGTGTAAATCTGAGTCTTAAATAGGTAGAAGCTATACATTATATACAATAAAAATGCGATTACTTCAACAACACCAACACCAGAATGAACATAACAACCGATAAACCCGCACTGACGAAGAATGTGCCTTCAAAGCCCCATGCGATGAAGATTGCACCGACTAAGAGCGGCCCTATAGTTTGCCCTAACCGAAGCGTCATCCCGTTGAGCGACATAAATGCAGCACGATGCTCAATTGGCGCAAGTCGGGCTAAAAGAGTTTGAACGCTTGGTGTGTTCATGCCTTGAGCGAAACCGAGAATTGATGTTGGGATTATAAATAGCCAGATGTTGTGCACGAAAGGAATAATGAACAATGCCAAGGCATAAATGAAAAAAACGCTTTTTAATAGCGTCTTCTCGGAGAAACGTTTTGTTAATTTACCAAATTGAGAAGATGTTGCCGCGGTGGTCAAACTCATGCTGGACAGGATAAGCCCGATGAGAAAAGGCGAGGCATGGAATTTGTCGCCGAGTAAGAGTGGAAAAGAGGTGATGTAAGCACCGTACATAATGATGAAAGTGAAAAGTGTAGCGGAGAAGAGTACGAGGACTTGCCTATTCTTTATAGTCTGAAAGGCACTGCTTAGATACTGCTTGAAGTCTTGATGGTTCTCGGGTTCAGGACTCTTCAGAGAAGTCAAAACGAGGATTCCAACAGGGACGGCAATTAGAGATAGTACAAAAGGATAGTACCATGCTAAGGACGCCAGTGCGCCGCCGAGGAGGAGATAACTGGGTACTGCAATATTGATAACGCTGGCGTTGTAGCCCATGGCGGTAGCAAGCCGATTACCGGAATAGAGATCACTGATAATCGTGACGTTTAGCGAGCCTAAAGCGGCAGCACCTATGCCCTGCAAGAAGCGTAGCGTTAGAAGAAGGTTAAGATCACGGGCAAATGTGCATGCGCAGCCGGCAATACCAAATAGCAGTAACGAAGGCACCAATATCTTTTTCCTGCCGAATCGGTCTGCGAGTACGCCTAAAACAGGGGTTAAAAGAACACCGGGAATCGTGAATACCACAATGAGCAGGAGCACTGCCCGCTTTGAAAATATCTGTCCTATCTCATAGAACGCAGGCGAGATACTTGACACACCCAGAACCGCAATCAACGTTACAGCAAAGATGATTTGAAGATTTGTGTCGTGGTAAAAGGGTTCAATTTTTTCGCCTCTTTCTTTTCTCTTCATGCCTATCACTTAAAAGCATACTCTTGTCCTTCGCACCATCAGTCTTCACCCGCCCTCTTGCGCCTATACGCCTTATAAACCTCCCGCTGCACAATAAACCGCATTATCTCGTTCGTGCCCGCAGGAATCATCGAGAGTCGCGCCATCCGGAACGCCCATTCCGCTGGATATTCGTCAGTAACCCCCCGACCACCCAGTATCTGCACCGTGTTATTCGCTACCCCGTAAAACGCTTCCGACGCAAGTAGTTTCGCCATCGCCGATTCCTTCTCCGCGTTAAACCCTGCATCAATCAGCCTTGTCGTATGATAAACCATCAACTTAGCCGCTTCTAACTTCGTCGCCATATCCGCAATTTTGAAGCTTACCGCCTCGAACCTGCTTATTGTCGTGCCAAACTGCTCCCGCACCATCGAGTATCTTACCGCAAGCTCAAGCACGGGTCGCGCCTCACCCACCAGCATCGCGGCATATAACGCACGTTCAATGGCAAGCTCATCGAATAATATCTTCGCACCCTTATTATTCTCACCGCCGAGCAAGTTCTCCTTCGGCACGCTCAGCCTATCAAACTTGAGATGTGAATTTATCGTTCCTGGAAAACCGCCCAGTAACTTATAATCTTCCAGCACTTCAAATCCCTTCTCGGGTTCTACGATAAATACGCTCATCCCCACAGCAGGGTCAACTCCCGGGTTCGTTATCGCCCAAACTAAAAGAATGTCCGCTTTACTGCCGTTCGTTATGTTCCTCTTCTCGCCGGCTATTACGTATTCGTCATCTTTCCGCTCAGCTCGCGTCGCCATACGCATCACATCGCTCCCCGCTTCTGGTTCTGTTATGGCAATCGCACCTATTTTTGCACCGCTTTTCATCGCCGACAGGTACTTCTTCTTCTGCGTTTCCGTCCCGTATCTGGCAATCGTTGCGTATGCGTAAGAAGAGGTAGAATGTATCCACGCAAGCGGCACACAAGAAGCACCAAGTTCCTCTGCCAATATCGCTTCACAGGTTAAACTTCCGCTACCGCCATAACCCACCGGTAACACCTGGGCTAAGAATCCACCTTCACCAAGCTTACCGTAGAGTTCACGGGGATAGTAATTCTGTTCGTTTATCTCCTGCTCGATCTTCTGCGCATCCACTCGTACAAGAAAATCCCTTAACGCTTCTCGGAATTTGTTCTCATCCGCCGAGAAAAGAAAATCCGCCTTTTTTTTCATCGTACTTCACTACACGAATTTAGCCACGAGTTCGCCCCTTTTTACTCCTATGCTACTCGCTATCGGCTCGCATTTCGCCCTAAACACATATATCAACCTGCCTCTCAATCCGTAGGCAGGCTCAGCTTCAAACTCCGAAATCGCCTCGTAGTTGCCCATCCCCTTCGCTATCACCAGGTATCTATCATCGCTAAACACATCCAGGAATTCTTCGTTTGCCTCTTCTAATGAGACACCGATGCACGCACCACTGGGAACTACTTTTACCCGATCCCACAACTCGGATTTTAAAAGGTGTACAGAAGAAGCCGCTTCACGCAGATCTTCCACCGTGGCATCGTTCAGTACGGGACCGCTCTTCGGTGATACAACCACCTCTTTACCCTGTTCTATCAACTTTTTTATCACAAACGCATCGAAAAATACCTCGCCGGCATTATCATTCAAATATAAAATCTTATCCCGCCCTTTTATCGCCGGTATTACCAAATCCGCATTCCAATTAAGTTTCTCGTTTAGCGTATGCCCAAACTTATCTTTAAAGACTTCATCGTCGAATAGATAACCCTTCACACCATATTCCATAGAATTCGCCGCCGCCGCTATTCGCATCAACGCTTCTATTTTGTTCCCTGCTGCCGCGTAAAATTCATAAGCATCCGGTAGCAGTCCTTTTGCCACTTCGTTGCTTCGCCTTTTTATTTCTTCATGAGGGTCTTCCACTCCGCTATGCCGCCTTAATATCCTTTCCCTCTCTGTGCCAAAGAACGCAGGCGACCTTCCTTCCTCATCGAGATGTTCCGATAGAAAAGCAATAAATTCCTTTAGTGCGTAAATCTTCTCCTGATCAGCACTAAGTGCTATATCGCATTCATATTTCGTTCTTTCTATCAAACAAGCGATGCAGTCGGATTTTGGTCTCATTTGGGTTATACGGAGAAAGTTTTAAATGTGGTGAATAAAATAGAATAGGATAGAAACAAATAATATAAACGACATCTTCTAATAGTAGGTTGTAAGTTAGAAGTAAAGATAGGAAGGAGAAGAAGAGAAAATGGTAGAGAAAGAACACATGAATCTGGCAATGATTGGCCATATAGACCACGGCAAGTCAACACTTTTGGGACGATTACTGATGGATTCAGGGGCGATAGATCCCCACTTGGTAGAGGAATACAAGAAAAAAGCAGAGGAGATAGGAAAAGCAACTTTCGAGTTTGCTTGGGTAATGGACTCGTTGAAGGATGAAAGAGAGAGGGGTATTACCATAGACGTTGCACATCAGAGATTAGATACTGACAAGTATTACTATACGATTGTGGATTGTCCGGGCCACCGAGATTTCGTGAAGAACATGATCACAGGGACATCACAGGCCGATGCTGCGGTGCTTGTAGTAGACGCAAAGGATGGGATAAAGGAGCAGACGAAGGAGCACGTATTTTTATCCCGAACTTTGGGTGTGACTCAATTGATCATAGCTATAAACAAGATGGACCGAGTGAGTTACGATGAGAAGAGTTTTGTTGAGTTGAAGAAAAGCCTTTTAGCACTTTTGGGCACAGTAGGCTACAAGGAAGAGCATCTTACATTCGTGCCCGTTTCCGCGTATGAGGGCGAGAATATAACAAAACCCAGCGAAAAAATGAAATGGTTCAAAGGACCTACATTTTTAGCCTCTTTAGACCTGATGGAAGTGCCTGATAAACCGGTTGATCTACCACTCAGGATACCAGTGCAGGATGTGTATACAATCACAGGTGCTGGTACCGTACCAGTAGGCCGAGTAGAGACAGGGAAAATGAAGAAGGGGGATAAGGTCATTTTCAATCCTGCTGCTACGACCGGAGAGGTGAAATCAATAGAGATGCACCATGAGGAGATTCCAGAAGCAATACCAGGAGATAATATCGGCTGGAATGTTCGTGGAGTAGGCAGGACTGATATAAGGCGAGGGGATGTTTGTGGACATGTGGACACGCCACCAACGGTTGCCGATGAGTTTACCGCGCAGATAGTAGTACTTCAGCATCCCAGTGCGATTACTGTGGGCTATACGCCGGTTTTCCACTGCCACACCGCTCAGGTCGCATCAACGCTAATAGAAATATCGAAGAAGTTAGACCCGAAGACAGGAGCAACGTTGGAGGAGAACCCGGACTTCATAAAAGCAGGCGATGCCGCTATAATAAAGGTAAAGCCGACAAGACCGCTGGTTATCGAGCGTGTAAAGGAGATACCACAATTAGGGCGGTTCGCAATACGTGACATGGGACAGACAGTTGCTGCTGGTATGGTGATAGACGTAAAACCGAAGGTTTAGTTCAAATAATGCAGAGTAATAAGAGAAGAGGAAGAAGAGGGAATGAATAGTCAAAAAGCACGAATAAAACTATCGAGCGTGGACCACAAACAGTTGGATGGTATTTGTCAGCAGGTGAAGCATATCGCAGAGACCACAGGTGTTAGAATGTCGGGGCCTATTCCTCTTCCTACCAAGAAGCTGGTAGTTCCATGTAGAAAAAGTCCGGATGGTGAAGGCTCACCAACGTGGGACCATTGGGAAATGCGCATACATAAAAGGCTAATAGACCTGGAAGCGGACGAGAGAGCTTTGCGGCAACTCATGCGCATACCCATACCCAAAGATGTTCATATAGAGATAATGCTGAAAGGGTAGGCAGGCAAAAATAGAAAAATATAAATAATAGGTTGATGTAAGAGTGCAATAAGAGGGATGATAAAATGGGTGTAGTACCAGACGAATTAATAAAAGAAAAGGATGAGGAGATAGTGGTGGTAACGAAGGAAATAGGCGATTTAGTGGGCGAACTAAAAGCGGCATCAGAAGAGGAGCAGAAGAACGAGATAATAAATAAAATAACAGAGAAAGAAGGTAATTTGCGTGCCCTGAGACAGAAAAAGAGTCAGTTCAAAGCGGTCCTTCCACGGCCTACTAAGCTATGGTAGATTGGTATAAATAAAAAAAAAATAATAAAAAAAAGAAAAAAATTATTTTTTTTCTTTTCTATTTTAATAACTTCTCAGGCATCGTTGTAGTTTGTATGTCCAACCCACATTCTTTTTCACTGAGCCCCATTGCCAGACCGAGGAACTGCGTGGCGAAGAGGATGGGGAAATTAAAATCCGTGCCGAAAGCCTTGTTCATCTCTTCTTGCCCTCGGTCAAGCTGCAAATGGCAGAACGCGCAGGGATGGACCATGCAATCACAGCCTACTTCTATCGCACTCACCAGTTTCTGACGCATCCATTCCAGAGATTGAACAGAATCAGCAGTCCTGTTTCCACCGCCAGCACCGCAGCACATCAATTTATCTTTATAATCTACATCTTTCGCACCTGTTACCTTCACGAGATCTTCCAAGATGTAAGGAGTTTCTGAAGAGCCGTGTCCCCTTACCTCTCTCGGCTTGAGGAAATGACAGCCGTAATGTACCGCTACATTCACGTCGTTCATAGGTTTTGTTATCTTCTCCTTCAGCCTGTCCAGACCAATAAAGTCGTGAAGAACCACGATTGAATGATTCACCTTTGTAGTCCCTTTAAATTCTCTACCGAATTTACCTAAGATCTCATTGGTCTTCTCTTTTAATTTGGGATTCTCTCTCAGTAAGTGGTCGGCTTCTTGAAGTGACCCGTAACATCCATTACATGTCACGACTATCTCAAGGTCCATCTCCTCCGCAATAGCGAGATTCCGCGCTGCCACCGGAAGCCACGTATGCATGTCAAAAGAGCCAAAGACACCCGGCGCCGGACAGCATGATGCACCCATCATCTCCTTCGTCTCTATTCCAAACTCCTTCAATATCCGCTTTGTCGCTGCTTCTATCCCCGGATACCTGTTCGGTGTGATACAGCCGAGGAAATAAGCATACTCCTTCGTTCCTTCTTCTTCGCTCATTTCTTGCCTCCTTTATCCATCCCTTTTAAATTCATCGTGTCCCAATCAAAATCAATCATCGCATCGTATCCCGTCGTTCTGAATATCGTCTGTACTTGTTCCAGTTGGTCTTTGTATTTCTGCGCGGTTGGCGCCATTTCGTCGAGCCCTACCGCCTTCCGCAGCTCCATCTGGGCGGGACCGAGCGGCACGGCATGGCCCGTTTTCATCACATAAACGCCTATCATCCTGTGTGGAACAGACATGTGCCCCTCCTTCGCCGCTAAGTTCCTTATCGTTCTTATTATGTCTGTCACTTTTACTCCCTTTGGACATCGCTCATAACATGTGTAACAAGTTGAGCAGAACCACAGTTCAGGGGCGTTAAAAATCTCCTCACGCATATCCACCAGAGCCATCTGCATTAACTTTCTCGTCCTGAACGCCGTGTTCCTACCTGATGGACAACCGCCTGTACACTTACCGCATTGAACGCACTCTCTGAGAGTTGCCAAGTGCTCTTCGCCAAAAATTTCCCCTCCACACTCTACTATATCTTCATATAAGGTTCCCATAACATACCTCCTTTTTATTTACCTTTTATTGATTACCTGTTACATGCCATATCAATATTCACATTATAAATAATTTGCGGTTTTTTCATGCCATTGATAACCACAATTACAACTCCACTATCGTCGCTTCTGCCTGTTCTAAATCAAGTACTGTCACCGTTTTTTTACCCGTGAGGCATCCACAGCACTCTCCGGAGTTTACCACCAGCGTTTTCCCTTTCTTATCTATCATCGCTTTATGCGTATGCCCATATCAATCACCACGTCATAAATACCTGACAAAGCCAACGCCTCCACTATCTTTGGTCTGTGCGTCACAATTAGTTTCTTCTTAGCGAGTTCAAATTTATAAGGGTCTTCATATATTTCACCCACCCCTTTCTCGTGGTACCCCTCCTTTAAAAACAGCTTATCACCGTCGTTATTGCCAAACACTCCAACCAGCAGTACTTTTAGCGTTCGGAACGGCTTCTCTGTAAATGGAGCTACGAAGTCCCCTGCATGAATTAATAGCTCGATTCCTTCGCGGTTAAAACGTTCCACTACTCTGCTTATTGAATCGTGATTAGCCGGTGTATCCGCTATCAGTACTGCCTTCATCCTTATGCACCTCCTTCCTCAGATTGCGCAATTTCTAAGTTTATTTTATATGCCTGCGAAGGATAAAAATGTAATAGATGGCACACGTGAGACGAAAATACGCCTTCGTTGGCATTGACCCCGGCACTACGATAGGAGTTGCCATGCTCGACCTTGATGGCAACCCAATAGATGTGTTCAGTTCGAAGAATTATTCAGTCGCAGACACAATACGGCTGATAATATCGCAAGGAAAGCCAATAGTAGTCGCTTCCGACGTTACGCCCACACCCGCTATGGTAAAAAAGATAAGCACTATTTTCGCGTCCTCCGTTCACGAGTTAAAGGAATCTTTATCAATAGAGGAGAAGCTCGCACTGACAAAAGGCTACGAGTATAAGAACGTGCACGAAAGGGATGCCTTAGCCGCTTGCGTTAATGCCTTCAGGCGATATAAGAATAAATTCGCACATGTGCAGAAGAGGACGCCGCCGGGCGTGGATGTAGAAGAAGTGAAGGCACGGGTGATTAAAGGCGTGTCCATAAGTGCGGCGATTAGCCATCTAATAAGCGAGAGTGCAAAGGAAGATGAAAAAGAAGGAGCGGAAGAGGAGAGAGGAGAAAAGGGGATAGAGGATGAAGGAAGGAATCAAAAAGCAAACAAAGAGCTTCTCCGAATACGTGGGGTCATAAAAGTAAAAAATGAACAAATAGGAGTAATGAAAGAGTTCATGATGACTCTAAAGGTGGAATTAGAAGAAAAAGAGCTTGAAATAGAGCATTTACATACAAAACTCGAGTTTATTAAGTCATCGAGCAGGAAGGAGTTAGAAGAAGCGGAGTGGATAAGAAAGAGAGATAGCGAGATAAAGAGGCTGAGAAAGGAATTAAGAGATAAGGGGAAGGAAAATACAGAATTAAAAGGTATCATAGACGAGTTAAAGGGATTGAGTGAACTGAAAGGAGGAAGAAGAATAAAAGTAATACGAGCTTTCAATCGAGATGCTATATTTGAGGTTGATAGGAAATACGGATTGAAAAATGGAGATATTGTATTTTTAGAGGACGGTAGTGGAGGCGGAGCGGGTACCGCGGAATTATTGGCGAATAAAGGCGTCACTGCCGTAATATATGGTAAAGAGATGTCGCATTTCGCTACCCAGAAATTCTTGAGTTTTGGGATTCCCACTTTTTCTACCGAGGAGATACCTCTACTCTCAAAAGCATGGACTGATTTCGCTTTCGTTGACCCGCGGTTACTGAACGAAAGGATGGAAGAATGGAGAAGAGAGAGAAAAAGAGAAAAAGTAGAGCGAATTGTGTTTGTTAAATGATTTTTAGGCTAAAAGGCTTCATTTTTTCTTACCCGCCTCTGTGCATAGACATCTCCTTTTACCCTCATTAATTGCCACGAGAGAACGGTCACTTTAGCTTTCTACACTCTGTTGGCGATTATATCGGATAGTCCCTTATACCCCTCTTTTCTTGTGTTAATCTTGTAAAATCTTTGGATGTTGGAGTACAACTAAAGAACTGGATAAATGGTGGTTAAATCATATATGGAAGGACCAGGTGCAGTCACAGTTTATTCTATGGCAGGATTCCGTGAAGGACAATAAAATTATGCTTCGGGGTAAAAAAA
>QBUM01000166.1 GCA_013180585.1 Candidatus Methanophagaceae archaeon GoMg2
CCCTTCTTTATATACTTTTGGGGGATATCTCGATGTTTTCGGGGTTTTTTCAAAATTTTCTCAAGTGGTGCACGTACCGTACTTTGAATCTTTGGTTGTTTGTTTGTTGGCTTCTGTGTTTTTCTTGTGTTAAAATGTGATGATTTATTTGTGGGACAGCCTCTATAAAGTATAACCGCCTTTTGTTTTCCAAGAAAAAAGGGTTTTATGACCCTAACTTTATTGCAGGTATCCAATCGTCATATTCCTTTCCATTCGCATCCACGAACGAAGTGCAGTTTAGCCAGCCGGTTTCTGCTTGTAACGCCTTCGTATGGGGAATCTGCGGATACGAGCCTGTTTCTATTTTATGGGTGTTGATTTTGCCGGCTTCTAAGGTAAATGAGGGATCAAAGGTTAATGTATCTCCATATTCAACGTAACCGGTCCCTGAAGCGTGCTCGTCAACGTCATTTCCGTAAATCCTTACGGATTCGGTATGCCCGCCAGTGCCTGCGCAGGATGGATGTACAGCTTTTGTACTTCTATTGTTTGAGTTGGCTTTATTGTACCCGTGTGCGTGCAGGGGATGCGTGGAGATCCAACTATAATACACAATGATTTCTTTTCTGTTAATCAATAAGATATTACCTCAATCTCATGTATTCTCCTGAAGTGCTCAGCATTTCTCGTTACTATTTTCGTCTCACCAAATGAAATTGCAATAGATGCGATGGGAATGTCTCGGTCATCAATCAATTCGCCTCTTCTCTTTAATAAGTGGTAATAAAAGCCATAAATCCTGGACACAGTTACGTTCATATCCAAAACGATTAGAATTTGAATTAATTCTTCAACCTCTTTCAACTTCTTTTCCACGTTATGATCCGTAAGCTCCTTTGTATAGTTCTCCAACGTTTATAACCGCTAACAGTCAAGGAGAATTTACCCTTCGCAGAGGCCCGCAGCTCATTTATTTTCGCTAATTCTTGTATCCCTTACATTGAACAAAGAAAACTTATGGCATTTTGGACATTGCATATATCTTTTCTTACCCAATCTAATGCTTGTAAGAGATGCCAACTACCCAGCTATACTCAAACTCGTGATTACATTTTGGGCATTTCAATTTGCTTTTCATAGATGGAATAATAATCTGTAAATATTTAAATCTTTTGTTTTCAGCAGTATCTCCGAATACTTTTCGGTAATATTAAGAAAAGAAGCGATTTTTAACGTTCTTGTTAAATATAATGAACATTTTTAGCACATAAACCCTACGGAGCCCGGATAGTCAGCGAATCATGTAGCAGAAAAGAGCAAAAAACATCAAAAAGTCCTCATTAACAGCCCTGATGTACGCTAACCACCGCTATATAGCCAAATTTTCCGATTAGCTCCTCATAAATTTTGTCTTGTGGCGGCTCTTTATCGTCCAAAATATCCTTCTCTTTGTGGAGCGTAATCACAGCAAACACCGCTGTTTTTATAATACGCTTTCACAACAGGATATTAACAAATCTCCTGAACGGAATTTGAAGAACTGCCATGCATTGTACAGCATGCACTCGAATACGAAGAGTGCGAACAGTATAATTGGTATTAGCGATTTTGTCTTGATTTTGACATCATCCTGCACTCTAAACGTGGTTTCTATACCACCCTCTCTTCCTATAACAACGCGCGTGAATGTGCCGGGTGCGTATTCGGCATTCTCTAAGGGAGATTATTCGCTGAATATCCATCGCAGCAGAGAAAATACCAGAAACTCCCATACGGCATGTCTCATATTTATAGAATTATCACACAAACATTAAAAGACCTTTTAACCCAATTTTAACTTTTTGCATTTATTCTTTTGAAGACTTATGCTCAATCCATGCTTTGTGCGAGATAGAAGTATTGTGCAATCCAGCTATTGTGCATCAGCCGATAAATATGTACTTCGGAGATACTGAAAAAATCGAAATGTTTTTAAGATATGAAAACAATTGAATTACGGGAGTGTGCATGAAACTAAAAAATAAAGGCTTGACAATGATAGTGTTGTCGTCTTTTCTTCTTTTAGCTATCTTATCAATCGTTGCCACAGCAGAAGCTGCCGGATATGATTACACATTGCCCGATGTAATGAAGGGTAATGCAAGAGATTTATCAGCGGAGGTACGTGGGGCAGGTGGCCACACTGGTAAGTGCATACAGGTAACCATCTATAATTCCGCTGGAGTCACTAAAACGGTTAAAGTACCTATTGGCACAAGGTTGGAACCGAAGGATAAGGGCGTTCAGCCGATGTACACTGCCGGTGGTGAGGTATTAAGAGCAGGCCCTGGTACCTCTTCCCATAGTATAAATGCTTTCTGTGGTGATATGTACAAAAGTTCACCTGGTACAAGGGATGTATTCAGCTTTGGCGGCTATGCTGGCTCCGATCTGATGAATATCCTGGGGGCGATTAATGAACAAGGTGCTTATAATACCGACGGTCAACATGCGGTATGGCACAACACTGACGATAGAGATATTTCCAATGACGCCGGAGCACAAGCTATTATTGATGGATTTGGACCAAGTGCTGGTGCAGCGGCAGCAGCAGCGGCTGCGACATGTGTATTGGCTGCTGTTTGGGGTATACTCAATGGGCTCGCAAATGTTGGCACTTCTTCGGTAAGTAGCGGCGGAGGAGGAGGAGGCACCGCAGGCGGAACATCCATATCACCACTCATCGATCCGGACACCGGGGAGCAACTCACCGTTCATGACGGAAACTATGAAGGCGGAAAACCCGGTCAGGTCTGGTACGACGGACAGTGGGTTGATAAGGGCACGGCTGCACAATGGATCGCAGAGAGACGTGATGAGCTGACACAACGCCAGCATGAACGGGAATCGTTCTGGAGCGATGCCGAACGTGATAGAGAGCAGCGTATCAAAGATAGAGCCGGTCGTCTGCGTGATGAAGGCTACGTATATGATCCTGCGCAGGATGCCTGGGTTCCGGGGCATGATCGCAGCGTTATCGAGCAGCAGCGTCTGCAGGAAGCTCAGCAGCTTAATGATTTTATCGAACGCAATGTAGATGACCAGACACGTACCGATTTCTTGCAGGACCTTGTGGATCGCGTGCGTTTTAATGGCGGTGACATGGATAAGCTCAGCAATGCCATAAAAGATAACATTGTCGGAACACAAGAACATCAGGCTGCTCTCGCCGAGGCTGCGGAATTGCAGGGGTATGAAGACACAGCAGCGGGAATCCGCGACTGGACCCAGCGTGCAAACCGTGTTATCGGCTGGGCTACTGGTGCTGGTTCTGTGACCAATGCAGTACAGAATGGTGCTTACAGTGCCATACAACAGGGTTTTGAACAGGGCTATAAACATGGTGTATTGGAAGGTGTGAAGAGTGCATTAACCTCAGCCGCTGCGAGTGTAGTCGACGAACTGGTAGAGGACTACACGCATGTCCCTGGCACCGGCACGGCGTTCCGTGATGCCTATGGCACAGGATATGAAAAGGATAAGGACGGCAATTGGACTTCTCCTATTGACCGATTTGCCAGCAGCCTATGGCATGTCGTTGCAGACCAGTATGACCCAACTAAATACATAGATCGCTATCAGGAAGCAGATGGTCTTGGTGACTATTTTGATATTGGCATGGATGCCGTGGAGGCGATTGGGGACATACGCGATTTCGGAGGGCGTGTCCAGGATGCGTATGATCGAGGCATCCAGATCGGCGATACTGGTGGGAAACTTCCCATAATAAATGGGTCAAAAGATGGTGAATTCAGTCGGAGAGGTGGCGATGAAGTGATTGATAATATAACTGGCAGGAGTGATAGAGATATACCCGATGGCCTTATGACGGAAAAAACACAGCGAATGGCGGATGGGATCACAACGGATAATGAAGGTAATCCGCATGCGAGGCTGGATGATGTCCTGGAAATTCAGCGTAGCACACAGGATACTCGCTCACTGAAAAACGGCGGTGTCGACTCCCATGTGCGCGAAGGATTCAAAAATACGCTCCAGGAACAGGTTTATGATCCCCATGATGACGCCCTCAAAGACTACGTCAGAAATAATGTGCCTGGTATGGAAAATAGAGAACTCAGGGTGCATGATTTTCGGACACCAGGCGCTGACTCAAGCTCAAACAATACCGACCGAGACTACCATGTCCAATATAAAGACGACAAGGGGGATTGGATTGAGATTAACAGGAGGCGTGAGAACGTAACCTCAGTGCGAGCTGACGATGGTAGTGTCAAGGTTGTAAATAAAGAAACTGTTTACGACTGGGAAAAATTCTCTCAAGAAAAATTCGCTGAACTCACAGGTTATGACTCGGATAAGGTCAGGGATTCACTTCCAATCGAGTCGCAACGACAGGCATGGGATAACCTGTCCGATACCGATAAAAAAGCCAGATGGGCAGAGATGCACAGCCAGGCTGCTACCGACAAATATCATACCGAGGCCAGCCCTGATTATTCCGATCAGGTTTTGAACAAAAGTGGGGATCAAATACAAAAAAAAGACGATGCCGGCGAATCTCGTGCCAACATTCAAGATGTTGAAGAGGGGGGTGGCACTCTCGATGATCCCCGCGCACTGGCTGATATGTATCACGAAAAAGCAGATGTTTACCTGAGGCAGGGGAATGAAGCTGAAGCTATTGCCCAGATAAAGAAGGGTGTTGATACGCTGGAAAAGGTTCGCAGTGGATACGAACAGCAGGGACTTGATGTAGGTAAACTTCCTGCTGATATACAAGACGGGATGAAGATTATAAGTGACGCTAAAGTAGACCACCGTGCAGATCCTGCCTTTGTTGAGCGGGAGCTTCAAAAAGCAGGTTTTGGCGGAATAGACGACTTCAACAGGAAACTTAGTGGTCAGATTGAGTCTATGAAATTTGCGCAGGAACCAACTACATCCGTAGCTCCAGAGCCTCCAAGTGCCCCAGAAACATCAGGAGCCTCTCAATCATCCATCAGCACCCGTATTCACTGGCAGGACTTCAAGGAAAACGAGAAAGAGATAACGAACAGTTTTGCTGAGATGACAAAGGACTTCACGAGGAGACGCAACAAATGAATTTAAAAAATATTACAGGAGGAAATAATGACTGCATTAGGTCAGCAGACTAAACCCGCCAAGCCGAATAGATGGACCTTGAGAGCAGCGGAAATATGTGATTTGCTTCGTGACGCTGAAATAGAGCCTTGGTTGGGCTCACCGCTTATGCACCTGACAGCACCTACAAAAGGTTCAGCACCGTCCAGTGACACGCAGGACTCACCCGAGGTGCGGAAAGCTTTAACTCATATTGCCCGCCCGGACATTGTGCTCGGGTTACTCCATTATCCACCGGAAACCCCAGATGTTACATGGTTTTACGGTGTGGCAGGGGACCAGCACTTCGCAGCCTATCGCCAGGAGGACGACAACCACCACATTGTCTGGCCTGTAGGGAGCCAGACCTTAGTGCAACTTCTGGAAACGGCATTGGCGATTGATCAGCCAGCAGTGACCGACAGTTTCTCCCTCTCTCTGGACCGTAGTGCATTTGAAACTTTGACAGTTATAGTGGACATCATACAGGAGGGTACCCTGCTCGCCGCATTGAACCGACAGCCACCGCCACAACCCAAATTCGATGCAGAGGACCTGTTCAAATGTTACAAGCGTAACCTGCGTGGAATAGACCTCCGGTGGATGGTTCAGCGAGCTAAACTCCTCTCGCCGGTTCCTCTTACGTCCAATCTTGAAAAACTTAATCATGGCATCGAATACTTCAGCGAACATGGGCTGTTAACGCGCGAAGGTGACCTGTATAGTCCGACAAAACGCTTTAACACTGCATGTACTCTATTGAGCGCCTGCATCGGCTTCTGCGCTCTGTCCACACGGCGTCACGCACCCCAACCAGAGGATGATAGCGTCTGGGACCTCCAGCACGTTGCTGCTGTAAGAGGTATCGGCAGTCTGTGGCTGTTTGAATTCACGAACGTGACTTCGATCAACTTTAGCGTTAAGCTCGGTGACATCACGTCCAGTCTGCTGCATGAACGTTTGCAAGCAGGATTTATTTCGCCTACGCCACAAACAGCACCGCCACCAATAGACTCGCCTGCAAAAGACCGCATATGTCCAAACTGTGGGACCAAACTCAAACCAGACACATCATTCTGCAGTAAATGTGGGGCTAAGGTGGGTATTGAGACTTCTACTAAAAAACCCCAAACGGCCTCTCCACCAGTTGCCGATACTGCTACCAAATGCCCAAAATGCGGTGCACCACTCCAAGAAGGGATAAAATTCTGCACCAAATGCGGTGCACCAGTAAAAGGAGGGAGGCGGTAATATGGTATTCATGCAAGTCCTGAGTTTCATCCTCATGTTCCTATCCTTTGCCCTTATCGGACGTATGATACTCACATTCCGCAAGGAGCGATCGGTATCCACCAAAAGCCCGCTTATAGCAATGGGTATGAGCTTGGTAATTATATTGGCATATTTGCTCATATTAGGCCCACCCCGTCTTTCCTGGTGGGCTTTGCTGCTCATTTTATTGATCGGTGCAGGTTTGGGTGCTTGGCAGGGACGGAACACTAAGGTATGGATAGAGAATGGTATAGGCAAAGCCCAGAACACTGTCTGGTTTCTGGTAATATGGGCTGTCTGTTATGGCTTCAACCAATTTCTGGTATCATGGGGTCTGAAAGAGAGCCTCAACGTTGGCATAGGCGCAATGTGCATTGGCACGGGTGTGGTGTTAGGCTCACAGGGACATATATTTTACCGGCTATCGAACATATCAACGGAAACCCCTGCAGAGGTCGAAGTTACGGAGCAGAAACATCCTCCTATTTCTGAACCAAACACTATAGGCACCCAAAAAGTTCGTTATTGCAAAAAATGCGGTTCCCCGATTACTGCCGCGGACCGTTTTTGTAAGAAGTGTGGAGCGGAGGTTGAGGCTAAACAGTAGAAGGTATTACGGCCAATAAAACTGCGAGTAAAACTTGTAAGCCCACCAATGCTAGTAGCAGCAGTCCATATATTCGTGCTCGCGAATTATACGTAAATAATACCATTACAAAAGACAATAGTATGCGTGGATCAAAGTTATCAGGTATATTCAGAGTATTGATCTCCAAGATTTGGGATTTTTTAAAGAAAGATTTTTTATCGCCCTCAGCCACAGGTCTTCCCTCCAGTTCAAGAACCTATTTTCCAGCACGAGCAGATATTGATAGTTTTCCAATAGGTTGCTGATAGGTATTATAAATATCCAACATTCGCCTAAATACTTTCCCCTTGATATATCCATATCCCAAATGAGTATTGGTATGAGAGTCAATTATTTGGATAATTAGTCTCCGCAGCACCACGTAGAACAGCTCTTCTCCCATATCCTCACCGGAGTATATCTTCACGTTCATCCGACCAAAAAGATTTGACTTATAGAAACCCACAATTTTACCATCTCGGTTTTCAATCCGACCAGTCGAGCCTTCCCCTCTTATACGGTAGAAATCCTGATGCCAGAGCTCAACAGGAGATATAACTGACTCTCCTATCCTCGTCCCACAAGAACCACAAAAAATATCATCTCTGCTTAGCTCAGCTCCACAGTTAGGGCAAAAATTTTTATTCACCTTCTCCTACCACCTCATTATATGTTATGTAAGTTCAACAAGAGGGACTTAACTTATCCCCCTCTTTTATTGATTCTTCACGTTTCTATCCCTCATCCTTCAAATACCTCTTCTATCTCTGGCTTTGACAGATACCAGATAATTATTACACTGATAAGGACCGAGAGTATCATTGAGCCAATATTATCACCCATTTCCACGGACATCATCAAAATAGTCTCACCAGTACTGCATACTATGCCAATTATCGCCATAATAATCGCTGCCATCCTCGCCCATCGCTTTAAAGTCCATAAGCCATATCCTATAACGAGATCAACGAATCCGATGATGATAAAAAGCATGCCTAATATACCAAATAGTGCGGCTACTTCATCCGAGAGGTAGTATTGGAACAAATCCCCACTCAACGCCATCATACCAAATCCGGCAATAAGACCGCCTATCCCACCAAGTATATTTAATATAGCTATTATCGTTACACCAGTAGGTCTCCTCTTTGTCCCCGTGGGCTTTTCACTCTTTACTGCACCGAACTCGTCAATCTTTGCTCCACAAGAACCACAGAAAATATCATCTTTGCTTAGCTCAGCTCCACAGTTAGGACAAAATTTTTTATTCATCTTCTGCTACCTCCTCATTATATGTTTTGTGAGTTCCGCAAGCGGGACTTAACTTATCCCCCTCTTTTTTTTCGCTCCACATTCTGGGCATTGCATGTTTAGCTCCTGATGTTTCCGACTGTTTGAACATGAACGCTTTTAATCTTTTCTCTTAACACCATCTCGTGTCACTAATAATGTTGTTTGTTCTTATAAATATATTAGTAAAACTGCGAGTAAAACTTGTAAGCCAGCCAGTGCTAGTAGTAGTCCAGCTATTCGTGCTCGCGAATTATACGTAAATGCTACCATTGCAAAAGACAACAGTATGCGTGGATCAATGTTATCGGAGATATTCAGAGAATTGATCTCCAAGATTTGGGATTTTTTAAAGAAAGATTTTTTATCGCCCTCAGCC
>QBUM01000165.1 GCA_013180585.1 Candidatus Methanophagaceae archaeon GoMg2
GCTATTATCAGCGCATCTGCATAGTGAATTTCGCCGATTACTGTGGAAAGATATGAATTTGTAGTCAATTTAATAGCATCATTTATGTCCCTTTGAGAAGGTCTTATAAATTTCATGAACCGCTCATCCATCCAATTTCTGATTATCTTTCTTGCTTTTTGGTCGGAAATTTCCTTTTCGATTTCGCTTAGCAAAATGACTTCGTCAAAAATAAGTTTCAAGACGTCCCTTCTTCTATAATCTACCCAGTCCACCAAGAAACAGGTATCAATAACGCCTTTCATTTCTCCACGATCAGGAATATATTCGCTTTTTTACGATGCACGTTGATAACATCTATTGGCACTCCTGCGTTATCTGCTGCAATATGGAGGTTTCCCGCATCCAAAAGAGAAAATAACCCTTTTTGTAGCCTGCCTGGTAATTTTGATATGTATTCCCAGTTTACGTTCTCTCTCATCTCTTTTCGTATTTTTTCCAGCTTATATCTCGCTATAAAATCTCTAATCGCTTTTTCTGTTAACGTTTCCACATCTAATCCGGTATCCCTGGAGATGAACTCCAAGTCGGGTGCTAAAGACGCATCATATTTTTTTGTGGCCATTTTTTCTCTCCTTTTTAATGATATTTAACTTAATCGGATAGCAGGTATCCAATCGTAATAAATCTTACCATTGGCATCTGTAAATTTGGTGCAGGTGATTTCTCCATCTGATGTGGTAAAGATCGGCTCATGAATTATTTGAGGATAAGAGCTTGTTGTTATCGTATAATTATAAATAACCCCTCTTTGCAAAACAAATTCGTTATTGAATTCTATGTACTGGTAATCGCCCTCTTTATAACCTCCCCCTGTCCCGTTCGCTATTTCTTTGCCTGTTGTTGAATTATAAAAAACCACCCATTCAGAGTGTCCACCTGTTCCTGCACATGGATATGTGTACATCTTATATACAGTGATGTCATGTACGGGTTTGATTGTACCATTGTGAATGCCGAAGATGCTTGGGTATGGATTTTCTGACGGCCCCGTATCAAAATAAACTATTACCTCAAAGACATAAGGTTCGGCGGGGATGTTACAGATAGAAACGTTTTCGGCTAATACCGTGGTAGTATACTCGATAGAAACCTCAAGCGTGTATGTATCCGTAAGATTAGTATCAGGCTCAGGTATTACAGTTATTAGATAATTACCTGTTTTTCTGGCTGGAATACCAATAAAATCCTCTGGAGACCCATCTTCATTGAAGTCATACTCTAAATAAACTGCTTCTGGAATTCCAACCGAATCTTTACTGATTATAAAGCCATCTGGGTCTGTGACGATTAGATCTACTGGAGAATGAGCAATGAAATCGATGTTTTTTCTAACACCTTCTTTACCTATGAGATATCCGCCTATTTGTTCAATATTATCGTCATAACGTATGTCCGTTGGACTAACTGTATTACTAAGAATCTCTTCTTTGGTCATTGAAGGTAAATCATCTTTGTCTATATCTATTCCCTGGTTATAATACGCAGCCCATATAAGTTCGCTACAGTACCAGAATTCTGAGTGTTCATCGGTATGCTTGCCGAACCAGCTCCACATCGGTCGCCACTTCTTATCTAGTTGTCCCTCGGCGAATAAAGCAGCTTCCTTTCGGGTTTCAGAAGGACATTTTACACGTAATGAACACACAGTTGCCGATTCTAAGTTATCCCATGATTCAATGGGTCTTTTTACAACTCCGAACGGCTTCACGCGAGCTTCTACAACCTCATTATTTCCTATGTATATTCCCACATGACCCTCTATACGGAGTACTGAGCTGCCTCTGGCATAGAGTATATCTCCTAGTTCTATATCTTTTCGCCATTCTGGAACAGGAACGGTTACGTAATTCTCATAAGGTTCTACCAGCGGATGGTAGTCCCAGTCGGAATCTAAGGGGTATGGATTATCCCAAATTCCATCGTTATTCGCATCAGTGTCGGCGTAGTCGTCCCAGTAGTTGCCGAGGTAGTTCTCGTAAGTGCTGCCGTTGTAGGTGTAGGTTATTTTTGATGTTGAGTTCCAGATGTTGGTTGATTTGTAAAGACAGACGTTATCGGTGTTATTTACGAAGTTGTTAAGGTAAATTCTGTTGTTACTTGAAGAACTCAAGAAGATACCCACCCTATTGTTTGATGCAGTGTTGTTTGTGAGCATGTTGTTGTTCGAACACAACAAGCGAATGCCCTCCCAGCCATTGTTCGATACAATGTTGTTAGCAAGCATGTTGTTGTTCGACGAATTCAAGAAAATACCGTTTTCTTCATAATTCGAGCTTGCATTGTTGTTTATCAACATGTTACCGCTCGAATAATCCAAGTAGATGCCGTACCATTCGTTGTTCGATGCGCTATTGTTTGTTAATATGCTGTTGTTTGAATACTCCACGCGAATGCCATAATCGTTGTCTAAGGCAATGTTGTTTTTGATAGTATTATTTGAAGATTCCCACAATAGGATGCCATTATACTCATTCTTGTAGATTGTATTGTTTTCAATGAAATTGTTAGATGAGTTATATTGCAAATAGATACCATGAATGTTGTTATTACAGAGGTTATTTTCGAGGACATTATTGGGGGATTCTTCTAATATTATACCCTCACCGCTATTCTCTCGGATTGTATTGCTTTTGATGTTATTGCTTGAAGAATAACCCAAGCGTATGCCTTCGTTGTTGTTCGCAGCATTATTACCTATTAGAGTAGTATTTGAGGAATCATCTAAGTAGATTCCCTTGTTGTTAGCCGAACAGTTATTGTTGTTGATGTTGGTATTCAAACAATGTTCAAGATAGATTCCAATATCGTTATTCAAATTGACATTATTATTGATTACCGTATTTTTGGTAGAAACACAAAATCGGATTCCATAATACTGATTGTTTGAGACTGTGTTATTTGTCAGGATATTATTGTTAGAATAATAAGAAATGGCGATTCCACAGTTATTGTTTGAGGCTTTATTATTGTAAATGTTGTTATTGGATGAATTACTAAGGTAGATTCCATCTCCCTCATTCGAATTGGCTATATTGCTTGTTAGCGTGTTATTGGAAGAATAGTAGAGACAAATTCCATGATAGTTGTTTGAAACGTTGTTACTGTAAATGGTACTGTTAGAAGAATCATAAAGCCTTATTCCTGCCATACCACCGCCACTTACCCCTTTAACCATAAACCCACTTATATTCACATAATCCACCGTCACCTCAAAGATATGGTCATTAGGATTCTCTGCCTGAACAATCGTATCCGCGGGATTTCCTGAGGTTGATCTTATCGTTATAGACTTGGTAACATCCACATTCTCGGTGTAAGTCCCAGCATCCACGGTAATTGTATGCCCATTTAATGTGTCAGAGTCATCTATCGCATTTTGGATAAATGCGAAGTTCTCACTTGTGTTGAGGTTGTGGACTGGGAGTTCTGTTACATCTCCGACCTTAACTGAGAGTATCTCTGCGATATCATCACTACCCGGAGTGAAAGGCACCTCTTCGAGCATCCCCCTAACTTGTGCTTGATTACGACCAACGAAATCGTTCGCTGACCAGCCATAATCCATCAAAGCATCAAACAACTCGCCTTCTCCTTTCAGAGTCAGCCCATACAATCCATCACGCCCTGGCGTTAAAACTAACATTTTGTAGCTACCCGAGTCAGTTTCCTCAGGGATTCTTATACTCTTTTCAAACTCACTCCACTCTGAAACTTCTGCCGAAGTAAAGAATAGCCCATCCGCAATTGCTTCCTCCGAAGTAAACGAACCAGGCATCTTCTTTAGACCTTCTGATCCTATAATGACTATGTCCACAGTATGCGCGCCCCGTGCTGTTCCCCGCACAGTTATATACCCCCCTTTTGCAACACTACTCACGTTCATCTCGACAGTAACCTTTGGTGCGACAAACAAGAACGCACAAACACCATCTGGTTCGAGATGTTTATACGCAGTCCTTACATGATTACCCACGCTAACACCCGTGACATGGCAATTCGAATACGCCTTAATCACACTTACGCCCGGCGTGTATGCACCCATATTCGGAAACGGCTTTCTCGTGTTCAAATCAAATTCAAACTCACCATTTTGGTCTATTAGCAAATTGTCAGCCATTAAAATGTCGTCAATCACGATGTCCAAGTTACCTCCTGCAGTTGTATACCCTTTGACATCCATTGTTTCTCCACTTACCACACGACCGGGTATATCTAATAGTACTCCTGCCACATTATGCTCTACGGCTTTAATACGCCCTATCCTTTGTTCTGTTGTGGCATGTGCTGAAGAAAGCACCTCAAATGGCTCTGTGTCAATATTACCATCCGTATCTTCCGCCTGCATCACATAAGTTCCAGGAACGGCGTCTGTGGTATCGAACGTGGCAGAGAAAGCTCCCTCTTCCACTCTAATAGTTACAGCAGCTAAATATAGAGGATCGGGAATTGTTGACACAACCACAACAGATCCATCTTCACGCTCCGCCGTGCCATATACCTCTAATGGCTCGCCACGCATAACAGGGGCAAATGGATCGAGTCTTATCACCTCTTCGAAAGATGATGCTCCTAAAAAGGTTAAATCAACAGCAAGGTCATCACTACCCGTTGTGTTATATGTCGCCGCAGCAATTATATCCATAAGTTGTTCCGTGCTTTTGCCCGGAAGAACCGCTTCGTTCCCTCCTTTTGTGGCAATATAATCCTGCATAACATCGAACAATTCGCCACCAGTACTCGTGGTTGCACCATACACACCATCTGTGCCTGGCGAGAGCACCATCACATGTTGGAACCCAGAATATATCTCTTCCGGAATTCTTATTTGTGCCGTGAATGTATTATCCTCTGCTACAGCCACAGTCATGAAACGAAAGCCATCTGCTAAAGCATCTTCTGATGTAATAGAAGCAGGCATCTTCCTGAGTCCTCTTGGTCCTAATACAATAATATCCACAACGTTCGTCCCGGATGCTGCTCCACTTATATTCACAATGTCGCCCCTTTTTACTTCGGTTTTGTCAAGTTCCGCAGTGAGCACCGAGGAGGAATCAGTAGTTGCCTTACCGAATATCGTATTCCATTCCTCTTCAGATGCAGGTTTTGCTAAATCTCCTACATCCGCTACGGCATTTCCAACCAGGATGAGCGCGCTTACTAACAGCGCCACCAACACGAAAGCCAATTTATTTTTCATCTTTTTACATCCTCCCTTGACGCGATAACAATCTCATCATCGCCTATATACAATTCGACTTCGTCTCCGGTTCGCAACTTTATATGTTTCTCGATTATTTGCAACATCTACCTCAACTTACCTTTTCCGGCTGTGATTTTACTCCGTGCCAATTTTACATGAACAGCTTTTTTTATCGTTTTGCCGTCCCCTCTCCGCATTAGGGGCAGGACATAATCTTTTCTTTTTCCATTTTCAAAGAAAAGTTCGTTAACACTGACGTCTTTTTCATGCTTTTACCCCCTCCTTTACAAGTTCGGCTTTCGAGTACTTAAAACTCATCTCCGTAACAGAAGAAGGACTTAACCTCTCCTTCGCATCCAGTATCTCTATTCCAATTATTTCGTTATTTTTATCAAAATCAATAATTATCCCTTCTCTAATCTCTTCGCTTATTTCATAATCCCCTTCTCTAAATTTTATATACATCGCATCCGCTTCTGGGTCGTATCTTATCTCCATTTTTCCCTCCCTAAATACCTCTTTGGCTCCGCCCTATATGCAGAGACAACAATTATTTCATCTTCCTCCTCTTCATAAACGACCCTCAACAGTTTACCATTAAATACTTTGTGTGCTATTTTCCGATTCCTTCGCCCGTTAACGACCTCTACTGGATTTTTTATTGTCATTTCCACTTCTTTCTTACTGACTTTACGCTCCTTTATTTGATCCTCTGCATGTTTGTAATATTTTATCATTTCCCTTTATAAACTCTTCCACCATCCAATTCTTCAACCGCTGCTTTTGCGTGAGTTCCTACATCCGCTACGGCATTTCCAACAAATAAGAGCAATCCCGCACCTGCTACCATCATTTTTTCGCAATAAAAGTTTCTTTGGTAAAGCGTTCTTTTCAAAGAAAGGTTTACGAATGCCAATTTCTTATTCATTTTTTTATCTTTCCTCGTATTTCTTTCAGTAAATGCTTTCTTTCACATTACAAGGCAATGGGATATCAATGCTTTCGTTATTCTTATCAAGCCCACAACCGAATCGCCGGTATCCCCCTGTCATATCTCTTACCATTCGCATCCACAAACTCCGAGCAGGTGATGAATCCGCAAGATGTTGATAGATTATCGGTATGATGAATCTGCGGATATGAACCGGTTATTAGCGTGTAGCTATAGTTTTCTCCCGCTTCAAGTGTGAAATTGCTATCAAACGAGATATTGCGCCAATCGTCTTTGTAACCTTGCCAACTTGCTGTTATATTCCAATCAGAATCATTCCGGATTTTTATGTATTCGCTATGCCCGCCTGTTCCCGGGCACGGATACATATAGAGCTCCGACACCTTAACAGTTTGATTTGGTTTTAGCGTGCCGTTGTGCGTACCGGAAATGCTCGGATATGTCCCAGAGCCTGTATCGAAAACCGCTCTTTGCGGGGTTGGTGTAGGTGTAGGTGCTGGACCCTCCAGAGTACAAAAGCTACCTTCTGTACTTTCTGCCGAATTTTCGCTCCGGTCGGTGCTATTCACCACGAAGTAATATTCAGTCGCGGGTAACAAACCAGTCAATTCAACGGTATGATTTTTTACAACTGTTGCACTCTCCACGCTTTCTGTATAAACCCCTGAAGTCTTACCATATTTTACCAAGCTGTCAGCAAACTCATCGGTATCCCATTTTATCACGGCAGAACTGTCCGTTATTTCCGTTACCGTTATATTTGTAATAACAGGCGATATAAAATCTTTTAAAAGCCCTTTTGGATATACGAGCTCTTCAACACGTTTCGCGTCTTCGTTATGTATGAATATCTTCTTTACAGGAACAGGCGAAGTAGGAACGCTCACTTCGGTTAGGTCTTGTTCTATACTTGTTGCATCTGCTGTTGCGGCAATGAAAACAGTTTTCAGTGGTACGGGAGTCGTAGGAATGTTCACCTCGGTCAGGTCTTGTTCTATACTTGCATCTGCTGTTGTGGCAATAAAAACTGTTTCCAGCGGCACTGCATCGGTAGGAACGCTTACGGTTCTCAAATCCACCTCATATACAGCCTCCGCATCGGTTATACTTATCGCAGAAGATGCGGTTGCGGTAGTCACGAGCATTACTGCGCATGCGATGATGAGTGCAAAAACTTTTGTATTCATTTTTATTGTGTCCTTTTGTCTATCAACACGGTTGCAACACTACCATAAAATATCTCGATTTTGTGAATTTTTCATCATTTACATCCTCCAGATACTCTTGATCTCTGCCGGAGAAACTGTTCTGGTTCCACTTTTTAGCTTTCCTTCCATTCTGGCAATAAAATCTTCTGGGTTGATTGAATGTAAAAGAGTTATCTTTTTCCCTTCTGTCCCAATCTCAACTGTTTCTCCTGCGTTCAGGCATAACTCTTCTCTTATCCTTTCTGGGATTTTCATTCTTCCTTTTTCATCTGTTAATGTCATAACATCACTCTCATGCAGTCCTGTATATCAGCACTGTTGCAACGCCTGATGAACCTATATCAGTTGCGTATTCTCCATAATTCTCTGTTATTTTATACGATATTTCAATCTTGTGCAGCGTTTCAGTTGTGATATATGGTCCATATGAGTCAAATACTCTCCACCACTTGTTACCTTTGGGTTCGACATTTGTAGATGCATCGCTAATTGTTATTTCATCAACTGTCAACGTTGAATTCCAACAGGAGATTGGGTAATAAATAGAGCCGTAATAAAAGATATAATGATAATAAGAAGCCTCATAAAGCGTGTAAGTTGCTGGCACTTCCACCTGTGTACTATTTGTCCCTTCAGTTGCCCTCGTCCTAACGAATAGCGTCATGCCGTCCGCATCAGGATATTCGAAATCGTAGTATTTTATGTCCTTCACAGTCCATATTATATCAGCAGCATCCGCAGCCTTTGTTATCGCATCCTCAAGTGTCGTACTCTTTATCTCTGTAATCTGTGGATTATCCACATCCGTATCTTTACCCCACTGCATCATCATCGCCGCAGGCTCGTCTTTTTTAAAGAACGCGACAATCCAACCGCTGGTGTCTGCATACACAGTTACGTTTATGTTGCCACCGAAGTCAGGAATTGGTGTTAATCCGACAATGTAATTGTCACCAACTTCTTCCACTTCTGTGAATATCGTCTTCAGCTTTTCAAGGTCTATCGTCTGATTTGTATTAACATAAGCCGAAATTCCTGCTTCGTCTTCGGGAAATGCGCTTCCGGCGCCCATAGCTTCAGCCGCACCTGCTACCCCTATAAAGGGCGGCGTCACAAGCGCGATAACACCATTTCCGCCGCCTTCGCTTATCCCGTTTCCCACATCTGTTGCGCTATACATCGCTACGCTACTTGCGACTATCACTAAG
>QBUM01000164.1 GCA_013180585.1 Candidatus Methanophagaceae archaeon GoMg2
CTATCGTGTCTTCGCCACTACATGCCAGTGACAAACGTTCTTCATATGTTTTAAGTTGCTCAAATCCTTTAGGATCTACACTATTCATATAAGCAAACCATCCATCAATGTGATTTCTTAGTTTTTGTCGTTCAATCTCTGACAGATCTGCCGTTACCAATCGATGAATTGTTGCACGGAGTATTCTTTTTCTCTTTTTCCCAACCCCCAGAGAATCATCGCTGATAATTAAACCGGTTACTTTGCGTTGACGACAAGGTCCTAAGAAGCGGGTTTTTCTTTCATTTAGCTCAAACCCTTCGTCGCGTATTATTTTTAGCGCAACTCTTTTTATACCAACCAATCGGCCAGGGCTCAAGGAGGAGAAAGTCATATCATCCGCGTATCGAGTGTATGCTACATTACGCTTTCCAACATATCCTGATATGCGATGATCTAACCGTATACAAATGATGTTAGAAAGAGCTGGTGAGGTTACCCCGCCTTGTGGTAGTTTTCCTCTACAAGTACAAAGAGAAGCAAAAATGTGTGAAATGTGTGTATTATAACCAATAGTTTTGAAGACAGTGTAAACCTTTGCGTATTGAATGGATGGAAAGAAATTTTCAATATCCAAGCAGAGAAAATAGCGGTTGCCCTCATGATATTTTGCATTATCAAGTATATTTTTACCCGTGCGAAATCCAGTTGCGGAATCTGCCACATGGATTTGATCTAAAATATTTCTAAGAATCCATGCCTGCACAGCTTTCATATCTTTAGATGGACAGGAGATAATGCGAAAGCCCCCGCTTTTCTTGGGTAGTTGGAAACTCTTATAGAATTTATCATTATATTTCGACAACCTATATAAAAGCCCTGCTGAAAGATGAACGTAATCAGCTAAATCTTTAAGATCTTCCATCAACGGAAGGCCAGCCATGCGTAATCTGTAACGGTTTCCACTCATATGTTAGCTCCTATGGAGAGGGCCAGCGATATCTCACTCTAAAATACAGTGGATTGAAGGTTGCGTACAGGAGGCCTGTACGTAAGATTCAATCGAAACAATGGAGGCGATTTCATCTGGGATGGCGAAGCACCATCCTCTAGCCGAAGCTCATCTGAGATCATGTGGCCCTCTCCCTGCTTTGCAATAATTTCTTTTGACCTCTAAGCGTGCTGTTTAATATCTTTACCCGAAGTTTGTCAAGCGAGCGTTCAATATTTTGTCCTTCAGGCTCTAATTTCATTGTCAATCGGAGCCTTTCTAGCCCTTCTCGAGTAAGTCGATACTTCCCATCTTGCAGAATTACTTCTCGCTGACGGAGAAGTATGTTTAGCGAGGATGTAACAATAATGGTAATATTCTCAGAGTGGTGTACCCCTACTGCCTGCATCACATCATCGAGTATTTCCCTTGGGACTGAGTCCATCAAATAGATAGCCACAAGAAGAAAATGCTGAGCTGCAATAGGATTTGCTACAGAAGTATCGACTTGCACACCGGCAGAAATTTTTCTCACAGCCCCTCGGATTTGCTCTCCGAGTTCCACAATCTGAGGTTTCCTGAGGTTGTGAAATATCACAATGCTTTTGGTGTTCTTTTTTAGATAACGCACAGGGCCGAGAATAATAAAACTATTAGCTTTTCGATACTTCTCATCGATTACTACGATCAATCTATCACGGAGTTTTTTGTGGTTGGCAAAGGAGCCCAACTCTGCAATAGCACCAGGACTTTCTAAGATGATCACGACTGCATGGACATTCTTTGCAAGCAAGTTTTCAAGACTCAGAAGGTCATAATGAGCCCTACTTCGTATAAGCTCCTCGAAAAGTTCCTCGGGATAGTATACGTCGAGCCAGTTGCCATAACGACGACCTATCAGTTCCTTGCGAATGGATTCTCTGATACTGGTTGAACTTTCTTGACTAGCCCCAACAAGAAAAACGGTAAGACTTCTTTCCCTCAGTTTCGCAAAGACATCCTCGTTGATTAATTTGGCAATTTCTTCAAACATTTTTGTTTACCCGCCCCTAATTTCCCACCCCTAACTAATGAATTCTGGAGCTACCATATCTGAAATGACTCGAACTTTGTTTGAGATATATTCTTTTTATTTTAAAAGGATATAAAAGTCACATACCCCGTACTTTAAGTACAGGACCTGCCTTTAAGCACGGGTGCTTATGACCTAAACTACCTTTTTATCACAGGATTATAAAAGCTTTTCGATTTTTTATTTTTGATACTTCTCTCCAAAAAGTTTGTTATAAAGCGTTATGTACCAGGCTTTGTGCGCTTTCTCCTTTTCTTCAGCCATTACAGGTACAGTATCAGCCTTCTTATAACCCTTCTGCCCCGATATATACCTCTCTACCACTACCCAGCCATGCCCCCAAGCTTTTTTTAATCCGTAAACGCTTTTTCTGAAAGGGTTTAGTGGTAACAAGAAGGCGCCCAATACTGGCTGATTTTGCTTTGCAAAATCTAATTTTCCTTTGGGAAATCGGCATAAGACTGCCCCGGACACCACTCCTTAAGCTGTGGAAATTTATCCCTTAACAGTTTGCTGCTTCTACCCTTTATCCGCTTCGTTATCCCGCTAACCGAATACTTCGGCGGGTATTTTATGGAAAGATGAATATGATATATACTCACTGCCCTGTTAAAAAAGGGCTGTGGCATCCTTAGAAGTAAATTACCGCCGCTATTTTGATGTTTCTAAGTCCATATCTTCGATGTTAATGTCATATTCTTTTTCCAGTGTTTTAAGTTGCTCTTCTAACTACGGTTCCTGGCTCTTCGAGAAGGTTATGGCGTTTGTAAGTTCATTCAGCACAAAAGGTGACTTCGCGTCATTCAGTTCTTTGTGCTCGGCTAATTGTGCGGCTATCTTATTCTTATTCTTCAATTTCAGCACGATAGCGACATCACCGGCAATCTCTTGTGAAGATTCCTTTAACGACTCGTATTCAATCATCCAAATCAGGATACACAAATATCTTATCTTCCGGATGTTCCACCCTCATGAACTCTTCGAGGAACTCCTTGTAAACCTCGGTTGGCTTCATGTCAAGCTCGGGGTAAAAAATCTTTGCAAACAGAGTCATTGCAAAAGGCTGCTCCATCCCGTATATCGCACTCCACGGCACAACATACACGCGATTATTCTTGATGGCTTTCAGGTTATCCCAACCTTTCCCTTCCCGCAGATCCGCTATTAGACTTTTAGGCTCGGTTTCGCTATCCCAGCCGTAAATATCACTGCCTGTTACTTTTATTATGACTACGTCAGGGTTCTGCGCCAAAACCCATTCAGCACTCACCTTTGGATACTTGACCGTCAAGTTGCCCGCGACGTTTATGCCACCTGTCATCTCGCATAGGTCATTATCTGTTGTCCCCGAGCCATAAGTCGGAAGTTCACTGTTTAGTCCTATTGCTTTTGTGGTAGTCATAAATACTTTGGGTTTTTCTTTTCCACCTATAAGTTCATCAACCACTATTTTGTATTCTTCGTACCACTCAAGATATTTTGAGGCCCGTTCTTCGCTTTCAAGCAGTATCGCAAGTTTTGTGACTTCGGTGGGTATGTGATTGGGGTCATAAAGATTCAAACCTGCTACGGCTATGCCAAACGAATTGAGCTTTTCTTCTGCTATATCCGCCTTTGCTCCATACGTTGTGTATGTGATTACCAAATCGGGATTTGTTTCCACCACTTCTTCCCAGTCTACTTCTCTCCATGTTCCGACAAGTGTCTTCCGAGACATCTCAGGGAAGTAAAAAGTTTTCTCCTGGACTGAATCAACAATCCCAACTACCTTTTCGCCAGCACCCAAAATCTTCACTGCTTCGCCCGCATCCGAATTAAGCACGATTATCCGCTCTATCGGCTTGTATAACGTCACTGACCTATTAACAGAATCCGTAATCTGCCGTGGATAGTGTGGATAATAACCCGCAGATTCCCTCAGCTCCTCTACTGAAAGGTGCCCTATGTCTTCGCCTAAGAACTCAGCTCTGAGATAAAGCATGATTTCGTTGGCAAGTACTTCTTTCGCTACTGCGTCGGTATCTAAAGACACGTTGTTCTGTTTTTGCGCTACTGTAGGCATAACTGCCAACTGTAAACAAGCAGCAAGAAACATCAGCACCAGTAGACAGGACAATGTTCTATTCCCCTCCACGTTCACCACCTCCTTTGTTATTCCTCCTTCTCATCAAGAACAAAAGCGGATACACAAGCAATCCAATAAGCGCAAATACTACTTTGAAGCCAGGTGTGGACGGAGAAGGTGTTGGACTTGGTGAAGGCATGGCAGAAGGTGTTGGTGTCTCCGCAATCCACACAGAAACGTCAGTACCGTCAATATCTCCTGTTGTGCCATTCAAAGCATCGTACCACGTTCCACTGAAGGTTCCACTTCCTTCTGACGGTGCACGCACGTTATATTTTAGCGATGTTTCGTTGATTACTACGAAGACAACATTTTGGACTGACATGTAGGTTCGATTAGAAGGATGCGTAGTGCGGATAAATGTAAACCCATCGGGAATCGTCTCAACGACACCACCGATTTGGAACCCCGTTAAGTTCAGCATAACATTGAATGTAGAACCAGGGGCGGGGTTTGTTGTGGATAATGTGCGTGTGGTATCGGCTGCTCTTGCTTCTGCGTTAACGATTGGTGCAAGTGTGGACAACGAAATACCAAGTATCGCTATGCTTAGTATTAACACTATCTGTGAAATTTTCTTATGATCTTCATTCATAATCCTAATTACTGTATCTTTATCCATATAAATACCTGCGTTTTAAAAATAAAAAGTTATATTAAAAACCAAAAAATAATTAATGCGGGATACTATTATCATTATATGAATTAGGAGTCAAACAAAAGAAGGAGATTTAAAGCTTTATTTTCTGGTGAACGTTCCGTTTTGAATTGAACGATACGCAGTTATTCTGTTCAAACTCCATTCGGCATCATCCACCTCGCCACGCTCTTTCCAGTATTCATAGTTCTTTTCCCACGCTTTTACCGGCACTTCATAATCCGAGATATCTTTACCCGAGAGCAGCATGATCTCCGCAGCGTGTTCGTACGCATCTGCCGCTTCAAAGAAATTGTCTATTGTATAAAAGAAGTTGCCGATTGTTTCATAAGCTTTCTTGCAAGCCTCATAGTCTCCCTCCTTCTCATACATCTGACATGACAGACTCATAAGCAGAGCCCAGACCGAGAACTCACCTATCTTCTCCGCAAACGTTGATGCAGCCCCAAAATATTCTGCGGCATCCCGCCATTGTTGGGTTTTATCGTAAATCCTCGCAACATTGAAATATCCATAGATGCACAAAAAGTAGCTTCCTTTATTCTCCTTGACCTTTGCATACCGTTTCCACAACCCGATTGCCACCTCATAATTTCCCTGTTTCTCCTCCTCTCGCGCCTCACGTTCATAAGACCTCGCTTTTAAGTACGCATCCTTTTTCTCTTCTTCCATCTCTCTTTATTAATTATTGTAATAATATAATAATTAATGTTATATATAAGGCTTTTGGTTGTGCAAAAGGCATAACTTTATCTTTTTTCTCTCACCTTTTTCTGTGGGCAATTCTTTTATAATAAAAGATCGTATTTGATTAGCTAACCACAGATTACACGGATTTCCACGAGAAAGATTTATATGGATCCGGCTTAAGCTCTCTATTGGCTTTTTTAAATCCCCAGCTAACCCTAAATTCTTGTGCTAATCTCGTGGTTTTTTAGATTAGCTATACAAATAAAAAAAGATCAAAGTTACCCACCTACTTCACCAAAAACCGTCTGCAAATCGTTCAACAAGCTTCGCTCCTGAACAACAATATCATGCACCACCTCCGAACTCAAATCCGTGACAGGATAGTATTTACCTGCAGAATTCGTGGCTATATCCCTGCAATAGCCAAGCTGCATTTGTATAAACGATTTGCTAACCAGCTCGGTATCAATCACAATCACAGATATTCCATTAGCTCGTGCCTGCTCCGCGAGCAGCAACAACTCCTGTTTTATGTCCGTATTAGAAGCGGAAACATTTGCACGACCGTCTGATATTAAGAGCAGAATAGGTATCGCACCTTCATCCTTCTGTTTCTCATTCATCAGAAGGTTTAGCCCTCTCTCCAGACCTGCAGCTAACGGCGTTCTTCCTCCGGTGGGTAGTTCCTTCAATCTTTTATATGCCAAATCCACGCTTGAACATAGCGGAAGCAATACATCTGCATGGGCGCCCTTAAACGCAACCATTCCGACCTTGTCCCTTTGTTGATACGAATCCAGTAATAAAGAGAGAACAGCACCTTTCGCAGACTCCATCCTTCGATTCGCACCCATAGAACCCGAAGCATCCACCACAAACATCGTTGCTGATGATATCTTGCCGACACGAACTTTCTCACGAATATCCTGCGTTTTTATAACCACAGCCAAATCAGAATCCACCCTTCTCTCTTTCTGATAAGGCGCCGCTGCACGTATAGTCGCATCAAGTGCAACATCCTTTATTCCACCTTTCGGGAAGCCATACCGCACATATTTACCGTTATTGCGAAGCGAGAGCGTAGGAACTCGCCTTCCTGATACCTTCCTGCGATATATCCTGTCTTTCTTTTGTTTTTGCCGTACTACACCGGCATCAATAGGATCGCCAATCGCAAACAAAGCTTCTTCTTGTGGCTCGTTTATATCGCTGTCCTGAGTTTTTGGCGTTCCCTCATGATGTTCATCATGATGCTCCTTATTCTCTCCTTTATCTTTCTTCTCTCGCTTTTCCTCATGCTCCTGGTGCTCTCCTTCATGTTGCTTTTTTGTACTCTCGGACATCATCTCATCGAGTTTTTCGGTATCCAAACTTGGAGGCTCAAAAGGCTTTCTGCGCATTCTATGCGGTAGTGCTAATTCCATTGCCTCTTTTACGTCCTCAGAAGTGACCTCCGTCCTACCCTCAAATGCGGTAATCGTTTTTGCCGCTCTATTTATGACGATTTCCGCTCTATGCGTCCTTACGCCGAGTTTTATGCAGGTATCCGCGGTCATCCTCAGTAAGTCATCGCTAATCGTCACATCATTAAGTATCTGCTTTGCATGCTCAATTTTATCGCACAACTCTTTTTGTTGACCCTCAAATCGTTCCCTGAACGCTTGCGGGGCAGTCTCAAAGCTTTCCACAAGCTTCACTATTTCTACCCTCTTATCCACCTCGTTTATACTTTCTACACTTGCTTGAAGACCAAATCTATCTAATAATTGCGGTCTGAGCTCGCCTTCCTCGGGATTCATCGTTCCAACCAGGATGAATTTAGAAGGATGAGAAACCGAGACACCTTCTCGCTCAACCACGTTTATTGACATCGCAGCCGAGTCTAAAATGACATCGGCGACGTGGTCGTCCAGAAGATTTACCTCGTCAATATACAGAATACCGCGATTAGCCGCAGCTAATATTCCCGGCTCCAACGCTTTTATCCCTTCTTTTATCGCCTTTTCTACATCTATCGAGCCCACGACTCTATCTTCAGTCGCACCTAACGGAAGGTCTATGACCCACATCCTGCGTTTCGCTACTGCCGGTTTTTTGCCGTCCATTTTATTCGCGTAGCATAGATCGCACATCTCCCGCTCGTCATACGGATTGCAATTGAACGTACAGCCATTTACCACTTCTATCTCCGGCAGGAGTTCTGCAAGCGCACGAACAGCAGTGGACTTCGCGGTTCCTTTATCGCCTCTTATGAGCACACCGCCAATACGAGGGTTAATAGCATTCAATACAAGCGATTTCTTCATCTTCTCCTGCCCGACAATAGCAGTAAAAGGCAATAGCTCTCTTCTAATGTGATGTATCATTTTCTTGGTTTTTGTTTTTTGATTCTTTTAATTTTTGAGCGCAATAGATAATAATATATTGGCTAATATATTAATTGATGCTATTATAAAGTTTTTGATGCTTTGTTTATGTCTCAAAATAGCAATAATTTAAGACTGATAGAACGGATACTTCTGCCGAAAATAATTGAAACAAATTTAGAAAAGTTAGATCCTCGTGAGCCCACGCTACCGGAGATAGAGAAGTTGGCGTAGTTTGAAGTCAAGTTCGCCGATTGCGAAGCATTTTGATTAAACTTTCTGTATTTGTATAGCAGGGGTAAAACCACGAGATTTCACGAGATTAGCACAAGATTTTGGGGTTAACATGGGACAAGAAAGCATAAGATCCAAATAAGAATACTTATTGATACAGATTAACGCTGATTAACGCAGAAGAAATTAAATCTGTGCAAATCTGCATCTTACATAGGTAGAAGTTATACGTTATAGAGGCTGTCCCACAATTACCCAACAACCACAGATAGCATCCCACCTGCATATCACAAAAAGATTTATTTCGTTCTAACACCTATGCCATTCTGAGTTAGTCCTACACAGAAATGCGAAATCATCTCTAAAAAATCGCGAAATTCTAATTCCACTCGAAATTTAAACGAAAGGTTTTTATTGCTGTCTGTATAACCCTTATTTAACTATAACAGCGAGGTGAAGATAAGGAATGGCGAT
>QBUM01000163.1 GCA_013180585.1 Candidatus Methanophagaceae archaeon GoMg2
TTTCTCATCACTCTCCTTTACTTATTTGTTCTTCTTCGTCATATATAAAAATTGCTATTTCTTCCTGCTATTAAACAATTAAAGCATATCCTCTCTTTTCCTCCATTGTAAGCCAGAAAACTTTTTTTCTGTATTCTACTTTCTTTATTTTTCCGCTTTCCTCCAGCCTCGTTAAGCTATCGTGAACACCTCTTTCCTCTACCTTGAATTTCTTTAATGTTTCTATAACCTGCTCCTCCCTCATTGGATGCCGTCTTATTATTGCTAATATTGCGTCTTCGGGGTTTGTGAATCCCTCGATAGAAAAATCTCCCGTCTCTTCCGCAGTAATATCTACTACATTAACGTCACCGAGAATCGCATGTGCTAATGCGATGCTCTCTTTATCAGGAGGTACCGCCCACGGTTCCGCAGGGGGTCTTATCGGGACATTTATATACGTTCGGTTGGGGTCTAAGGGGCTAAGCCGGCTTTTTATCGCTTCTAATTCCTCTGCTGAGTCATTGAGCCCCTTTACCAGCATGACTTCCACCCATATCTCTCCATCATATTCTTGCCTGAACTTTACCATACCTTCGACAACCGCTTCAAAAACAAGCCCACGGTGCGGTCTGTTTATCTTTCTGAACGTTTCGGCAGTGCCTGCGTCAAGCGATGGCATAACAACGTCTGCTTGTAAAAGGTCGTTTCTTACATCTTCTCGGTAAAGCAGCGAACCGTTTGTATCAACGGCTATGGGTATATCCGCTATTTCTTTCGTCTTCCTGATTAGCCAACCAAGGCTTTTACATAAAGTCGGTTCGCCTTCGCCTACGAAGGTCACAAAATCTATTTCACCACGGCTACTTTCTACTTCTATTACCCTTTTGATTTCGTTCAACAACTCTTCCGGTGGAAAGAAGTCTTTACGCTGATTTGTCATGTGCGTTGTCCTGCCAAGCTGGCAGTACACACAGGAATAGTTACAGGTTTTGAATGGGATTGGGCTAACGCCTAAAGAGCGACCAAGACGCCGTGATGGAACCGGTCCATAGACTATTTTCATTTTATATTCCCTTTGAACTATTATATCATGTCGAGTTATATTAATATTGCCATACAACTATTTTTGGATAAAGGCGCAAGAATAGCAAGCTTTATATAAACTACAGGTCGTATGTTAGGTTAAATAAGGGGTACGTGATGTAATGAAGCTATTATTAAAAGACGGAATTAAATATTTCCCTTATCGGTACAAGGATGAAGACGAACTTGAACAAATGGTCATAGACCATTACGAAGTTATTTTTGATAAAAACGCAGTATTCTTCCAAAAGCAAAAAATAAGCGCCCACTCAGGTATCGGGACTATTCCTGATGGGTTTGTATTATTAATTGACGAAAGAAAGTGGTATATAGTTGAAGTGGAATTATCAGTGCATCCGTTATATGAACACATTGTTGTTCAAATAAGTAAATTCAACAGTGCTATAAAAAATCCCAATGCGCGAAGAAAGTTAATTGAGGCATTTTTTAACGAAGCTAAAGATGATATTCAACTGAGATATAAATTTGAAGCGGTGGGTATTACAAAGGAGTTATACAAATTTCTTTCTGATACACTCGCCAACGATCCAGAAATTATAATAGTTATAGATGAGCAGAATAAGGAATTAGATGAGGTTTGTGGGGTTTTACCATTTAAAACGAGCATTTTAGAGCTTAAAACATTCTATCGAGAGGGGGTAGAGAATGCAAAGGTTCATATCCACTTCTTTGACACTCTAAAAGAGTATGAAGGAGAAAAGCTAAAAATAGGAGAAGAAAAGGAAATCGTTAAGCCAGAACATTCTACTTATAAACGTGGTAGTAAAACCTTAATGGATGTTTTAGATGTTGCTACCATTGTATTTGATGAAGGAGAAAATTACAATGGGGCTGTAAAAATCGTTGCCTCACGTAGAAAGGTTGATGAACATACTATTATGGATAAATGTACCCGCAGAATAGGCTTAAATACTGAACAATTTAAAGCATTACTTGTAGATAAAGAGAAATTGATATCCTTCCTTAAAAGTAAGTTTCCGCAAGATGAAGATGGGAAGATTATTGATAATCGTTTAAGAGGGGGGGCATCGGGTTTTTAATTTTTATTTTCAATAATAAACGTTAAGTATTGGTTCAATGGTTTTTTAAGGTCTTTGAAAAGGTGTGAACTTTTGATAGAGTCCTGTTTACTCAAAATTATTTCCGTTGTATACGGATCTGATAGAACACTTCTTTTCCACATTTCCAACTGATTTGGCGTAACTACAGTCGAAAGGCTGTTAATCATTTCGACAGTTGAAGCTTGAAGTAATATCACCGCAAAAAGAACATGTTGATCAATTTCTTCCTCACTTTCCCTCCAATCATGAGTAGCAGTTATTGCAGAGTAAGTTAAAAGATAACTCCCCACGAAAGCCCAATATCCTTTTATTCTGTTAAAAACTTGTTTTACTTTCATATCCTTCTGTCCTAACAGGTTAATCCAGATAGAAGGGATGAAATAGCAAAGGGAGGCACCGATACTAATCAATAAAATAGCATTCTCTAAAGTTAAAAAGTTCAATTGAATAGCAACTGTTATTAATGCAACGAATAAAGACAATACTGTAAAACAATAATTCCGCAAGTTTTTAAACCACTCCAGGGGTTTATTTAATACTTTTAAATTATTTCTTACATTTTTCTCTTCCTCATAAAATGCTTTAAATCCCAAGGTAAAAAGTCTGTTGAATTGATCTAACCTCCGACTGAAAATCATTTCTCGATGCAAATCCTTTAACATTTTATGTGACTCTATGATATTTTTGTCCATTATTATCATCCAGATTTTTAACTTTTATTTTTGTGTTTTATATGTGGAGATAAAATAAAGAAAACGGATTTAAGCCCACAGCCAACAATTTATACCCTCCCACACATTCTTTATCGCATCAGATACCCTGCCCTCCGAGAATTCAATCACAGGCTTGCCCGCAACCATTGCCTCGGTAACCACGGAGTCGTAGGGAATGTTTCCAACAACCTCTATTCCACGCTGCCGGCAAAACTCGGTAATCCTCCTGCTGTTCTCCTCGTTAATGTCATATTTGTTGATGCAGACGATTGAATCAATCCCGAAATGTCTGGTCACATCCAGGATTCGTTCGAGGTCATGCAGTCCGGACATCGTGGGCTCGGTAACGACAAGTGCGAGGTCCACGCCAGTCAAGGACGCAATTACTGGACAGCCGATGCCTGGCGCTCCGTCAATCAGAATGAGTTCACGTTGTTCTTTTTCTGCAACCTGCTGTGTGCGGTCTCTAACATCTGTGACCAGTTTTCCAGACGTTTCTTCTGTGATATTTAGCTGCGCATGCGCCATTGTGCCATATTCAGTTTTTGATATGAATGTATAACCAGAAACACGTTCTTTCAGCACAATTGCCTCCTGCGGGCACGAAAACACACAAGCGCCGCAGCCCTCACAACGTGCGGGATTTACTGCATAACCTGATTCTTCGGTCAAACCTATCGCATTGAATCTACATGTTTCTTCGCATATTCCGCACTCGGTACATAGCGTTTTATCCATAACGGCAACTTTCAGTCCTCTAAACTCCTCCTCCTTTATGATTTCCGGGTGCAACAGCAGATGGAGGTCTGGTGCGTCCACATCGCAGTCTGCAATGACTTTGTTCTCTGCGAGGGCAGCGAATGAGGCTACAAGTGTCGTTTTCCCCGTGCCTCCTTTTCCACTTATAACGGTTATTTGTTTCAACACTTTTCCTTTTTCACTTCATCAAGCACTTTTTCGGCTGAGCAGCTATTACTTCATCCATATAGCAATCCTCACACAGCGTAACGCCCTCGAACTCATAAACATCCCCTGATATTAGCTTGCCACATTTTCTGCATTTTATATTTATATTTGTCTTAGCGGTCTTTTCCATTTTTAACGTTTATTTACACACTTATAACGCTTTGATACTTCTTTCCATCTCCTCAAGTTGCGTCCCTATGCCCTTTAGCTGCACTTTTATCTCGTCCAAATCCTCTCCCCTCCCCACTTCTCGCTGTAAAATTGGGAACGAATAGGGAACTATTCTAATCGCTCCTCGCGGGCAAGTCCTCACGCAGATAGTGCAGCAGACGCACCTGTTGAAATCTACTACTGCTTTTTTATCAATAATCCTAATTGCACCCGTCCCGCAAGCTTCGGTGCATTTCCCACACCCTACACATAGGTCTTCATCAACAAATGCCTTCCATATTAATGGCGATGGTTGTTGCATGCTCATTTTATAACCACAAGACTACATAGATTTCCACAAACCTTTTCTTAAAAAGCTTTACCAACAAACTTTCTTTCCCAAAGAAAGTTTGATCAAAGAAAAAAGAGAAGGAAAGAGTGGATTTATATTCTCGCTTTTTATTACTTCAACTGTTCCATCAGCCTCTTCTTCCTCCTCTCCTTCTCTGCAATCCCTGCTTCCTTCTTCTCTTTCATTAACCTGTGTATCAAATCCGCACCAGACTTGGCTATTGGCGTTGCTTCTATATAGCCATGCTCCAAAGCACCTTCAAATACCTCCCGCCCGAAATCAGTGCGAATTATAACTGATGACTTACCCGCTGGTGAGCTGACATTTCCAACACTTATGTCTGAAAACAGTCCGGTGAAATCTTCACATACCTTACAGCCATCTCGCTTATAATCCTCTATATCGCCGATTCCAGTACTTAACAGCTCCTTCTCACCTGCATACACATGTAAAACATCCCCACTAATCTGCAATTTTGTTATCTCGCTTATATCTATACCATGCTCTTGTTCAAGATGTCCCTTCATTAGCTTTTCATACGAATAACAGCCCATGCAAAACAGACCTATTCTCAACCTTATATGGGACGAGAAGTTATGCGCATTATGCGTATCCCTCCCTACAACGAACATCTTTTCATACGATGACATCTGACATGGCGTTCCTACCAGAGCGGCACTCCCCAAGTCGCACTTCAAAATAGCATCTGCTATACCGGTAAGCGTTGCCGCAGGCGTATATTTGCTACCTGCAGTCTTTATCAATCCTGCTTTATCCATCGCCACTTGCACTTCCGGTTTCCATTCACCTTTATCTGCAACTGTTATACAGCCCTCCACTATCGCTTCATCGAGGGCATAAGCTAATAGCGAAGTAACCGCACCGCCATCCTGACAAGCCTTTCTTATCTCCTCGTCTGTACTGGCAACTTCATACATCTCCTCAAGTCCGGCCCTCAACTCCGGTTTCTCTACCCTCGGGCATTGATAATAACAGTATCCGCAATCCGGTGGACACTGCTGCCCTTCTCTTATCACCGGTCTTTCTTCAGAAAAGTCTATGCTGAGATACCCGTAATCGAGCAATCTACACGTAGCGACACAGCCACCACAAAGTGCACACTTACCCTTTTCTATCACTTCTCTCTCCAAATCGCCAAAATCTCTTTTCTCTTCCATTTTTTATTCCTCCTTACTTCTCGACTCTATCTTCCTTAATTTTATTTTATTTATATATCGTATGAAACTTTATAAGATGGTAACAAATCCCGATGAGGCGGTAAAACCATGAATGGAATTATGAATATGGGGCAGCAAGAGGCGGAAAAAGGGCATGAGACCGCAAGATGGCTGAATTGGGGGGCGATTTGATGTTAGCAGAACTGTTTATACTTTTTGCGTTGATTGTACTGGTAATTGCGGTGTACTACGTGTTCAAGGCGATTAAGTATATCGTAGTAAACTCGATTCTCGGGGTGCTCGTTCTTTTAGCTGCAAATCTTGTCTTCGGATTGAATATCGCATACACCTGGGTGGTCATCCTGATATGTGCGATCGGGGGCGTCATCGGTGCGGGCATCGTCATTCTGTTACATCTATTGACGGGAATGTTCTGATAGGTTTGCTTTGTTGGACCGCCTGATGAATACTCCAAAAAGATTTAAATATTTGAGTGTCATTGTAGTCACTATCGGGTGAGTATATTTGTTAGAGAGATTGGACTCAGGATTATATGAAAACGGTAGCTTTGAGATAAAGGAGGAGCCGTTTTATTTACCGCAAGGGAGCGAGGTTGCGCTATTTGAAGCTGCCTATAGGAACAAACTCCCTGTTATGTTGAAGGGTCCAACAGGAAGTGGTAAAACAAGATTGGTTGAGCATATGGCTTGGAAGTTAGGTCGGCCGCTCTATACTGTTGCCTGCCATGATGATTTAAGTGGGAATGACTTAATCGGGCGGTATATTATTAAAGGGGGCGATGTAGAGTGGATTGATGGGCCTCTTCTTATGGCGGTAAAGAACGGCGGAATCGTGTATCTGGACGAAGTGGTGGAAGCGCGAAAAGATACAACTGTCGTCATTCATCCATTAACAGATTACAGGCGATATTTGATGGTTGAGAAATTAGGTAAGATATTCTATGCGCCGGATGACTTCATGCTGGTAATGAGTTATAATCCGGGTTACCAGAGTGTGCTAAAGGAATTGAAACAGAGCACAAGGCAGCGGTTTGTCAGTATCGCGCTTGGATGGCCCGGCGAAGACTTAGAGACACAAATTGTGCAGCAAGAGACGGGTGTTGACGAAGATACAGCAAGGAAATTGGTAAAATCCGCGAATAAAATAAGGAATCTTATTCATCAAGGGCTTGAAGAGGGTGTTTCGACCAGAGAGCTTGTTTATGCTGCTACGTTGCTAAAGAGTGGCGTGCCAATGCGGGATGCGTTGTATTCAACGATGACGGAGCCGTTAACGCACGATAGTGATCTTAAACGGAGCATAGAGGAGATACTCAAGAATTATTTTGAGGTGTGATGTCGCGTGAAAAATGAAAAACCGAAAATGTAATTTCTGCGGTAAAGCTATTGATGCAGAACGAGTATATAAGTGGCGAGATAGAATATTTTGCTCTGCAAATTGTAAGCGTGAATACAGATTGAAAGGGCATAAAAAGAAAAAAGCAACCGGTTTACCGCGTTCAAGCTCATTTGACCAGATATATTGGAAGAAATGAACAAACAAATATTCGTGAAGTGGCTGAAAATTAACGTTTTGTGGTTCATAGGTGCTTTTATTGTAGCTTTGCTCTTAGCGTTATTGTTCCCTGATACAATGCTGGGGTTTGTAAGAAGCTGGGGTGCCTACACGGTAGCTGTTGGACCCACAGTATTAGAGTCAACATCAAAAGAGGCTCTTTTTATTAATATATTAGCTAAAAACGTTTTTATGACAATTCTTTACTTCTTGGCATCTTTGCTATTCCTGGCACCTTTAATAGCAATAATGAGCGGGACGTTTTATTCGCTTGGTCTCCTGAGTGCAATTGAGCGCGGGGTTGTTCCTGTTTGGCACTCGCCGATTTTAATTGCCATCGAAGTTTCTTTTATTCTGCTAACAATCACCTTTGCATCTGCGTTAGCCACAGAAATTTTTGGTGTAAAACCTGAAAGAAAGGAAATTATGGATTTCTGGAAGAAGAATTGGAAGAAATTGTTTCCTGAGCAGAAAAGAAATTGGAGAGTAGTAGTTAAAGAAAACAAGAAAGAACTTATTTGGTTTACCGTAGTATTTTTAGCATTGCTCTTGTTTGGAGCTTGGTTTGAGGTTTGGGGGTATTGAGGTGAGAAGAATATGGGAATTTCAATCAAAAAGAAAAGCGATGGAATTCTTTTATTTGCAAGACGCTATGCGTCATTGCAGAAAAGATACGCAAGTTATTTATATAGTCTCATCTATCTAAAAGTCAGGAGGTAAAAAATGATTGAGAAGTTTCAGTTAAAGGGGGTTATATGCGAACCAAGTTCGGATATACCGAAGTTAAGCGACATTTTGCTTGGCGGTGTGAGATATGAATGAAAAAAATGAAAATGGTAACGCAATAAAAAAATATTTACTCATCTTACCCTGCTCTAAACGGAAAAAACCAGTCTCTAAAGCTCCGGCCTTAGAGTTATACGATGGTCCATTTTATCGTGTGGTCAGAAAAGCTAAACCCCAAAATTTAGATATTCTAATTCTTTCTGCTAAATATGGATTAATCGGTTCTAATGAATCTATTTCTTATTATGATCAAATGATGACCGCTGAAAGAGCAGAAGAATTAGCCAGTGAGATTATAATGAAACTGGAAAAATCACTCAGATACGGATGTTATGATGAGATATTTATAAATCTTGGAAAAACATATATGCTTGCATTAGATGATGGCAAAAATATGCTTGATGAATACAATGTTTACTGGGCTAGTGGACAAATAGGGGAACGATCACACCAACTCAAAACGTGGCTCCAGATGATCTCTGATGAAAGTGGAGGAGATGTATAAATATGGAATTTCAAGATGTGATGCAGATAATCGAACCTATCTTGGGACATCCTCTTGATCAAGAACAATTGGATGTTATAAGCCATGGCGATGGCCCTCTTTGGATTGTCGCAGGACCGGGTTCTGGTAAAACTGAGGTTCTTGTTGTTAGAGCGCTAAAATTGATTTTTGTAGATGACATCAATCCAAA
>QBUM01000243.1 GCA_013180585.1 Candidatus Methanophagaceae archaeon GoMg2
CACGTGGGTATTTAAAGTCTCCGATGAAGTACATCCCGTTATCGACCTGTAAATATCGGGGAATTGGATTATTACGCCAATACAGGGTAAGAAAGTCGATTATATTATCCATGCTTCTGGAGTCGTACTGTTCAATGTGAATCCGATTGCTGACCACATCAATGAGATTAAGGGAAGAGACGGCACCATATCCTTTAATAAATCGTGGTCCAACGAAATCCATCTGGTGCATCTCATTGACCTTGGTGGGGTTCAGAATCGTGTATCGCTTTTTTGATTTCACTCGTTTGTATCGCTCCCGCTTATTTACTATCAAGCCGTGGTTCTTCACAATCCGCTTTATCGTTGATACAGAGGGCATATCTTCCTGCGAAAAGCCAAGTTTTCCCATTCGGTACTGAACAGCATCCGCACTTACTCCGAGATATTTAGATTCGTGCTCGTTACCCCTCATTAAAGAGTTTCTAATGTTTACAACGGTGTTTTCTAACTCTTTGCGTATTCTGTTTCCATGTTTTTTAGGGGCTCTTGATCGAGATTTATACCACTCCTCTTCGCCCGTTTTGAACCTATTCACCCAGTTAAAGAGCCACTTCTCCGACCTACCGGCATCTCTACAAATATTTGACGGTTTATCCCCCCTAATATACCTATTTACTGCTTCTAATCTCTTTTCTTCCTCAGCGTTCATAACGCATCACAAAGAATGCGTTAAATTATTTTGTCACCAAAAAACTGAACGATGTATTGACCCTTTATTTGTCAAATGAAATGGTGAACGATGTATTGACCCTTTCCATATAACAATAGTGTGGTTTAAGTCATCGGCGGTCGTTTTTAAGGGTAGGCCTTGTACTTACGTACGGGGTATGTGACTTGTGTGGTTCTCGGTCGATGCACCTGCAATTTTACATAGAAATATAAAGTCATTGAATTTAAGTATAATAATGATATTGTTTACATTAAGATAAAATGGTAAAAGAAAACAGTCCATTTACACCAGGGATACCCGTACCAATAGATTATTTCATTGGTCGTGCACGCGAAATTGAGCGGATTGCTCGAGCTATTATACAGGCAGCCTCAGGTAGAAATGAAAATCTTTTTCTGACGGGTGAACGTGGAATTGGAAAGAGCTCGTTGGCGGCTATCACACGTTACATTGCAGAAGAAAAATATCAGTTTGTTGGAACTCACTGCTATTTGGGGGCGGCAAGGAACGTCAGTGATGTTTGTCGGATTGTGCTTACGAAGATGCTGCAAGCGATGCCTAACAAAGGCCTTTTTGATAAAGCAAGGACTGTAGTTGGGAAATATATAAAGGGGATTCAGCTTGGAGTTTTCGGCGTGGGCATGAACATTGAGTTTACTGATGATCAAAAACTACTCGATGATTTGCCTTTGAATTTTTTATCCATCATACGTGGTGTCTTTGAAACGATTAAAGAAGATAAAAAAGGGCTACTCCTGATATTAGACGATCTTAATGGGATGTCTAATGTTCCTGAGTTCTCATATTTTCTTAAAAGTTTTGTGGATGAAATAGCATCCTCTCAGAAACCTTTGCCGATTTTGTTAATACTCGTGGGGATTCCAGATAGAATGAGCGATTTGACAAAGAATCAGCCTTCAATAAGCAGGATTTTTAATGTCATAGAACTCAATTCAATGAAAAACGGTGAATCGAAAGAATTCTTTCAAAAAGCCTTCGAAAGCGTTGGCATAACCATAGAACCAGACGCCTTGCCTACTTTAACCCATTACTCTGGCGGTCTGCCAGTGCTTCTTCACGAAGTTGGGGATGCTGTTTATTGGGAGGATTCTGATAATAGCATCAACAAAGACGATGCTATTAAAGGTATTTTTCATGCTGCAGAGAATGTGGGGCGAAAGTATCTTGATCAGCAAGTGTACCAAACACTTCGCAGTGAAACATATCGTTCTATTCTGCGAAGAATGGGTAAAATGCCTTTAGAAGCGGAATTCAAGAGAAAAGAACTTGTAAAAGAAATGAACGACTCAGAGCGCAGGAATTTTGATAATTTTCGTCGAAGAATGGAAGAACTCGGAGTCTTGGCAAAAGGGGAAGTTCAGGGGGAATATAAGTTTGTCAATGAGCTGTTTAGATTGTATGTGATAATTGAATCACTTATGGCTGAGGAGGGGCAATAAAAAGAGGTGGTGTGGATGTGGCTTGATCTACATTGGGGGGAAAGAAGAGCGAATAAGAATGAATGAAATAGAAAAATAAACGGGGGAAAATATAAAAACAAAAACCGACCAAGGATGCACCCGAATTCATTCGGGTGTGGCCTGGTTGGGGCTTAATGAGAAATATTGCGTACGAATAAGAAAACAAAACTGAAATGAGGTGACAAGATATGAGAAAAATATTCATAGCAGGCTTAATAGCGGTAGTAGTAATAGTAGCGGCTGTGATGCTTGCTGGGTGCGTAGAAAAAAACCAAGTTGACGTAGAACAGGTGCGAAACTACGCTGATCCAATTACGGAAAATATCCTTCTGGCAATGAATGAAGACAATTACGCTAAATACTCTGCGCATTTCGATCAAACACAATGAAGAACGCTATACATGAGGCTGTTTTTAATGAGACAAACGCTGTGATAAAATCAAAGATTGGGGATTATGTATCAAAGGAATGTGGGAAATCTGAGAGGAAAGACCAATACACAATTGTGTACTACAAAGTAAGATTCACAGAGGAGCCTAACGATGTTATTGTCAAGGTGGTTTTCCAAGAAATCGAAGGAGAAATGAAAGTATCAGGGCTGTGGTTAGACTCGCAAAAGTCGCCAAAGTTACGCGAGAAATAGTGAAAAACGCCGACAGCAATCGGATGCTCAGAGTTCATTGCGGGGCGGTACGGATGGGACTCCTTTTTGGAAATCTGAAAACAAAAGATTTAAATAATTACAGATTATTAGTCCATCTATGAAAAGCATTTTGAAATGCCCGAAATGTAATCACGAGTTCGAGTATAGCTGGATACCGTTGGCATCTCTTACAAGTATTAGATTGGGTAAGAAAAGATATATGCGATGTCCAAAATGCCATAAGTTTTCTTTGTTCAATGTAAGGGATACAAGAATTAGCGAAAGTAAATAAGCGGCCGGCTTCTGCGAGGAGTAAATTTTCTTAGCCCGTCATAAAGAAATCTTACATGGGTTACTATGATCACAAAAATCAGATAACCTGGAAAAATCGGCACGCATAAAGAACAAACGGTGGTTATACTTTCTATACGACATGAAACTGAGATTTGCCTGGACTAAAATAGCCAACAGAACCTTAAAATCCAACCCTATGATTGTTCTCACGTAAAAATCCGTGTAATCGTGTGGTTTGCTATACCAATTATTTTATCTCATACTCTACTGCAATATTAGCCCTAACTTCTACTTCTCCCGGCGATATCTGTGTAGCCTCTTCCTCCCGGATGGATGCCACCTCTATTTCCTCAGCTCTTGGATAATAATCATATTCCTCATAAAAGAAATTTGACTCGCTTATCCTGCATATTTTACCCAGTCTCACGTCTAAACTTTCACTAACCGATTCCGCTTTATTCTGTGCATCTAAAGACGCCTTTTCCAACGCTTGCCCCGTTACTTCTTTATGCAGCTCTTTTGTCAGGCTAAAACTAACTCTACCCACACTATTAGCACCTGCTTCAACCGCGGTATCCACTAAATCACCTACTTCTTTTACCTTTAACGTCTCCACCTTTAAAATATGCCGGACTTCATAACCCACGGTTTCATATGTTTCTCTATCTTTATCCCATTTCTGCTTTGGGTATAACCTGTAGCTGCTGGTCTCAATATCGTCTTCCTTAACTCCTGCTTTTTCCATAGCTGCTATAACTCTATTAGTAATCGCTGCGTTTTTTTGTTGCGCATCCGCAGCAGTTGGTTCTAAAGTATCTATCTTCACAAAAATGTCCGCTTTATCTGGCATTACTGACACGGTAGCGGTACCGCTAACACTTATCACGCTTTTAGTCCCGTCTTCAACAAACTGCCCGGCAGCTAAAATAACCGCTATCAATATGACACCAAGAATTGCAATAGAAAGTAAATTGTCCTTATCCATCGTCCCCCGCACCTCTTTGTTATGTTAAATTTCGGTACTTAAATAATTATGTGTTATATTTAAAAATCGATATGTTCCTTGCTTTTCATGTCGGTTATATAAGTAGTGATCCCGCAAAACATTAATTGTGGCGATAAAAGTGAGAGGTGTGCCCGGATTGATTACAACTGATGGCTTGGAAGCGTATGTCGAAAGAATGAATGTGTATTTCTGAGGGAGCATCGAAAAAAGAAAAGCTTTATTAAACGAAATTTGTTATTCTTTAAATCACGTAGTACCTGCGATGTGGAGATTATATTATGAAACAGAAAGAATTCTTAGAAGCGTTTAAAGCGGAATTTTGGTATCAATTGATAAGAAAATTTGGTATGTCAAAAGGAATGAGTATATTTGAGAAGTATTTGCGACGATCATTAATACCTATTTATATTTTTTCTCTCGTTTTTTTTACTCATTACCATTATGAAATACTGCTCATATCACTAACTTTTGTCGGTTGTACATGGCTAAGCCTAATTGCCATGGACGCAATTAAAAGGATTTATCATCGCCGTTATGAATTGTGTAAGAACCCTGGAGGCTTCAGAGATTTTGATGAGTTTTCATTTCGTGAAAAAATCAGTTCCTATTTAATTTCTGCTGTCACACTAACCGCGATTTTTGCGAGTGGTATGGTTTTTGCTGCATTTACCCGGACAGGTGAATTAAACCTAAACTTATTTATTAGTATGCTGAGTATCCCCCTGGTTTTAGCCTATAATTTAAGCAAGAACAGACAAAGAGAATAATTGAAGATGATTTGTGCATTCATTCTTGCATCAACCTGTTCACCGCGTTGATAAACGCATCTACCGAAGCCATCACGATGTCTTCGCGTACGCCACGTGCCGTTACAAACCTATCGCCTTTCTCTACACCCACAATTACCTCTGCAAGTGCATCAGAACCGCCGGTTATCGCCTCTATCCTAAAATCTTTCAACTTAACGTCGCCGCCTATTTCATCCTTTATTATCTCTTGAACCGCATGTATTACCGCATCCACTGGCCCAATCCCCATCTGCGCACTCGTACACTCTTTTCCTCGTACTATAGCTTTCAACGATGCCGTGGGTATCAAATTGTTACCCGTCATCACAGATAGCTCCTTTAGCGTTACCACTCGCTCATGCCTCGATACTTCGCCGGTTACTACCTCTGTTATCGTGAACATGTCATCATCGGTGACTTTTTTACCGCTTGCCGCAAGCTCCTTTACACGCTCCAGTATCTCCTCCAGTTGCTCTTTAGTCGGCGACACGCCGATTTCCGATAATTTCTTCTCTACCGAGTGTTTTCCCGTATGCGTCCCCAGTACAATTCGTCTCCTGTGCCCCACCATCTCAGGCGTCATTATCCCCGGCTCAAATGTATCGCTCTTTTCTATTACGCCGTGTGCATGTATTCCAGATTCATGAGCGAATGCGTTTTCACCTACAATGGGCCGTGTTATTGGTATTTGAATACCCGAGAAACGTTCAACAAGCTTCGCGGTCTCGAACAAGAACTCGGTCTTTATATTCGTTTTCAGCCCGTATATCGAGTTCAAACCCATCACGGTCTCTGCAAGATCAGCATTTCCTGCTCGTTCGCCCAGGCCATTCACCGCTACCTGTACCTCTTTTGCACCCGCTTTGACCGCAGCTAGGCTGTTCGCAACCGCAAGTCCGAAATCGTTATGGCAATGTACGCTAATTGGCGTATTCACCGCTTGGTATATCGCACCCACCAATTCGTACATTGCAAACGGTTCCGTCACACCCACCGTATCAGGAACATTCAAGATGTCAGCCCCGCCTTCTTCCGCCGTTTTATAGAGTTCTATCAGATAATCCAACCTCGTTCGGGTCGCATCCATCGCAGAGAACATACACAAAAAGCCTTTGTCCTTGACGTACTTCGCCATCTTATATGCCTGCTCTTTTACCTCGTCCTCGCTCATCTTTGTCGTGTGTTCGCGCTGAATCTCCGATGTAGGTGCAAATATATGTATCATATCAACGCCGCAATCTACACACGCATCTATATCCTTTGTTAATAGCCTTGCCAAGCCACATATCTTCGATGAGAGCCCCATCTCACAAATAAGCTTCACTGCTTCACTATCACGTGTCGAGCTAATAGGAAAGCCGGCTTCTATTATATCCACTCCCAATCGGTCCAACTGCTTTGCTATCGCTCTCTTCTGCTCTCGCGTAAACGCAATCCCAGGCGTTTGTTCCCCATCTCGCAGCGTCGTATCAAAGACTTCTACTATTTTCTGCATATCTTATTCCCTATTCTGAATAATAAAACAAAATGTTTTTATGTGTTTAATAATCTTCACTCCATACTAACTGGTAGTTAAAAGATAGGGGTGAAGAAGAAAAGATGGAAAAGAAGGGTGGAATAGTTGGTTTTACGGGGATATTTAGAGGACTCGTGGCGGATGTGAAAGACGGCTCTAAAGTGGTCTTCACTGGCTCGGTAGCGGTATGTACGCCATTTATAGAATTGCTTGCGTACACGGTGAGAGACCGAGGTTTTGATATGCTATACGTACCAAAAGCGGTTGCGAGTGAAGCAAGACAGATAAAGGAGATAAAAGGAGTCGGATACAGTGCTGTTGATGAAAAAGGCGATCCGAATGGTGCTGATGCTGTGGTCGTGCTTGGTGGATTAGCAATGCCAAAGTTCGGATGTGCACCCGAAGATGTGAACAGTCTGATTGAGGAAATATCCGCAGGTAAGAATCCGAAAATCGTTGGTGTCGGGTTCATGAACATATTTGAGAAGGCGGGCTGGGATAAGAAGATAAAATTTGATACTGTGATGGATACAACTATGGAAGCCGTAGTCAAATAGATAGCAGGATTTATTTTATTTTTTCTCTTTTATCTCCTACAACATGCGCCGACCGGGACTCGAACCCGAGTTAGAGGCTTTTTGCCCGCTCTCTTTGCACTTCCTTTCGTCACCGGCTCATCCTTTTGACGAATGAAAGGTCGGTTGGCAAGCCTCTGTGATACCACTACACTACCGGCGCAATAATATTCTTAGTTTGTATTTAAAATATAATAGTTCTTTGATAAAGCTTTCTTTTTGAATGAAAGGTTTTTATTCTACTCTATTATAAATTCTTCCCCTATCTTTGGCGAGATCGCATCGCATTCGAAATTATCATTAATCCAGGCTGCGAATTCCTCTGTATGTTCTCCATGCACGGGGAATACAACCTCCGTTCCGTTTCCACAAAATCGTGACACCAGTTCTTTCAGCTCTCTGTCACCCGCGTGCGCGGAGAAGTCATATTGCTCCACACCCGTATTTACTTTCACTACCTCTCCGTTTGTCTCCACACATCCTTCCTCTACTAATCTCCGTCCATTCGTGCCCTCTATCTGATACCCCGTGAGCAGCACTTTACTCTTTGGATCATCATGCACCTTCTTCAGATAATATAGCACGGGTCCTCCGTTGAGCATCCCCGCAGTCGTTACAATCACAGACGGTTGTGAAATCGCTTTTTTGCGCTTCCTCGCACTTACAAACATCGCATCACCAAATGCGTTATTTAACTCCTCTGCATCTTTTAAGAACCGGGGATGATTCTTAAACATACGAAAAACGCTCAAACCCATTCCATCTACATAAGGTGTAAGCCCATACGAATGTAGAATCATTACTATCTCCTGCGTCCTACCAACGGCGAAACAGGGAACAATAGCAGTGCCGCCCGCATTCAGCGTTTCTTTTATGGAATCTACAAACTCACGCTCTTGTTCCTTCCGGTCTTGATGGTCCCGCCCATAATATGTACTTTCTATAAGCAAAACGTCAGAAGAGGGGAATTCCTCAACAGAAGCAGTTTCCATTAATCGTGTCTCTCCCATTTTTATGTCTCCGGTGTAAAGCAGACTTATAGCCTCATTCTCGTTTTTCAGATGAATCGCCGAACTACCTGGGATGTGACCTGCATTAAACAATTCAAACTCGTAATCTGCACCATAATCAGAACTATTTAAAGCAATCCGCTCGCCATAATCAACATTACGTGTATGTTCACTCATTTTTATGATGTCTTCTTCGTTAAAGAAAGAAAAGCCCTGGTCTTTGCCTACTTTTATTGTATCTCTACCCAGAAGACGCGTTAAATCGCCCGTCACTGAAGTTACATATACGTTGGGAGCGGAATTGCCATGGGCATGCGTTAAACTTGGAACCATACCCGAATGGTCGAGATGTGCATGAGATACAATCACGGACTTTGGCGTTATACTGCCCACCGGGACCGCGGGGGGGTCAGAGGGTCGGAGTCCATAATCCATAACAATCTTATCATCTATCAAAATTGCAGAACGCCCTATCTCGTCGCACCCACCAAGAAATTTTATCTTCATACTATTCTGCAGCCTCTTTCCCCGGCATGGGAGTTACTCCCCCTATGCGTTCCGTCTTGGTTATCTCGACTCGCCTCAACGGATATATCTTCTTCGCAACCTTATAGATGTCAGACGATAACTTTCCCAGTATTATCTCCTGTACATATTTGCTTAATTCTAAGCTATTTGCTCTATCCATAACTATATCATCCACAATCTTCCGTATTTGCTTCACCTGAGCGGCACTCGCCTTTTTTAACGTAAAACAAGACGATTTCACACGAATTGTCTCACCATCTTTCGTCACAACATTGATGTTTGAATCCACCTTTGAAATCCCCTTCCTCGCTAAACTCCGGAGATAACCTCCATCCATCTTATGGCCTACAAATTTTGTATAAGCCGTGGTTTGATCTACTTCATCTATCTCCATCACTAATTTCAAATTCGAATTCTTTATCATCTTGCCCGTAATGTCGCCTAAAGTCATCTCTACTCGCCTGCCTATTAACTTAGATGGCTCGTCGGCTACTGTATCCGCTGCCTTCACCTCCCCAAACATCTTTGGGGCTAATATCGTATACCAACCTTTCGCTTTCCACTTATCCTTCTGCCTCTTCCTCACCAGTACTTCTCACACTCCTTTATTACTTTATTGAATCTGTCTCTTATAAGGACGAGTATTACATAAAAACATTACCTCATCTACTCCGAAGATAATCTAAAACCGCCTCAAATATCATTTTTCCATCCCCCTCTCCTTCTTGCCCCCCTGCCCTCGACGCTCTCATCCACTCGTGATCGAGAGACGCATAAAAAGCCCTTTCGGGATGCGGCATCAACCCCAATATAGTCCCTTCAGGATTACATATCCCGGCGATATTGTATGAAGCGCCATTGGGGTTCCAGGGGTATGGAGCGTAATTGCCCGCGGGATCAACATAACGGAATACAATCTGATCGTTCTCCTCAAGAAGCCGTATATACGCCTCCAGCTTTTCCTCCGCAATGAAGAACTTTCCCTCGGCATGTGCAGACGGGATTTTTAGGATGCTGCTCTTTTCTATTCCCCGCGTGAAGATGCAGTTACCCCTATTCTCATGCTTTATAAGTGTGGGACGGCATTCAAAACGAGCGGAATCGTTCGTTGTCAATGCAACCTGCTGTATCGCTTTATCCTTAGATTTATCATCGCTAAATCCTGGCAGTAACCCCATTTCCACTAATACCTGAAAACCATTGCATATGCCCAATACCGGATTACCATTCTCTATAAAATCCTCTATCTCGTTTCCTAAACTACCCCTTAGCCTCGCGGCGAATATCGCTCCTGCGCGTATATAATCGCCAGACGAGAACCCGCCGGGTATCACCAATAAATCATAATCCTTTAAAATTCGCCTCTCTCGCTCACTTACCGCGCCTATCAATTGCTTCAGGTGCACAATCTCTGCCGCGGCACCCAACCTCTTAAAAGCATAGAAGGTCTCGAGTTCGCAGTTTGTTCCCTCTATCCGTAGAATACACACTTTCGACATCTTCTTCTATTTCTAAGATACATTTATAATGATGAACCATTATCATACTTTAGCATAACTTTGATATAGATACTCGCATTAAATGGCAGTGGAGGGTGTGCTATGTCCAGACTGACGGAAGAGGAAGAAAAAGAAGGATTAAAGCTTGCAAGGGAAGCAATAGAGGTTTATTTACGGGATAATGTGAAGATAAAACCGAAAAAGGGCTTACCTGCAAGTTTCGATGAAAAGAGGGGTGTTTTCGTCACGTTGAATAAATACGGAAATCTTCGAGGCTGTATAGGCTATCCCTACCAGGTATTTAAGCTAAAAGAAGCGATTATAGATGCAGCGATTTCTGCTGCGGTACGCGACCCGAGATTTCCACCGGTAACGGAAGACGAGTTCGTTGATGTAACCATTGAACTTACGGTACTCACATTGCCACAGCTATTAAAAGTAGAGCCAAAAGACCTGCCTACTCATGTGGAAATAGGCAAGCATGGCTTGATAGTCAAAAAGGGAGTTTTTCAAGGGCTTTTGCTACCGCAGGTTGCCAAAGAATATAATTGGTCGTCAGAGGAGTTTCTATGCGAATCATGCTGGAAAGCGGGCTTGCCGCAGGATGCATGGCTGGATGAAGACACCGAGGTGAGCATATTTGAGGGGCAGATATTTAAGGAGGAAGAGTAAAAACGATGATTAAGATAGATAGATACCGATGTGCATATTGCGGTGCGTGTGTGACGGTGTGTCCCACGGAGGCTATAAGTTTGATGGGTGTATGGATAGAGATAAAAGAAGAAGAGTGTAACAACTGTAAAGCATGCGTGAACATCTGTCCGATAGGTGCGTTAGAGATGAATCAGTAACATAAGCTACGTCTGGGCTTTGTGTGTTGCATTTTTCACCTCATACACTATTGCATCCTCACCATCCGCATAATATCCTTTTATGGTGAATAAGCTCTTGTAGCCATGGTCCTCGTAAAATTTTATCGCTTCCATATTGCTTATCCTTACCTCAAGCGTAACTCTATCATAGCCCTCGGCGAGAAATGTCGCATCCACCGCTTTTAACAACTGCATACCCACGCCATTCCTTCTGAATTCGTTATCCACGGCGATTCCTGAGATATGGCCATGTCCATCCCGCACTGCTCCTGCCACGAAACCAATAATATCGCTGTTCGTGCCTGTATTGCGGCCTGTATCGGTACAAGTAGCAACGAGGAAATAATTTTTGAAATAGCGATATAAAGTGACTATATCGTAAGCAGTATTTGCCGTTTTTATATTCCGCTTCCACATACTTACAATATCCCGCAATTCCGGATCTGCCGCTTTCCGTATCTCCATCCACCGCTTAGTCATAACAAATTTCCACATCTACGCTATAAAATTGTGCTGCAAATAAATTTTTCGGTATTTTGATGATTTATGCCATTAGTGTATGCCCTTGCACTTCAGAGGCTGTCCCATAATAAGATATTTTGCGAAAAATGATCTTATTTTTGGGTATAAAGCCATATCTGGGCTTCTTTTTAGTGGTGTTTTGGATTGTGGGACAGCCTCTTCAGTGCGGGGTGGGAGCATCATCTAAAAACGAAACATACACCAAAACTGTTAAAAGAAATAGAAAAGTAAATAAACGAAAATCTTTACGTGGACAGAAACGGTGCAATTCGAAACGTCATCAGAAGATTAATACGAGAGATACAACAATCAGTGTAGGTAGAGAACCTCTTAAAGGGTGTGTAATGGGATCTCTATGCGGAAGAATGAAGATTTACCTATGTCGGTCGTACTTGTAGCAATTTGTATCCTTTCTCTTTTTTCTTGCACATATTAAAATTGCGTGGCTTAGGTACTATTAGTATTAAAGTACGGCCTACCAAGAAAAGCACATGAAAGTCTCTTATCTATCGTTGTCGGAACATAGGTGCACTATCCAATTTTATGGCTGTAACTTCAGGTGTAAAGCTTGCTTTGCGCCTAATAATGGGACATACACAGAAATAACCCCGGAGCGATTGGCAGCAAGACTCAAACAATTTGATGTGGAAGAGGTGATGTTAGCCGGTGGAGAACCGACATTATACAAAGAAGAGCTTTTAGCGTTTATTAAGTTGTGCGGTACAAAAACAATTCTATCTACCAATGGTTTTCTTCTGGATAGCGAGTTCATAAGAGGAATGGAAGATGCAAGCCTGGATGAGGTTCATATAGACCTGAAGGCTTATTCTCCGGAAGTACATGAGCGGTATACTGGGCACTCAAATCAGCGAGTTTTGAATGCGATAAAGCTGCTAAACGCGAGTGAATTAAGCTTTGAAGTGATAACGGTCTTTATACCAGACATTATAGATAACGACGAGATAGAGCGAATAGCTAAGTTCCTAGCAGGTATTGATGATAATATAAAGTACAGAATCATACGGTACGTTCCTGTTGGCCGTGTATCACGGCGACCAACGGAAGAAGAGATAAAAGGGGCGGTATCAATAGCAAAAGAATATCTTAGCAATGTAATATCTTCTCTGGATGTGCGTATACATCCGTTAAAAAGCATTCGGTTGCGTGTCTAACGGCGGAAAAGACTAAAAAGACAGTCCCACCTTAACAAACAACCAATGATAATATCCCCTCTATATATTTAAAAAGCAACTTTTTCATTCATAACACCAAAACACATTCAGAGGTAGTCCTCTCCAAAAATGCGAAAGACCCTTTCAAAAATCGTTGAATTCCGATTCCCGTCGAAAAGACTCCGAAAGGTTTGTTTAGAGCGTTTTTATAGCCCTGCTAAAAAACCACGAGATTAACACAAGAAATGGGGGCAGGATATGCTATCCGATATAATCGCCAGTAGAGTACTAAAAACGATTTAAATTTGTGTTCTCTCGTGGAAACCTGTATGATCTTCTGGTTAACTAAACAAATACGTTTAGAGAAACCTGAACACCTCTGGCAGCTCACCCACGACATCCCTGAACTTGACAGGCCATTTATCCTGGTCCAAACCCTTCTGTGCTAAAAATACCGCCGCCCATCTTTCCAGACCTACTCCAGAACACCCGGACCACAACTCCGTTCCGCTTTGCAACTTCACGCTGAACCCTTTAGGATATTTATTGCCATTCACGCTCACATTCTGGAACTCCAGTAATTTACCGCTGTACGGCAGGACAGCTTCGTAATCTGTGGTTCCTACTTCCTTCAACTCGGAAAGACCCGCTTTACCCTCCTGTGCCATGAACCAGGGCGTCACCCATGCCTCACGCCACTCGATGTCCAGTATCGCCTCGAATATTAGACGATACTTCGCCTGCAACTGTTTCGAGTGCTCAATCACCTGCTCCTTCGTACCCATCCAGACTATCTCCACACGATGAAACTCGTCAAGCCGCTCTATGCCATGAAGCCCGCCACTTTCATACCGGTGTGAGGTGCCCGACCGGTCAAAGACCTTTATTGGTAGTATATCATCCGGCATGGTCTTACCTTGCCAGAACACCCAGGAAGGTGGACACTGCGCATAGCACATCCCGCCTACATTCTCTATCCGCTCCATAATCATGTCCAACGGGACCTCATTCGTGACTTTATAATAATCCATCACCTCTTCCCAGTATTCAGGGTCGCGTGTCTTCGGCGTGCATACGTAATACGCCTCTGGATAAATCCCTTTTGCATGACCCGACCGCTTCCACACGTCCCAGGTCACGAACTTCGGGAATATCATCTCTTCATAGCCCAAAGGCGTGAAAATCTCTTCAAACAATATGCGTTCGAAAGCTCTAAAAATCTTCGTTATCTGCGGTCCGTATATAAACTGGCCCCGTCCCGCAGCATGCCGTATCCAACCTCGCTTTGCCATCTCCTCCGTAGGGTCTTTATCAAAGTAGTAAGGCTTCTTTTCGCTCTCAAACAGCAATTCCCAGTGCTCACTTTTGCCCTTCCACTTCGCTGCTTCTTTCTTATCCTCCAGTAACTTTATTATCCTATCAGGAATCCGGTTTGCTAATGCAAACTCATCTACATCCAAGGATAGCTTTAAACGTCCGCCTTCCTGGTTTATTTGCTTTACAAACGGTAATTTCTTTAGCTGCCAGTCCTCATCCCAATCCATTAAAATTTGATAATCTTCTATTTCCGCACCCCTTAGCCCTATCCGGTGCTTACCTAAAAATTTAGCCAATTCGTTCTTCAATCGGAGAAGCGCATCATGCACTCGCACGTACCGGTCAGAGACTAATCCCAACTCTATCTTTTCTCCCGCTATGTTCCACCTGACTATCTCAGCACCACCACCCGAAGGTGCTCCCTTCTTTAACAAACTCGCGTTACAAGACTGTACAAAATCCGTTTGTTCCTGCGAACTTATCCCGGTTAAACTCCCGCTGCATTTAATAATAGCACTTAGTTGAAATTCCATATCAGTCATCAGTCACCCTCTTTTCTTATTCCTCTCTGCCTCTTCATTCACTGCTAATACCATATCCTGCGCCACTTTTGCGTTCATCAAATAATCATCCACGCTCGCTATTAGCGTCCCTATTTTTTCGGCTTCAAAGTACGTTACTGCACTTTTTTCCTCTATCTCCGTGTTCATATTATTCGTATTGTCCGACGTTAAAGGTACCGCTACCAAATCCGCATTTGTTCCTCTTATCTTTATTTTCGCTTTTATTCTCATCTGAACGTAAACGTTAGATTTAAATTCTAATCCTTCCTACAAATATAAAAATAAAAATGTTACATTACGTAAAACTTAGAGATAAAGATGAAAACAATTCTATTAGCAGGCGGGTACGCGAAGAGGCTATGGCCCCTGACAAAGGATCGCCCCAAATCTTTGCTCCGCATAGCGGGTAAGCCAATAATTGAGTATATTTTCGATGGAATAGAAAAGATAGAGGAAATTAAAGAAATATATTTATCTACAAACCGTAAGTTTGAAACTAACTTCAAAGATTGGCTTGAGAACTATAGAAGCAGTAAAGAGATTACATTGGTAATTGAAGAAACAAGAGATGAAAAGGAGAAATTGGGCTCGATTGGGGCATTAAATTTTTTGATTGATCGTCTTGGACTCAAAGAAGATTTATTAATCATAGGGGGCGATAATCTATTTGACTTTGACCTAAAAGATTTGATAGAGTTTTACAGGGCTAAAAAGAAAAGTGTGGTGCTTTTGTACGATATGAAGGATAAGGAGATAGTAAAAGGGAAATACGGAGTTTTAGAAATGGATAGTGCGTTTAAGATTATAAACTCGGAAGAAAAGCCCAAGGAACCGAACTCCACTCTAATATCTACCGCTTGTTATATATTCACAAAAGAGGATTTAGCGTTAATCAGTGATTATCTGGAAGCGGGGAATAATCCGGATGCCATCGGATTTTTTGTCTCTTGGCTCTGTAAAAGGAGGGACATATATGGAGTCATCCATAAAGGTCTTTGGTTCGATATAGGAAGTTTTTACGATTACGAGCGCGCAAATGTAGTTTATGGCGAAATCAAAAAATCAAAAAACACCAAAAAGCTTTTTTAGCATAAAGTGGAAGGAGGGGTTATATCATACCAATGATGAAAGGGGATAATAAAGAAGATAAGGGGAAGGATAAAAAAGGCGAAGAGAAGGATGCTATAAAAGTTTTGGAAATAGTAGTATCGTGTTTAGTAGTAATAGTGGGTTTCGTTTTAATAATTGTTTCAATAGTATTTATAAAAGACACAGAGTTGTCTTATATACTAAGTGGTCTTGGCATAAGTGTAATTGCTGGTACTTTTATTGCATGGGTAATAAGCCAGTTACTTGCAAAACGTAGCTTTTTAAAAATATTTGAGGATGTGGATGCAATAAATAAAAATATCAAAAAAAGTTTTAAACTGATTAAAGAAAGTGAGGACATTGGTCTTCTAAAAATTTATGAGCCTTTTGATATGAAATATAAAAAGAGGGATCCATCTGAGGAATTTAAAGAAGATATAAATGAACTCCTTTTAAAAGAAAAAAAAGAAATAAAAATTTATGGTATTTCCTTAAGATTATTTTTTAATAATCTAGGTGATTTTGAGCAAGGTATATCAGATGCATTTGAAAGAATGAATGAGAATAAAGTAAATATAAAAGTTTTATTAATATCGCCATATAGTACGTGGGCTCGGCAAAGAAGAGAGGCAGAAAAAGGATTTTGCGATAAAATAATGCAGGATATTGGTACATCAATTGATTGGTTAGAAACAAGACTTGGGAACTATGATAAACGGGATGAAATATACGATAATATTAGATTTTATGATGCCGCCCCTGATTTTTTCCTTTTTATTACCAGTGAATGTGTTATCGTTGAGATTTACCACATGGGGATCTTCCAATTAGAGAGAGATAGAAAAACACACAGAAGAGTACAAGATTTAGGATTGGGCGGTCATGTTCCGGCATTCCAGTTTGACAGTAACTCTCCTATGTATAAATATTTAGATGCACATTTTGATTATTTTTTTGAGAAAAAAATTGATGGAGAAAGAAATAAATATCATGATGGAATTTTGTCCGAGATGCAGGAACGTTTAAAAAAGGAACCAATCACAAAAAAGTAAGTCCAGGATAAAAATCCTCAAATGCCGTTTACCTGCATCCTTTTTAGTAAATATTAATGGTCTGCAATATGAAAGAAATGTTCGATTACGTGGTGGTTGTTGTTGGAGAAGATTCAGAAGTGAAGAACCTGGAACGTACTTCGCTACGGGGTGACGTGCTGCTCAACTCAATTTTTGTACCCGTTTCCGAGCACGCATGGACTGGTGCCGCGGGTAACGGACTTGGCACACTGTTCGCAATAGAAAATGCAAGTAAGGCGATAGGGAAAAACATTGTAGAAGAAGTAAAACGAGGCAAAAGCGTTCTTATCGTGCATACTGCTGGTAAAGGCACCCGAAACATCCTCACAAGGACCTGTAAGAACAAAGCATACATAGAAGTCCTTAATATCTCGCTACTGGAAGGCGTGATAAAACAATTTCAGGAATTTGCTATTCCGTACCGCATCCTGGTTACGTGGGGCGACCAATTTCTGCTATTCACTGATAATCCCGCGGCGATAAGGAAGTGTGCACAGAGCACGCACGCAATGCTCTTTGGCTTAAAGACAACGCTCACAGAGGAGGTTGCGAGTAAATACGGTATTCAGATAGTCCAATGCGGGGCAGGAGACGGCTGCGAACTTCTTGATTTCGATGACACCCGAAGCTACGAAGCAGTGAAGAAGAAGCTACAAAGACAAGAAGGAAGCCGAGTTATGGTGAACATGGGGATGTTTACAATGAGCAGCGTATTAGCGGAATGCATGCTCGAGGCCTTTAGCGATAATCTAAAGATAAGAGAAGGGAAGTTTAACTCAGACGAGTTATGGCAATTATGGATTTCGCCGGACTCATGCGCTGACTATTGGCACCGTGAGCATGCGGACATGATAAAAAGGGAGGTACTGCGTACAGAACCGCTTGCACTGATAAAAAGCTTTCCTTTGAGCGATAAAACAATATGGCAAGATTTCGGTACGAATGTGAGTTACTACGAGACCATGATGAAGATTTTAGCAGAGGATGAGGTAGGTCAGCGATTACGCGAGTTTTTAGGTGTCAGCGTCACTTCGGTTACGAACGGCTGTGAAGTTCAGGATTCGGTATATGTGGGTGCTGACTTTGCTGAAGGGTTGGTAAAGAACAGCGTGGTATCAAATTCGAGTGCGAAGTCGGCACAGCTTGAGCAGGCATGTGTGATAAACTCCAGATTGAACAGAATACGAGGTAAAAACTGCGTTGTTTACAATGTGGTTGATCATGGCTCATTAGAACTCGAAGATTGCGTCCTCGTAGATGTGTTCCATCCATATAAAGGGAATATAAGGCTTAAGATGCGGATTGGTGAGGAGAAGACTGCGAAGGAGAAATGGTGGCACGCTCGACTTCGGGGAAACGAATTTTCACTGAGCGAAGTTGCAGAACTGATGAAAGGCGTTTCTGGGGACAAAATACAGGCTACAAAGGAAATGTTTGAGCAGTTTACCAAGAAACGGATTTCTGATGCGAATAAGTTGCATATTGAAAGACCCATAAGAATCAAGCCATTCAAAGAGAAGAAGCCCTGGGGCTACGAACTCTGGTGCGCTTCGCCACGGAATTATTGTGAGATAGAATCGGAAACGAAACAGGAATTCACTCTTGACGACCTGACTGCTTTGTTCCCGGAAAAGATTTTAGGCGTAAAATTGGCTAAGTTCCCGCTGATTGTGAAGATAATAAAGGCAGATGAGAATCTGTCAGTGCAGGTGCATCCGGACGATGCGTACGCGAGAAAGCTTGGAGATGTTTTTGGTAAAGAAGAGGCGTGGCATGTCCTTGCGGCATCTAAGGATGCGAAAATATATTTGGGATTCAAAGAGCCTATGAATGCCGATGAGTTGGAGGACGCGGCAAAAAGTAGTGACTTTATTTCTCGTTTGAATGCGTTCGCAGCAGACGTGGACGATACTTATCACATTCCCGCTGGTACCATTCACGCATTAGGTGCGGGCACAAAGATATATGAGGTAAGCACAGCATCGGAAAGAACATTTCGGATATATGACTATGGTCGGGGTAGGGAACTCCATCTAAAGGATGCCCAGAACGTATTGAGATTTAAAGAACGCAGGGACGCAACGACGGAGCATGAGCTTTTGCGTAAAGAGGAAGAATCTGAGGAATATATGCTTTTGAAGGGCAAGCAATTTGAGTTGCGGCTCTTTAAGGTTCGTGGCAAGCAAGTAAGAGTTTTTACCGGAGCTTGTTTGATTACGTGTGTAGAAGGTAATGTAACGCTGAAGTCGAATACCACGCTTTCATTAATACCAACAGAGACCGTGCTGGTACCTGCGTGTGTTGTGGGTTTTGAGCTGCAAGGAGATGGTGAAGTTATATGCGCTAATTTTATTGAAAACCAACGTTATTTTTAATGGTGACTTAGATAAAGGCAACTTTAGAGCGGAGTTCTTTTTATCCTTGGTTGTCAACAATTCAAAATCGAGAGAATAGGAAAGGCGTATATAGTTCTAAATCTACGAAGGATTGAATAAAATAGTATCGCAATCAATTGTGCGACTGTTCCTTATCACAAAATTACGCCCTCGTACTCCCTTTACATATTCCTCACATGGCTCACAGTAGCTTCAACCAGTTATTGGTTGAGTATGCCGCGGTACACACTCTCTATGTTCCCTGTTTTCATCATACTCGCTATCATCGGCGATAAACGAGAATAGTTGCATTATGTGACAACCATTGGATTCCTGCTGGTTTACCGTTTCTTCCTCGTTCTTTTCACGCAGGGGTACGGGGCGTTTTGACCTTATATATCCTCCAGCTTTCCCTTTCTATTACCTCATCCAACTTCAAATCAAATCGTGCTGTGTCCACAAATGCAGAATAATTTATCACGAAGTGATTATCCCTTGCAAACGCCCTCTCGTACGGTCCAACACACACGTAATCCACACCGTATTCCTTAATAAGCGTGTAGTTACCCTTATACATCTCTATTTCGTCTCGCTTGCGTTCATTAATGCGCGTCCCATTTATGCCGTGCGACCACAGCCAACCCTCATAGCCCATCACCCGCTGCCTGCCGGACAATGAAGGTATCGGATGATTGTGCGCACTTCCAGTTAAGAATACAGAATTGGACTCTGTATTATCACGTACCCACTCAGCAACTCCTATCTCCTCTCCCGACCACATCTGGTAATTCATATCCATCATCCTTGCATGAGCAACAAAACCGAATAAAGTACAACTGATAACCAAAACGACAAGCACTAAAGCACCGATAGACCTTCTCTTTTCCCGTACCGAATCGCATAGCCAGGATATCGTGACTGCCACCAGTATAACGGTTAGCGCATACCAGTGTAAAAATATCTTATAGTTGTCGAAGTACCAGGGCTGGAACTTCACGAGGTTTGCGAGTACGAAGAGTAACAAAAAAGGCAGATAAAACGTTCTTACACTTCGCGTTGACTTTAAAAATCCTAATGGAAGAAGGGAAAATAGAATACCAAGGTTTAAAACCCATAATTTTAAAACTAATAAGACAGACTTTGCAAAAGAGAAAAACGCACCGAAAAGTGACCAATCCGATCCCAATATCAGTGAGCTGTTTTGTTCCGTCCACCCGGGGAAGAACACGAAGAAATTCTCGGTTACGCCTGTCCTGATACACAATATCTGAGGTAACGAGAGTAGAGAGAGTAGAATTAGTGATGCTAGCACACAAATGAAGATTTTCCAATCCATTCTGCAAAGCTTTTTCCGCGATGCCTTTTGGATAAAGCGGAAAATCGCAAAGGAGGCAAGGACTACGGAAACAAACGCAGTCGCCATAAACGAATGCGCGTGTATGTACGGTAGAAGCCCAATAAGTGTCCCTGCCAGAAACAGCTCCTTATACATTAGTTCTGACTTGATACCGCCTTCGGACCCTTCCTTCTGGAATAAAGCCTCGTATAGCAGGATATAAACAGCAAATGAGATTGCCATGCCTAACATCGCCGTTCGTTGTGGCATTATAACCGCATACATCGGGTTAAGGAAGTGAATGCCCACTGACTGCAGATCAGGCGGGTAGCCAGAGAAGATGAATATAACAACAGCCAGCGCACCTACTTTCTTCAAGCCGGTTAATCGGTACGCGAGAAAGAAGAACAGCCCGAAAAGGGCAGATTGGAATAAAATGTTTGGTATGATGATAGCACCCCTCAAGCCCAATCCAGCTTTCATTAATACTGCAGAGTAGAAGTCCATGAGGAATGGATAGTGCATCTCGGTGTGTAAAAACTGCGGGTAAATCGGTGGAAACGTGAAACTGTCGCTATAAACGAACGAGGTTATAACAGAGGTGTGAAATGGATAATCCGCCCAAACGGTGTGAAGTGCGTATAGATTGCCCGCTTCGTCTGGACTTAAAACGCCGTATAAATTCATGAATAACAGGTACAGCAGAATAAACGCAAAGAACGTGAGTGTGTAAAAATCTAATTTAAAATCGAAAAGGTTAGCAGCGAAACGTTTACGGGTGGCTATTAAAAACATGGCAGATAATAAAGCGCATAGAACAATGCAGAGCAGGATAATACCAATGCTTATCGCACCGCCTAAATATGCAAGTAGGAATACTAACCATATTGATATCACGTGTCCGAGCACAATCGCGAAAAAAGCACGTTCCAGTGCAGAAAAATGGATGTCTAACAGAAAAGAGATGGAAAGACCGAGCAGGCAGCTAACCACGATGAAAAAGAACCATAGCAGCATGGATGGTTTATTTGTCTTTTCCGCTTTTAAAGATTTACTATGATAGCAGATGTGAAAAGCAATGGAAAAACGCTTCTACCAGTTGATGACTTTTAAACTACGAATATAGTCAAAGTGAGTTTTTAGGCTATAACATATGAGCTAAAGAAACCGAAAAATTTAAACGTCCGTAATCTCAATATACTCATACTTCTCTCATCACCCATCACTGACAGAATTGGTAGAAAAGAGAAGCAAAAAAATGGGAGGAAAACTAAAAAAATGAACTTAAATAATAGGTTTTTTAGTATAGGAGTAATAGCAGCGATTGCAGTTCTTACAATTGCGTTTGCATTTGCAGCATCGGGCAGTGGAGTGATTGACCAAAATGCAGAAGGTATAACAGTAGCAGCTTCGGCAGTTACCACCTCGAGCATAAACTACCAGGGTCGGCTGACCGATAGTGCAGGCGAACCGCTGAGCGGGACGTACACCATGACCTTCAGGCTGTACGAAGTCGCGTCCGGAGGCACGGCGCTGGATACGGATTCGCGTTCGGAAGACGTTACTGATGGGCTGTTCAATACGGAAATAGACTTTGACCCGGAATACTTTGACGGTAGAGGGCTATGGCTCGGGATAACAGTCGGAATTGATTCTGAGATGTCGCCGAGGCATGAGCTGAGATCGGTGCCGTATGCGCTGAGCCTCAAGCCGGGCGCGAATATCGTGGGGGCATCATCGGTTGCGCTCCAGGCTGAGTCTACGCATACTGCTGGCAGTGGCATTCGCGGCGATGTGTCTGCAACTTCGGGCACTAACTACGGGGTCGTAGGGGAATCGAAGTCACCTGATGGCTACGGGGGGTACTTCTGCAACAATGAGGGTGGCACCGGCGTGTACGGAAAAGGCGGCAAGTCAGGCGGATACTTCACGACTAATCAGGGTGGAACATCGTGGAGAGATAAGACTACGGGCGTGAATGTGACAACTGATTATGACTATAGCGCGGGTGTTTGTGCATGTACCTCTGGCGACAACAGCAACGGAGTTCATGCATATACCACTGGCGATTTTAGCTATGGCGTTCAGGCCTCTACCACGGGTGACAACAGCTCCGGGGTTTTTGCACTTACCTTTGGTGACGATAGCCCAGGGGTTATGGCAAGTATCTATGGCGAAGACAGCCCTGGCATTTGGGCATACAGTGACAAACACTACGGTGTGTACGGAATAGGCAAGTCCGGCGGATACTTCACGACAAATCAGGCGGGAACCGGCTGGTCAGATAAAACAGCGGGCGTGAATGCGACTACTGCTTATGACTACAGCGCTGGTGTTCAGGCACATACCACTGGCGACTACAGCACAGGAGTTGATGCAGTTACCACTGGCGATCACAGCTTAGGAGTTCAGGCATCTACCACAGGCGAAAACAGCCCAGGTGTTGATGCGTATACCACTGGCGACAGCAGCGATGGCGTTTCTGCATCTGCATGGGGCGAAAACAGCGTGGGTGTTCGTGCATACAGTGTCCAAGGCTACGGTGTGTACGGAAAGGGCAAGTCAGGCGGATTCTTCACGGCTAATCAGGGTGGAACGGGCAAGTCTGATAAAACAGCAGGCGTGAATGCAACTACTGTTTATGATTACAGCGATGGCATTCAGGCATCTACCTCTGGCTACATGAGCACTGGAGTTTCTGCATCTACCTCTGGCTACCTAAGCACTGGAGTTTCTGCATCTACCTCTGGCTACAATAGTAATGGAGTTCATGTATACACCCTTGGCAACTACAGCAGTGGCGTTTTGGCACAGACCTCGGGCGACTACAGCAATGGTGTTTTGGCACGAAGTACTAAATATAACGCAATCTATGCCGATACAGACAGATCAGATAACAAATACGGCGTAAAGACTCCGGACAAGATATGCGCTATGAGCTACGACACAGGTTGCGCCGACGTAGCCGAATACTTCCCTGTTGCCGAAGACTCCGAACCCGGCACCGTGATGGTCATTGGAGAAGACAGCAAACTACAATGCTCTTGCACGGCTTACGACACCACAGTCGCAGGCATCGTGTCCACAGCACCAGGAGTCTCGCTTGGCACAAACGAGACCGGCAACGAAGGCGAGAAACTGATTGCAGTAGCGGGTCGTGTGCCCTGCAAAGTGGATGCGAGTTACGCGCCGATAGAACCAGGCGACCTGCTCACAACTTCGAATACGCCGGGACATGCGATGAAAGCAACAGACCCGCAAATAGGCACGATCCTCGGTAAGGCACTGGAACCGCTTGATTCGGGCACAGGCGTAATAGAAGTGCTGGTCACGCTGCAGTAGCACGGGAAAATGAAAAATGAACAAACAAATCGTAGTGATACTTGTGGGGCTGCTGTGTCTCACGAGCATCGCATATGCACAGGTATCCACGAACTACGACCTGAGCTGGCACGTGCTAAGCGGCGGTGGCGGCGGCCAGATGGACTCCGCCAGCTACGTACAGAGAAGCACCGCCGGGCAGGTTATCGGGTCTTCCGAGAGCAGTAACTACCGGTTGGGTGCAGGATACTTTTTATTTTTTTTTTCTGCGGCGACACCAACGCCAACACCAACACCAACACCAAAAATCAAATTCGACACGGGCTCCGGCACATATCCCAGCATATCGGGCACGTACAACGGTACATTCACGCCAACACAAACGATTACGGTAAGCAAACTGTACACGTATCCATGTGCAGGCACTGGCGGGCATTCGGAACATGTAATATTCTGGAACGTGTCCGGCACAGTCGCAGAAGAAACTTGGGCTGGCTATCAAGAAGCAGAGTGGTCGTATATCAACTTCTCGATACCGTTTACTTTGGTAGCGGACGAACAATATAACTTCTCTATTCTAACAGGTTCGTATCCGCAAGTTATACACAGTCCAACGCTTTCGACTGCAAACGGTACAATGACCTGCACGGAGTTCGTGGATGCGAATGGGAAGAGTTACGACGACTGGCTACCTGCGATACGGTTGGAATAAACGCGAAAACAGGTGATTGAGGGGTTAAAACCCCTTATTCTATTTTTGTATATAACGAATATTATTTCTTTGGTAAAGCTTTCTTTTTAAGAAAGGTTTTATCTGACCTTTATTAATGGCGTGTCAACTTTATTAAAATCATCATCCCGCCCAACAACTAACTTATCGTCCTTAACTATTGCCGTAGCAACTGCAAATGCGTCTGCAAGGGATATTATATGCACCCCCTTTATCTTACCCGCTTCTCGCCATATCACATTATCTGTAAGAGGCACTATTTTCAGGCGGTATGCTCTCAAATTACGCACTTTTTATCTCAGCTCCAGATTCTTCGCTTTTCTTATATCAGCCGCTCTTGCTTCATCTATAACTTCTTTTGCGGTTCTGCCTTTAAATAACACTCGTAGTGAGCCTTTCTCTTCAGAAATATCAGGAAATGGCGTCAGTAAAATGCCCCTCTCTGACTCTACCACGATTGCTCTATCTGTAAATCCCATTTTTTCACGCAAATTCTTTGGTATTGTCGCCTGCCCTTTCTTCGTTATTTTAACTACTGCCGATTCCACCTCTCTCACCTATACCTTGTAACATGATAATATTTTGTGATACTTAAAACTTATGGTATTACCAGAATATGAAGTATTGCTACCTTTACCTCTATGTTGATCTCGTATCTGTTAAAAGTTAATTCTTGCCTCTGCAATTCTGCTACGCTTCTGCGACAAAAATTACCGCCTGTTCCTCTTTTTTAACGATAAATTTAAATCCTTGGAATACAAATATACTCATGCGTCTCTCGTTTCCTATCACAGACAGAGCTGGTAGGAGAGAGAAGCAAAAAAATGGGAGGAAGATTTAAAAATGGATAAAACCAAAAATAAAAGGTTTTTTTGTATAAGTGCAATAGCAGCGATAGCAATTCTTGCAATTGCGTTTGCAATAGCAGCAGCGGGCGGTGGAGTTGTAGACCAAAATGCAGAAGGTGTAACAGTAGCAGCTTCGGCTGTTACCACTTCGAGTATCAACTACCAGGGCAGGCTGACAGACAGCGCAGGCGAGCCGCTGAGTGGGACATACACAATGACCTTCAGGCTGTACGAAGTTACTTCCGGGGGGGCACGGCGCTGGCTACGGATACGCATTCGGTAGATGTTACTGATGGGTTGTTCAATACGGAAATAGACTTTGACCCGGAATACGTTGACGGGCGAGGGCTATGGCTTGGGATAACCGTCGGGATTGATTCTGAGATGTCGCCGAGGCAGGAGCTGAGACCGGTGCCGTATGCGTTGAGCCTTAAGCCGGGCGCGAATATTGTAGGAGCGTCATCTGTTGCGCTCCAGGCTGAGTCTACGCATACTTCGGGCAGCGGCATTCGCGGCGATGCCTCTGCGACCTCGGGCACTAACTACGGGGTCGTAGGGGAATCGAAGTCGCCTGATGGCTATGGTGGGTACTTCTACAACCATGAGGGTGGCACCGGCGTGTACGGAAAAGGTACGCCTGGTGGCTACTTCACGACAAATCAGGGTGGAACGTTTGAGACTCCCACTGAAGGCCTGAATGTGACAACTGCTTATGACTACAGTGGAGGTGTTCATGCAAGTACCTCGGGTGACAATAGCTATGGGGTTTATGTAGATACCACGGGCGACGACAGCCTTGGTGTTGTGGCAGGTACCACGGGCGACAACAGCCTTGGTGTTGTGGCAAGTACCACCGGCGACGACAGCTATGGGTTTTTTGCACAGACCATGGGCGAAAACAGTTATGGGGTTATGGCAATTACCCATGGCGAAAACAGCGATGGTGTTTGGGCACGCAGTGACAAACACTACGGCGTGTACGGAGAAGGTAAGTATGGCGGATATTTCACGACTAATCAGGGTGGAACATCGTGGGCAGATCGTACAGCGGGCGTGGATGTGGCAACCACTCATGACTACAGCTATGGTGTTCAGGCACATACTGCGGGCGACAATAGCAATGGTGTTGGAGCGTCTACATCGGGCGGCAACAGCCATGGCGTTTCTGCGTCTACTACGGGTGACAACAGTAATGGTGTTTCTGCATATACCGCGGGCAATAACAGCAATGGTGTTTGGGCATACAGTGTCAAACACTACGGCGTGTACGGAAAAGGTGGCAAGTATGGCGGATATTTCACGACTGATCAGGGGGGAACATTGGGTAATCCCAATGCGGGCGTGAATGTGACAACAACTTATGACTATAGCGATGGCGTTCGTGCAGATACTACTGGCTACAACAGCGGGGGTGTTTCTGCCCGTACCTCGGGCGCCTACAGCGAGGGTGTTCAGGCATATACCACTGGCTACAACAGCGATGGTGTTGGTGCATATACCGATGGCGACTACAGTGAGGGTGTTCTTGCACTTACTAGTGGCGACTATAGTGGGGGTGTTAAAGTATATACTTATGGCGAAAACAGCATTGGTGTTTATGCATCTAGTGATAAATCAGACGGAATCTATGCAGACACCGGCAGATCAGATCACAAATACGGCGTACGCACACCAGACAAGATGTGCGCTGAGGAGGGCTACGACACAAGTTGTAGCGACGTAGCCGAATACTTCCCTGTTGCCGAAGATCCAGAACCCGGCACCGTAATGGTCATTGGTGAAGATAGCAAACTGCAAAGCTCCACCACGGCTTACGACACCACAGTCGCAGGCATCGTATCCACAGCACCCGGCGTCTCACTCGGGACAAACGAGACCGGCAACGAAGGCGAGAAACTTATTGCAGTCGCGGGTCGTGTGCCCTGTAAAGTGGATGCGACTTACGCTCCGATAGAGCCAGGCGACCTGCTCACAACTTCGGATACACCGGGACATGCGATGAAAGCAACCAACCCGCAAATCGGCACGATTCTCGGTAAGGCAATGGAACCGCTTGACTCGGGCACCGGTGTGATAGAAGTGCTGGTCACGCTGCAATAGCACGGGAAAAGGAAAAATGAACAAACAAATCGTAGTGATACTTGTGGGGCTGCTTTGCCTCACGAGCATCGCATATGCACAGGTATCCGCGAACTACGACCTGAGCTGGCACATGCTAAGCGGAAGCGGCGGCCAGATGGATTCTGCCAGCTACATTCAGAGAAGCACCGCAGGGCAGGTTATCGGATCGTCGGACAGCAGTAACTACCGCATGGGTGCAGGATACTGGTACGGAGCTGTTTCTGCAGATACACCACCTACAACCGGCGCTATCAGCATAGCTTCGTCACCTTCTGGTGCCGCGATAGAATTAGATGGCGCGAGTACGTCTTATACAACAAACGTCACGATTCCTGATGTGTCCCCCGGCACGCATACTATTAAGCTCATTCTTAATGGTTATCAGGATTGGTCTACAAATCTATCTGTAACGGCAGGTGAAACATCTTACGTACATGTAACATTGACGCCAACATCACAAATTAAATTTGATACAGGTCCGGGAACATATCCCAGCATCTCAGGCACGTACAACGGTACATTCACACCAACACAAACGATTACGGTGAGTAAACTGTACACGTATCCATGTGCAAGCACCGGCGGGCATTCGGAACACGTAATATTCAGGAACGTATCCGGCACAGTCGCAGAAGGAAGTTGGGACGGCTATCAAGAAGCAGAATGGTCGTATATCAACTTCTCGGTACCGTTTATTTTGGTGGCAAACGAACAATATGGCTTCTCTATTCGTACAGGCTCGTATCCGCAAGTTATACACAGTCCAACGCTTTCGAATGCAAATGGTACAATAACATGCACGGAGTTCGTGGATGCGAATGGGAAAAGATACAACGATTGGATTCCCGCGATAAGGTTAGAATAAGCGGGAATCTTTTTTTCTTCCCTTTTGTTTGAGCTTCTGTAACTGTTTAGCAAACCAGAAGCGTGTACAATACTTTTTCGTTTGTGAGAATCTCGTGGCTTGTTACACCCACTTACTAATACACTATTTGTAGTTGTATAGAGAATTTTTAAAACCACAAGATTAACACAAGAAAGTGTGATTAATCTGTAACTTTAACCTTTTTTCGTAATAGGTTCTTCAGGTAGTACGTATCC
>QBUM01000162.1 GCA_013180585.1 Candidatus Methanophagaceae archaeon GoMg2
AAATAAATCTTTTTGTGATATGCAGGTGGGATGCTATCTGTGGTTGTTGGGTAATTGTGGGACAGCTTCTAATGTCAAAAAAATAGTTTATGCGATGACCCACAGTGATGTTAACCGCACAAAAGACATAGTCATCTCAGAAGAAACACCGAGAGAATTTGGTGGTGCCTTGCCTTATATTATTTCAAAAATAGCAGGGATGAATTTTATCGCGGGATATAGCAGAGACTATGAGATTCGAGGAATCTTTTTGAGATTTCCCGGCATACGTGGTTATGGTAGCCGTGACACGTACTACAACTGCGTTTTCCATCGATTTATTCAAAAAGCAATAAGAAGTGAACCGATAGAGATTTGGGGTGAGCATGAAACGGTCCGGGATTTGGTATACATAAAGGATGTTGTTGCCGCAATTATTGGTGCATTAAAAAGCGAAAAAGCAAACGGGCTTTATAACATAGGCTCTGGAAAAGGCATGACCATCGAAGACGAAGCAAGGGCAATTATCAAGGTGTTTTCTCCGCCAGATAACCCGTCAAAAATAATATATCGACCCGATATTGAGGAAGTGAGAAAGAGAAGTTACATATTTGATATAAGTAAGGCGAAGAGAGATTTTGGCTATTCTCCAAAGTATTCTTATGAAGAAGCTCTGAGAGATTATAAAAAGGAGATGTGTTTTGCAAAAAGGTGAACTTATGAAAACTTGTTTGCTTTATCCCGATTTAATGGAATTCCCAAGTTTTTTTGATAAATGTGGCGGCATAATATCAAGACGAAGAGCATTTCTGGTGCCTCTGGGGATTTTATATTTAATTTCAAATTCAAGTAAGATAATAGATTTTATTGACAATAGGATTACTAGATATTCCGATGAGGAATTGCATAATAAATTAAAAGATTATGATGTGGTTGGATTTGGTGGGACGGTAACAGAGATTAAACAGGCAAAGAATGTTGCCAGATTGCTTAGAGAATCTGGAGTAACAACGATTTACGGTGGACCTAATGCCACAATCAACTGTAACCAATATGTGAATGATTTTGATGTCATTGTTAAAGGAGAAGGCGAAATCACATTTGATGAAGTCCTGAATTCTTTAGAGAATGAAGAGCCACTGGATAATATACCCGGAATATCATACAAAAAGGGTGGCAAAATAGTTCATAATCCTGACCGCCCTTTTATTCAAGATCTGGATATTCTAAAATATCCCTCCCGAGAGATTCTTGACCTTGAAAAATATTCGCGAGCAAAATCTACTTATCTACATATGTCTCCAATGGATACAGTTTTAACTAGCCGGGGTTGCCCCTTTATGTGCACATTTTGTGCATCAAAACTGATTTGGAAGCAAACACATCGGAAACGGTGTGCTGAAACAGTCGTCAAAGAAATCAAATATTTAATGGACAATTTCGGAACTAAAAGCCTCTATTTTAGAGAGGACTTATTTACAATACCTAGGGAATGGGTCTTGAAATTCTGTGAGCTAGTAAAACCGTTGGGTATAGAGTGGATGTGCGAGTCGCGTGTTGATACTGTTGATAAAGAAATGCTGAACGCGATGAAAGATGCCGGATGCACCGGCATGTGGTTTGGCATAGAATCTTGTTCTAACACAACTCTAAAACTAATTAATAAACGTATCACTATAGAAAAAGCACAGGAGACAATTAAGAATTGCAATGAAGTTGATATCATTTGTGGGGCTACATTTATATTTGGATTTCCACATGAAACGAGGGAGGATATACTCTTTAATTTTGAAGAAGCCAAAAAATTGGGCTTAAATCGGATTGGTTTTAATAGGCTTATAGGTTTTCCAAGGTCCGAACTCTATGACCTTTTCAAAAGAGAGGGGCTAGATCGGTATGAGTATGAAGGTATAATAGTACCTGATACCAGATATATGCACGCTGACGAAGTTACAGATCTTGGCTATAGTAAATTTCCAGAAATTATGGACTATAACGAATCTCATACAATATATACAAGCCTCATACAAAAGTAATTGGTGATAAAAGTATGATAAAAATTGTTGAACTAAACGAATTCTTACCACCCACAGAAAAAAAACTTATCCCACCTCAACTGAGTGGGTGGTGGGCTAAAATTATAGATTCTGTAGTGAGAAAAGGCTATGTAATATGCGTTTGTGATGCGGACGTTATCAAGGAACACTTAAATTTCTATATAATGAAGTGCTCTTTTGGAAACTTTTTAATCTCGATGCCGTATATAGCTTATGGGTCATGTTTTGATGTGGCTAATAAGAAATATCTTAGCAAGTTATTCTCAGAATTAGAAAAATTTGCGTTGGAAAATGACTGTCTTGCTATGTCAATTTGTACGCATCCTTTTGCATCCCTACCTTTTGATGTATATCATGATGTTTTCAACTATTCTTTTTACTATAAAAACTTCTGCCAGATTTCAGAATTAGATGTTCATCCCCTTTTAAAGCTAACGCACAAACGGCGTATGGCATTTAGAAATGAAATATCTAAGATTGAAAAAGATTCTGATTACTTTATTGACACAAACCCAGATGAGGATACATTCAATAAATGGGTTGAGGTGTACAATAGGAGATTTCAAGAGCTTGGGGGGATTCCTCTTCCTAAATGGTTCTATCTTAATTACTACAAGGAATCTCAGACAAACGACAAAAATGATTTTTGGGTTTTACGAAATGATTCTGTTGTGTTGGGCGGCATATTCTGTTCTACGGGGGAAAATATTGTTGATTATGGCACTAGCGCATTTAGATCAGATTATAGAAAGCTATACCCTACAACTTTTTTACTAAATAGCTACTTTGAGAAGCTAATCAAAGAAGGTATTCGTTATTTTAATTGGCAGTCAAGCCCTTCTAAGGGCGGAGGTGTTTATAATTATAAGATGCGTTGGGGTGCAAAAGAATATGAACACTATTATTTTTCAAAAAATTTGGTTGATATTAGCGAGATAATAGCAATTCCATTATCTAAAATCAAAAGCGAGTTAGCGGGATGTTATGTACTGCCTTACACCTTATGGGATGAAGAAGTGAAAAAATGAACGACATTGTTATAACATTTGATGTCGATTGGGCACCCGATTTTGTAATCAGAAGAGTTGCCAATATATTAATAGAAAGGGGAATCAAAGCTACATGGTTTATAACACATGACAGCCCAGCAATTCGGGAGCTTTCTGAGTATCTTGATCTATTTGAGATTGGAATACATCCAAATTTTATGCCGGAAACCACCCAAGGAAAGAATTATCAGGAAGTAATGGAGCACCTTATGAAGATTGCCCCTCGTGCTAAATCCGTTAGGACTCACGGTTTGTTTCAGTCCAGCAGTATAATGAAAATGATGGCGGTTGACTTTGGTTTGGGAATTGATGTATCCATTTACTTGAGAGAAGTTCCACATATCATACCATTTGAAGCTTACTATGATAATAAAATCCTATTGCGTATTCCCTATTTCTGGACAGAGGATGGAGAGATGTATAAACCGGAACCCTCCTTCTTATTGCGCGACAAAGGAATGAGCTTGCAGGGATTAAAAATATTCGCCTTTCATCCCATACACGTTTATCTCAATTCGAGGAACATGAATAATTATAATTCTTTGAAACACAGATGTGATATACGAAACTGTACGGAGAAAGAGGTTGAACCTTGTATTAATGAAGGGGTTGGGACCAAATCATTGTTGCAAGAGCTCATTCGATGTATTTGTAGATTCAAGGGATCTAAAACTATTTCGGATATAGCTATTCAGTGGAAAAATCTAAAATAAATTTAAAAGGTATTAGAAAATGAGGAATGCGCATTTGAAAAGATGTGAAAAGTTTATTAAGAGCAGAATTGCTTTGTTCAATCTGGATTTATCTGGTTTGACCGTGTATACGGAGTTGGGGTCAAGGAATTATGCATTTACCTGCGTCACCGCCGCTATGGCAGGTGCCAAGAAGGTCTATGCTATCTCACGAACATCCCGATATGGGACATTTGAAGACAATTTAGACAAGTTAGAGTATATAACACGTACCCTGAATATCCAAAATATTCATGATAAAATTGAAGTTGTTGATGTGAAGAGAAGAGAACATTTACAAGAAGCAGACATAGTTACAAACTCAGGCTTCGTACGGCCTATAGACCAAAATACCTTGTCTATGATGAAAACAACTGCAGTCATCTCATTGATGTATGAAACATGGGAGTTTAGAGAAGCGGATATAGATTTAGAATCCTGTCATTCCAAAGGTATTCTTGTTTTAGGAACTGTTGAGGAATGCCCGCCGATGGATATCATGCGATATAGTGGCTTCCTTGCTAGCAAGTTATTATTTGAGTGTGGCATGGGGGTCCACAAAGATAATGTCCTCATTTTGGGCAGTGGGCGGCTTGGGAATAATCTGGCTCATTTTATGGGTGTCAATGGAATTGATTTTTCGTGGATTAGCCTGGACGCTCACGTAAGAGCTGAGAATAGGCAGTATTTGTCAGAAATTGAAGAGGTAAAACGGGGCTTGTCGAAATTTGATGCAATAATTGTAGGTGAACATTACCATAGCATAGAACTCATCGGCGAAAATGGAATAATAAAAACGGATGTATTGTCAGAGGAAAATCCATTGGTTCAGATCATACATATCTGTGGCAATATTAACGTTGACGATATAAAAAAATATGGTTTGTACGTGTATCCTGAGCACGTTATGCCGTTTGGATATATGAGCACCTCAGTTGATTATCTGGGTCCAAAGGCAACCATCGAGTTGAACATCGCAGGATTAAAAGTTGGTGAGATAATGGCGAGAAATAGACTTAAATACGACTTAGTCAAAGCATATAAGGAATCAATCAAGCACTCTTTGGTAGATGATTTCAGTCAGAATATTTGCTATAAAAATCAAAATAGAAATTATTCCATTTCTCCATAACCACTTTTCGATCTGCTGTAAGGATAGCAAACTCTCGTGCATCATTTCTAATCCTTTTTCGCAAATTTTCATTTAGTAATAATTCGATAATTTTCTTTGCTAAATCCTTGCTATCCAAAGGATAATACGTTCTATATGGATATTTATCAATTCTATTCTTGTTGGCAATGAGTACAGGGACGCCACAGGACATAGCTTCTAATATTGTAGTTCCAATGCCTGCGGTTTCGTCTATTGATGATTCATCGTCCATTGCACTAACACTAACAAGGGAATCTACGTATAAATCAACACTTGCTAAATATTCTGGCATCTTTGAGTGAGGAACAACTCCAATGCATATAACCTCATCTTCGATGGCAAGTTTTCGTGCAAGCTCTTCTATTTGATGTTTCATCGGCTCCTTCCCAGTTCGAGATATAATAATAAACTTTACATTTGGTATTTTCTCTATCACAAACGGTATCGCATGAATAAAAACATCCACATGATACAATGGAATTAGTGGACGGGCATTTAGCACTAAGAAATCATTCTCAGCACCCATAGCTTTCCTGAGAGATTCCGATCTTTTAGATGGATGGAACTCGTTAGTATTCACACTTGCAATTCGCAATGGTGCTATTTTATCCTCGTCACATTTTAACGTCATAAGTTGGCTTTTCATAACTTTCCCCTCACCAGATACTGCATCTGCCCTTTCCAAGGCATATTCAACCAACCATCTTTTCACTATAGATTTCTCTGGATCAACGGCTATATCACTCCCCCATGGAGAGATTATAAGCGGGTGAAACCCACTAAAAGCACCACAAAACCCATACTGTGTGACATAATGCGCATGTACTATATCCGGCTTTATCTTTTTTATTAGTCTTCTAATTTTAAAAGGTGCGAACAATAAGAAAGGCATCTTCTTGGATACTTTGTGCACTTGCACACCCATCTTTTTATATACTTCCTCTGGAACAAACGTATCCTCTTTCTTCGTATAAGCGAGCGTGATCAGATCTATCTCATGCTCCTTTGCAAAGTATTCGACCCATCTTCTCGTGTGAACGGATCTTACATCTGCAAGGTAACATATTTTCATTTTTCTGCTTCAACCTCTTGTATCACTTTCTTAATCTGCTCTAAAAACATCTTTGCGTCTTCCATCACATACCGCTCTTTCTTCAATATTCCCCCAGGAGCACCTTCACCTCTTCCTTATCCAGCTCCTGTCTGTGCTTCTGATCGTCCCATATCTTCCTGTAAAAATAGAAATACTCATAGAGCTCGGGTAAATCACGGCAAGAAACAACCCTGTGATTCTCAATAACTTGAGCCTTCATGTATAGCGAAAGCTCCTCAAATAGCCATATATCGTATCTTTTCCCTCTCACATCTATATTCACGTAAATCTTTCTCAATATCGCGCTCATGCTACTGCTATCTCGTACGCCTGGCGCAATTACACAGAAATCACGGTCACTCCTGCTATCTGCCTGCCCTTTCGCACCCGAGCCGAACAAAAGAACAGCAAGAATTCTTTTATCTTCCGCTAGAAATGCAAAATCCGATTCTATTCTCTGGTACTCATCCATTTCTTCACAGCCCCGACGAATTTTCCCATAGGTTCCAGGAGGCAACTTATCACTTCTAAAGCTATTCCGTCATCTAACCCGTTATATTCATGCACCAGTCTATTCCTCAAACCGTCAGCTTCTTTCAATGCTTCTTTTACACGTTTATCTATCAGATTTAACTCAAATGTCTTTTCTATGTTAGTATAATCATCCTTTGGCAGTTTACCCTCGTCCTTTAAAATCATTGCAACTACATCGGTTGACGCTTCAACCGCTTCTTGCATAGCTTTGTAAACGGCAAGTCGCGTTTTCTTGTCTATCTCTACAATATCACCTATTTCGTATAACCACACTCTTATATCCTCAATCCGCTATTCTATGTGCTCTATTTTATCAATATAGCGTCGTAACCTTTCTTTGTCCATTATATTCATCCTTAGTTACACGAAACTTCTTCCTGTGGTAGTATTCTCAGGGTAGTGATTAAAGATACACACTTATTGTTTTTCCGTCCATCACCGCTTCTTCCGGCACACTCACTTCCTTCTCCACAGTCCACGTCACCGTTGCGTTTTCCCCCGCCTGCCCTGCCTTCAGTACATAAGAAGATGCAACCACGTCAAAATTCGTGCCGCCTTCTATCGGTCCTTCTGTCGAATACGGCACAATAAACTTGTATGTACCGTTTGACATCCCCCGCTCCGTATACACAAAATTTCTACCCTGATTCGTGCTTACATTTGTCGCTATTTCAACTATCGAGCCATTAGGTGCAGTTCCTTCTATCCGCGCGCCCTCTACGTACTCAAACACCTTCACGAAACTCATTGGCTCTATATATTCTGGTGTCCATGCTTTCATATTTGGCTGTCCTGTTCTGACACCGTAAAGGTAAACGTTTAACATCCCTCCCTTCTCCTTTATCAAAAACGTATTTTTATTTCCTTCATCTCTAATTGTCCATATGCCTTCGTCACCTTTCACAACAGAGGTATCCCCAGAAATAGGAAGGCCGGTGGAGTTGAATGTGGCCTTCAGCATCTCTGGTAGAACTCCATCATCCAAAATCTCTTCTATTCCCACACCCACGGGCATACTGAATAAGTGTCCGTGAAGTATCTGTGCTTGTGACTCTGTCGCTTTATAATCGCCGGAATTATGTATCCAATAGCCTCTCCCGGTACTTTCATTCATAATCATCAATGGGAGTATAAAAGTAGGGGACTCATGCACTAACCGATAGTGTTCTAAAGCGGATATGGTTCCACCACCTACATCCACACTTGCACCGTCAAATACATGCAAACGTGCTTCCATCGTATTGTAATAATACGGTAGTGTGTTATAATATTGAGGGTTACCAGCCCATACAGTCATCGCAGTATATTTGTTGTAATATGCGCTCCATGCATCCGCCATCATGAAATCACTTACCACGTATCGCACACCGAGCGCATCCGCAACTTCATTCGCTTTGTTTGCATCATTTGTGATAAAGAATACACAAGCACCCGGCTCATCGCCCTGATGCGGTCCTCCTATACCGGCTTGAAATGGATTTGCAACCGGAATACGATGCGCTATTCGTGTTATCCAGTGCCCGTAGTCCCACCAGCTTATTATTGAATATGCCTCCTGCGGATAATCATAATCCTCTCCCTCAGGCGGCTCTTCGTACAAAGCGTAATAGTCCACACCGGGGTCTGGTGTATTCTCTTTCATCCACGAAAGCGATTCATACCAGTCATATTCCGGGCCACCGCCGTATTTTGCAGTTGCTAAAGATGTCGTTAGCGGAGGATAAAAAATAACCAAACCAATTAAAATTGACGTGATGATGATGTCCGCACGTACATAACGTTTTATTTTATCTACGCTTGGCCGCTCCTCTTTATCCACTGCTGGTTTTGTTTTTTCTTTTGCCTTCTGTTGTACACCTGCACCACCTTTCTTCTTCCCTTTTATCCGCCCTACCGTCCCTCCTTCCTGCGCTTCACCTCTAAACGCGACAAACTCGATTATCTTCCATGACACAAA
>QBUM01000161.1 GCA_013180585.1 Candidatus Methanophagaceae archaeon GoMg2
ATGGTCTTGTTTACCTGCGTGGAGTGGTATACGGACTAATCGCAGGAGTTATAACGATCTGCATCGGGATTCTTGCGTTCAAGGAATACGCGGGTGCGGAGAAGTCAGTATGGCACTGGCTGGCTGCTACGGCACCGCTAATTATCATTCCGCTTACCCCGATTATTATGATTCTTCATTTAGGGCTCAAGGTGTTTCTGACGGAGAAAATGGCAATATTTATGATATTTGAAGGCATTGCAGTTGCTCAATTCATCGTGGCTATTTTGATGTTCCGGGGTTTGATATTCAAACGTGGAACGGATAAGCAGAAGATGCCCGGTGTCGGGTTTGCGATAATGAAGACCGTATTAACCATGCGCAGCCTATTTAAAAAGCCAGAAAGAATCTTACATGAGATGGGACTACGGGAAGGACAAACTGTTCTGGATTACGGATGTGGAATAGGGAGTTTCAGTATCCCGGCGGCGAAAATGGTTGGCGATGATGGCGTTGTTTATGCTTTAGATATTCATCCTCTGGCTATAAAAGCGGTGGAAAAAAAAATCGAAAAGAAACAAATAGCTAACATCAAAACGATTCTCTCTGCACGAGGAACGGGATTGCCGGATGAGAGTGTAGATGTTGTTTTATTATACGATGTGTTTCAGATGGTAAGTGACAGGGATAAACTATTGGATGAACTACACCGTGTATTGAAATCGGGTGGAATTCTTTTTGCTACCGCTGAACATCTCGACCCGAAAGAATTTATGAATATCTTTGCACGGGGGAATTTGTTCACATTGGTTGAGCAAAGAGGTGAAGTATTCAGGTTTAAGAGGGTTTGAAATTATTTATGTGCCTAAAGATTATATCAGAGATATTGTTTTGTTAGGATAGCTTAAATGGAGAAGTAAAATGGACGAGAGTTACTACCGCTACATAAGAGGATGGTTTTGGAAATGGGCGTGGTTCTACAATTTTATTGCTCTGCCTTTAACCGGTATAAGGAACAAGGTTGCAGGTATGATTGACTCAAAAGACAAAATAAAAATTCTGGATGTCTGCACGGGAACCGGGACACAGGCTTTTGCATTTGCGAAGAGGGGCTATGAAGTCATGGGGATTGATTTGTCAGAAGAAATGTTGCGGGTGGCTAACAAAAAGAACAAATATGAAAATGTGCGGTTTGTGGTGGCAGATGCAGCAAAAATGCCATTTGAAAACGATTATTTCGACTGCGCATGTATCTCTTTTGGACTGCATGATATGCCGCACGAGGTCAGACATCAAGTATTGGACGAAATGAAAAGAGTTAGCAGGAAAATAATCGTTGTTGACTATCACATTCCGAAGAGCAGGTTGCATAGATGGCTGCACGTGTCATTTGCATCACTTTACGAGAGCAAATATTACCGAGATTTTGCAAAACGGGACCTTGAGGAATTGCTGCGAGAACATGATTTTCGTGCGGTTAAAGAAGCTTACGGGCTGGTAGATTTTGTCGAGATACTTTTGTGTGAGCGGAAATTGTTGGGGAGCGGATAAAAATGGAAGACACATTATTAATAATATCACTAATCTTTGTTGGGCAAACTTTAGGGTGTTTAATTGGACTGATAAAGAAACCTAAAGAGACATTTTTATACGGTTCCTTAGCATTCGCTGCTTCTATGATGCTTGGTATATCTTTCTTTCAATTGATACCCGAAAGTTTGGAAATCATACCTCTTTATTTAGTGGTCATCTCTTTTCTCATTGGGATAGTCACATTTCGAATTATTGATAGAACCCTGCCACATATAAATCCAGAGTTACTCAAAAAAGAAAAGCCATCTATTGAACGAAGCGTTACTATGCTTGTTATTGGAATGGCGTTGCACAATATACCAGAAGGATTGGCAATCGGGGTTGGATTCGCTTTAACACCTGCACTGGGGATTATGATCGCAGTGGGTATTGCGGCACAGGATGTGCCTGAAAATATCGCAACGATCGTCCCGTTATACTGCTTAACCAAAAAGAAAATGAAATCCTTCATTATAGTAACAGTGACAATATTGTTTGAATTACTGGGCTTTATTTTTGGCTATTATTTTTTGAAAGGGACGTCTTTAGATTTGTTAGGAGCGTCACTTGCTCTTGCAGCAGGATTTATGACATACATTTCTATAGAAGAACTGATTCCCGCAGCACAAATAAGACAGAACTTAAAAGTAGGCGTTAGCGGTTTTATTCTGGGACTGATATGTGTTTTAGTAATCTGCTTGCAGGCTAATTGGTGATAAAACACTTTTTCTTTTTCAGAAAAAGAAAACCTGTGCTAAAAGAAAAACATGTTTGTTCTTTTGGTAACGCTTTTCTTTCAAAGAAAAGGGTTCTCGTGGAAATCTGTGTAATCTGGTGGTTTGCTAAACAGTTACAAGTAGCGAAAATTGCCGGAATTTCGTTTATTTCGATGGGTATATTTTTCTTTTTTAGGGTGTTTCGCTTGATGTAGGCTTCATCCCAAAATCCTAACTTTATTCGGCTTTTTAGCCAAAACCGAGCTTTGTTAGGGTATGTTATTTATGTGCCTAACAATTATATCATAGGTTTAGTTAGGGCAACCTAAAATAAAGAAAGTGATGCAGATGGGCGAATTAATGGATATCCTGAAAAGCGAAATGAATACAAACCAGATATGTGATGACCTGGTATTTGGGATAGGACGTGTTTACATTCTCAAGACCGCCATTCAATTGAATGTCTTCGCACAGTTGAAAGAGGGAGAAGCAAAAAACGCATCGAAAGTTGCTCTTGGTTGCGGAGCAGCGTGAATCGTTTGAAAACAATGTTTAAGGAAAAAGCAAAGGAGGAAAAAATGAAAGAAGAAAGGAATAAACTACCAGAATCCGCAGTTCCTGCGGACATACGCTGGGACATAATGTATACCATGGGACAAATCATGCTTTTGATAGCAACCCTTATTTTCGTAACGGCGGCGTTGGTCGCACCATCAAGCGCAGCCACAAATGCCAACATCGTAATAACCGAGGTCACACCAACTGAACTTTCACCCGGCGACATAAAAGAAGTTACGCTCACTGTGAAGAACCAGGGTGGCGGAGATGCTCTACCCTATTTGGGATTAATTCTTTTTATTATTGGTTATGTTTTTATGGTTTGGGCGCCACTGCATTTAGGAAAGCAATTTAGTTGGGTGGTAACAGTCCAAAAAGAACATAAATTAGTTACTGATGGTCCCTACAAATATATGAGACATCCAAGATATAGTGGGATTATTTTTTGGGTATTTGGATTTGCTTTAGTTTTTCTCTCTATTCCTGCTTTAGTGCTGGCAGCTATAATGAGCTTCTTAATGTTGATTCGTATTCCAAAAGAAGAGAAGATGCTTCATGGGGAGTTTTGTGAAGAATGGGAAGATTACTGCAGGAGGGTAACTAAAAAAGTGATACCATTTGTTTATTGAACAGGTGGAGGGCCAAAACGTGAAAAAATTACTTACAGACCTGGATAAAGGCGAAAAAGGCAGAATAACAAAGATATTGAGTGGAATCGAATGGAAAAGCAAAAAAGAATCGTTTGAAGTAATGGAATTGGCGGGTAATTTCCGGCCGATAAATGGGGACTTAACATGGCAATAGCTGATTTTGTAGGAACCGACAGAAAAGCGGAATTGTTGAACGAGCTGTACGAAGATGCAAAGCAGCCGGGCTATATAGATGAACAGGAGATTGCAGAACAGGTAATTTCCATGCAGGCAGAACGATTGGTAGAGTATGAGCAAGAGCTTTATAAACTGCGATTAGGCCATAGAAAGGCGGTGCATGAACAAAAAACAGCACGAGCAGAGTTAGACAATATCCGCAAAGAGCTTAAAACTACGCCCGCGGTCCGTGGTTACGTGGTAAAATATGAAGAAAAAAACGACAAGGTATTGGTCACCGTTGGCGGAAGTAAAAGTATGATTCACGTGATTCCGCGACCTCACCGATTTCCAATAGAGGAAATAGTGCCTGGCAAGGAGGTAGACCTGAATCCGCAAAGCTACTACATTCTGGAACTTCTGGATTCTTACAAATTCAAAGCGGAGAAATTCGTGGTCAACGAGAGTCCAAACGTGACCTATGATGATATCGGTGGACTGGAAACGGTGAAGGAACAACTCAGGGAACATACAGAGCTTCAGCTTGATCCAGAGATAAGCAAAGAGATGGCAGAAGCGGGAGTTGAAATCCAGAATGCGCTGTTGTTAGTTGGTCCTCCTGGTACGGGAAAAACGATGCTGGCAGAAGCCGTAGCCCACGAATCAGGGGTACCTTTTCTCAGCGTTAATGCACCGGAACTCGTGGAAAAATGGCTCGGTACGACTTCAGCCAATATACGCGATCTCTATGAGTTGGCAAGGAAGAAAGCGCCGTGCATAGTATTTATGGATGAGATAGACGGTCTCGCACTGAAGCGCAGGAAAGGTAGTGGCGAAACAGATGCGGGCGATGAGGTGCGGGCTGCCATGCTGCAGTTGTGTGGAGAGCTCGATGGCTTCAGCCGACGCGATGAATCAATCATCACGATATTTACAAGCAACCGCGATGACCGGGTTGACGATGCGATTCTATCTCGGAGCAAATGTATTGAAGTCCCTGTTCCTGATAGGCAGGCAAAGCTTAAAATTTATAAGATAAAGACCTGCAAATACAACCTGGACGAAGATATAGATTTCTATCGTATCGTGGACATGACTCCTGAGTGCTACACGGGCAGAGACATCAAGAATGTATGCACTGAGGTCTGGTTAAAGAAAGCAAAAGAAGCAAAGCGGTTGGGTACGAAAGCAGGTGAGCTATCAGTAACTATGAAAGATTTTGAAGAGGTAATCGCTGGTAGAATATGAATATCTATGCAGAGGGAAAGATGTTTGTGCAGGTTGAATGAAGAGGGAAAGTATACAGGATTGTGAGGGATAGAGCGTAGAAGACAGATGTACGACTTTTCCACAGAAATATAACTTTATTCGGGTTTTTATCCAAAACCGAACAATATTAGGCGACATTATTTGTTGCCCTAACAACCTAACACTGCTTTATTAAAAAATGGGAAGTGGGAAAGATAGCGCTTGCAGTTATGCTGAGCGATGGTGGATGTTGTGGTGGAGAATGAGGGGGAGAAGCGTGCAGGTGCAACAAAAAGGATGAGAATCGTAGGAAGGGTGAAGACCTGGAGGGGACAACGGAACCGTGGATATGAACTTAGAGGCTGGAACTTAGATCAGAATAAAGAGTACGGCATAGTTATTTATTCTTGTTTTAATTAAAAGATATACAAAACTTCTTTGAATCCCGCAAGAGGATATGGTATCTAAACGTATTGAGCATAATAGAGAGATAGCAATCTACGCAGTTTTAACATACGTGGTAATGCTGAGTTTGACGCTCATGGCACCGGTGATTAATGATTTTATCATCAAGCGTTTCGATGCCAGCAATACCGAAGCGAGTATGTTCTTTACGCTTGAAATGATAGCATACGTAATTTTTGCCGTTGTTTGGGGTTCACTTTCGGATAAGTATGGCAGAAGGAAACCGTTCATTGTTTTTGGATTCGCGGGCTCCGCAGTAATGTATTTTCTAATGGCAAAAGCGAACTCACTGTCACTTCTTTTGGGGCTCAGGTTCATACAGGGTGCTATTACGATTATGGCATGGTCGCTTGTGATGACGAGTGCGTTGGATTGCGCGCAGAGAAAGAGTTATGGCAAGACGATGGGACTGATAGGCATGGCAATGATGTTTGGAATGGCATCCGGCGCGCCAATAGGCGGCTTACTGGCAGCGAAGTATGGCGTGTTTTGTCCAATGTATTTCGCCTCTTTCCTCTTTATGATAGGCACAATGCTCTCGGTAACTCTGATAAGGGATATTCGCATAGAAAACAAACCTGATTCCATGTTCGAATCCATCAGAGTTTTGAACGAGGAGAAGAAACTCGCAATTCCGTATACTTTCAGTTTTGTTGACCGATTCACAATTGCATTTTTTATCTTCGTTTTCCCGCTGTATCTGATACATACATTTGGTTTCGGCACTGCGAAGGTCGGACTGTATCAAGCGCTGCTCCTTTTTCCTTTAGTACTGCTCCAGTATCCGTTTGGAAAGCTGTCAGATAAAATAGGCAGAGTCATACCTCTTGTCATCGGTTCCTTCTTCTATGGATTGGAAATGTGTCTGGTAGGATTCGTAGGTAAAACAATGCTTATTGCAGTAGTGCTAAGCTGCGGCGTGTTTGCAGCGATGATGTTTCCTTCGAGTGTTGCACTGGCCGGGGACCTATCACCGCGGAATAAGAGGGGTTCTGCAATAGGTGCGTTCAACGTTTTCGGTTCGCTGGGTTTTGTAGCCGGCTTTTCTGTCGCGGGCATTCTTTCTGACGTGTATAGTTACGACACCTGTTTCATTGTAGGTGGATTTTCCGAGATATTAATGGCTTTGCTTATGATACCATTCCTGCTGAAGTTGGGCGTGGGGGTAAGAACATTAAAAAAGTAATCTTGAATGCCGTATGGTATTTAACTTTTCGTATTTGTATGGCAGGGGTAAAACCACGAGATTAGCACTAAAACTTTTGTATTTGTATAGCTAATTTTTAAAACCACGAGATTCCACAAGATTAACACAAGAAATAGGGATTAATGTGGCCTATGGTACACTAAAATCTGGTTACTGTCCTTCTACTCTCGTGGAAATCTGTGTAATCTTGTGGTCTGTTGACAAGAAGCTGCATCGCAGATTGCCCGTGCGGCTACCCCCGCCATTCGGGGTAATCCTACTGCGGAACACGCAGGGGGTAACGCTTGCGTGGTAAGCTCGCAGGACAACGTGGGAAAATCAGAGAACCCAGCTCGGATCAACTGCCAGGATAAGAACGCTATGAAGAGTATAATGCGAACCATTGTAAGAGTCGTAAATTACGATAAGCGAAATTGGGTTGATACGCTTAGACCAAAAGGTGTGGAATCCGACCATAACGGTTACCGCAACGTTATGGGGGATGGACAGATGATTCCCGGCTCAAAGATGGCTTCTAAGGCGTCCATAGTTATCTGCGATGTAGAACTTGGTAAGCCCTATATGCTCCCGGAATCGCCGGGTAGGGACCTCGTAAGGGTAAACGATGGCATAGAGGGTAGAGGAATTGATAAAAAGCGAAAGGCATCTTGTAATGAGATGTATAGGGGTTCAAAATTTGCCCCAACTCGAAAGAGTGCTGACTTATCAGCGGTGTTTCATTGTATGCACGGAGGCAAACCTGTGAATGTAAGTAGTTCAATTACGCCCTTAAAAGGCGAGAGACTTACAGACATTCAGCACATGTTAACAGGCTGCAAACCGGAATTACAAAAGCAGTTAACTGCTGCCCGATACAGAAAGGGTTATGAAACGCTTGAGCGGTATGAAGGGCAACTTTCACGTACCGTTCTGAGACGAGGAGGGGCGAGCAATCGCCCCATCCTTAGTCTGCTAGCTAAACAATTACAAATTTTCTGCCGCATGTGCGTGACTACAATATCCGCTCCGTTAATTCGTTCACAAGTTCCAGCGGTATCTCAACTACGCCCGTAGGCGAAGTGTTCATTGCTACCCAAGAGTTCAATGCGGTGCAAATTGTTAATATCTTATCAGCATTCCGAGTTTTCTCGATTATCGCCTCGATTACCTCTTCTAAATTGGTAATCCGTATTCCATACACAGTTTCAATCACGTTTATTTGAGATTTTACATGTGCTTTGGCTTGTTCGGGGTTCATATATAATTTGTAAATCGCATCAGGACTATAAACCATTTTTCACCTTTTCCACTTTTTCTTTTTTGTCTCTGATGCCTAACGTTATTGCCACAGCAAAAATCTCATCAAATTCGGGCTGCTCTTCTGGTGTTATGCCCCAACCGCCTGGCATAGTTTATTAATTGCGGGACTTCATTAATAAATTATTTAGCTACGAAATTATGTTTAAACTCATCCAGCGTTATTTTATTCTCCAATAGCTCTATGAGCGAAAGCATTAAAGTTTTGGTGTCTTCATCAAGTTCGCTACTTTCTATTGCTTGTTTGATGTCCGAAAAATCCCATTCACGCATCCAGTCTTTTATTTTTTCGAGATGATCAATCAGTCTATTTAGTTGACTCTTTGCATCTTCGTTTTTATTTTGAAACAACGATGAACAAACCATCAAAAAATGTGAGATTATAATGTCTTTACTTTCTTCAGCGATATTCAATGCCCTTTCCGCCATTTCGTGTGCTGCCGCATAATTTTTTGTGATGATGTAACTTTCTGAAAAGTTAAGCATTGCACCGACGTAATTTGGATCGAGTTCCAAAGCCTTTTTGTAGTCCTCTTGTTCTTTCTCATGTTGCTTTAATTTCCGATAAGCAACTCCACGATTTAGATAGATCCCAGCATCTTTTGGATTTAATTCTATTGCCTTGTCATAGTCTTCTATTGCCTTATCAAATTCCT
>QBUM01000160.1 GCA_013180585.1 Candidatus Methanophagaceae archaeon GoMg2
AGACATCTAAAACCATCACACAAAAACATATTCCTAAAAATGGTCGAAGTTACGGATAAATATAATCATCGTAACCCGACCACGCAATGGCATCACCAGCACCTTGAGCGTGAGCGGAATCAGCCAGTCGCGCCCAGCTATCATTCGTTATACTGTACCGATAGAAGAGGCTGCGGTTATCATCTTCCGATTTGTATCTCGCACCAAGCAGCGCATAGATATAATCATCGCTATCCCACGCAAGAGCCGCACCGTTTCTAAATGCGCCTTTAGGAAGACCTGACGTGTTCTTCGAGTTCCAACTATCAGTTTCCGAATCGTAGCCCCAAAATGAGGGATTACTATTAATGTTATAGCACCGGGCGATATAGATAGTCTTTTCCGTGCCTACAATTGCTTCTCCGTAACCTCCTGCTGCTGGTGTATCCGCTTTCTCTATCCAGTTGCCCGCGAAAGAAAGTTCTGTAGCATAACTGCTACTACGGTTATCCAAAGGTAATGCGTGTGCCATGGTTGCTATGGCTAAGAGAACTAACAAGCCAGCCAACGAAGTTACGATTTTTGAATTGTGATGTATCATAACAACCGTTCATAAGGTTGATCATAAGGACATATAAAATGTTCGGAGAATATCTCTTAACGGCACATGTTTAATATGTGTCACAATAAGATACGATTAACATGAATGAAATTGAAACCAAGATCTTAAAATTTCTCATAGAAGAGGATTGGCCTGTTACAACAGAAATGGTTGCGAAAGAAGTAGGTATAGCATGGAATACTGCTCAAGTTCATCTGTGGAAGTTAGTAAGTCAAGGGTTAGTTAAAGGGAAGAGGGTAGGCAGGCAGAACCAGTGGATGGTCACGGACTTGGGTAAAGAACTGTTAATACAGTCATCTTAAAAGGACTTAGGGGAAATTCTGTACAGGGAGCTTGTGATTTACAAAAGGGAAGAGGAATGCCCCAGCCGGGAATCGAACCCGGATCTTGGGCTCCGCAAGCCCAAGGGATGTCCTTTACCACACTGGGGCATACCCATGTTTACCAATTACACAGAGTTTCCGAAGAAGCTATTCTTTACAATGAACAGAGTCCCATAAATTTTAATATTACAATTTTTACTACCCTTCAACAATCTGCACATAAACCTCTCGCCGCCGGGGCCCGTCACACTCAACGAAGAAGATACTCTGCCACGAGCCAAGAACCAACTCTCCACGATCTATTGGAATGGTCACACTTGTGCCGAGCAGAACCGCCCTGAGATGCGAATGCGCATTGTTGTCTATCCTATCATGCAAGTATCCCGTACCTTTCGGGACTAACTCGTTCAGAATCGCAACAATATCCTGTTTCAGCCCGGACTCGTTCTCATTGATTATAATACCCGAAGTGGTATGTCGTGTGAATATCACACATATACCGGAATCAACGCCGGCGCTCTTAACGACCTCTTTTAGTTTCTCGGTAATGTCAATGAGTTCGGTACTTTCCCGCGTCTTTACCTCTATTCGTTCCATGCTACTTTCGATATTAAATTTTAGTATGTAGAATCTAATACTTTATACTTTCCAAAAATAAGAAGAGGCGTGAAAATTGCAACTGCTGTTCATACATTCGGACTATATAGAATACGAAGCAAAAGAGAAGACTAAGGTTGCGGAAGAGATAGAAACGGCGAGCGAGCGCGTAGAAGAAGCTCTGGTCGTTTTCATTGCCGTGGAACGCGAAGACGAGCGAAACGTGAACTATGTAGTAAAGAAAGCCGCGGAAGAAACTATTTCTATCTTCAATAAGGTCGGTGCGGAACGAATCGTCTTGTATCCTTATGCGCATTTGAGTTCTGAATTAGCTTCGCCAGATAAGAGCGTGGAGATACTGCGAGCATTGCACGATAAGTTGCATGCACAAAGCGTGGAAGTAAAGAGAGCCCCGTTTGGCTGGTATAAATCCTTCACGCTGCGGTGCAAAGGACATCCGCTGTCCGAGCTATCGCGCAAGATAAAGGTTCTTGAAGGTGCGGAGGTAAAAGAAGTAGAAACGGAATCGAAGGCGTTAGAAGCAGAGGAGAAAGCGGAATCTCATTTCTTCATCATGGATGATGGCGGAAATCTTATAGCGGCCGAGGATTTTGAATTTGGCACAAAACATGAGAACTTGAAGCAGTTCTTCGTGTATGAGAGCGAGAAGCGCCGCGCGGTGGATAGGGTACCGCCACATGTAGAACTAATGAAGCGATTGGAAATAGCGGATTACGAGCCCTCCTCGGACCCCGGCAATCTAAGGTTTTATCCCAAGGGTGAGCTGATAAAGACGCTATTAGAGGATTATGTCAGGAGTATAGTAGCGGAATACGGTGCTGCCGAAGTCGAGACGCCGATTATGTACAGTGTAGAGCATCCCGCGCTGAAAGATTACATTGAACGGTTCCCGGCGAGGCAGTATTCGATGATAGGAAAGGGGAATAAGCCTGATTTGTTCTTAAGGTTCGCAGCATGCTTCGGGCAGTTCCTAATGAGTAAAGACATGAGCATATCGTATAAGAACATGCCAGTGAAGATGTTTGAACTCGCACCTTCGTTTAGAAAGGAAAAACGAGGCGAACTTGTGGGTCTGCGTCGCCTGAGAAAATTCACGATGCCGGACATGCATACTCTATGCCGCGACATGGAAGAAGCGTTAAAGGAGTTCAAGATGCAGTATGAGCTCGGTATGCGTGTTCTGGATGACATTGGATTCTCACCGGATGAGTACGAAGTGGCAATACGATTCACAAAGGATTTCTATGACGCGAATAAGACGTTTGTAGAGGATTTAATGCGAATAGCTGGCAAGCCTGTACTGATAGAGCTGTGGGACCAGAGGTTTTTCTATTTCGTGCTAAAGTTCGAGTTCAATTTCGTGGATGCGTCAAGAAAAGCGTCTGCTTTGTCCACTGTACAGATAGATGTGGAGAATGCGGAACGCTATGATATAAAATATGTGGATGCGAGCGGAACGGAGAAAAGACCCATTATACTACATTGCTCGCCGAGCGGTGCGATAGAGCGGTGCATGTATGCGTTGTTAGAGAAAGCGTATTTGGAAAAAGAGCGTGGTATTCTACCGATGTTTCCGCTTTGGCTTTCACCGACACAGGTGCGGCTAATTCCGATTGCTGAGCGGCATTTGGAATATATCGAAAGTATTTTACCTGCTCTGTCTGGGCTGAGGGTGGATGTGGACGACCGCGAAGAGACAGTGTCGAAGAAGATAAGGGATGCAGGGCGTGAGTGGATTCCTTACGTTGCCGTGATAGGTGATAAGGAAGTGGAGAAGAAGACACTGAGTGTAACAATCAGAAGTGAGTCGCACGGAAATGCGAAAAAAGGGCAAAAGCAGGAGATGGACGTTCTTGACTTGAGAAAACGGGTTGATGAAGAAATAAGAGGCAAGCCTTTCCGGCGGTTGCCCTTGTCCTACAAATTGTCAGAGAGGGTAAAATTCGTGGGTGGATGAGTGTAAAAAACCCTGATCACAAGTACCGATAAAATTGATATGCTTCTGAGTTTTGTATTATGTGTCATTATAAATTGAGGTTAAATACGAGGGGAAAAGTGAGGAGAACATAAAAATGGCTAAAAGATATGGGATATTGGCAGTCTTAATTGTGGTTTTATTGACATTTCCTGCTCTGGCATGTGCTCAAGGAACTGGCGGTGACTGGGTGAGTAACTGGGTGACGATTAGTACGAATCCCGCTGAGATACCAGCCGATGGCTATACTACCTCAGAGATAAAAGTGGTAGTCAGGTGGCCGGAAGAAACAGAAAAGAGTGGAGAACCTGTGGCGAATGAGACTGTGATTATGTCTATAATAGGAGGTACATCTGCGTGGCTTACCGATGCGGGAAATGAGAGCAAAACCGGCACCCTTATTAATGTAATTACAGATGACAATGGCACGGCAACCGCACTACTATCTGGGAATGAAACCGGAGTAGCAGCTATTTATGTAAGGTGTCGTAGTGGCGGCTGGAATTTTACGGAAGTAACGTTTCGGGAACCGGATACAACGACTTTTTTGGTAGAGGAAGATGCAGTACCAAAGACATGGTATGTGGATGACGATGGTAGCACAAATTTCACAAATATACAGGATGCGGTAGACAACGCTACTGCGGGTGATACTATAATTGTGAGAGATGGAATGTACACCGAAAATGTGGTGGTTGGCAAGGAGTTAACTATTCGTTCCGAGAATGGTCACGTTAAAACGCTTGTTCGCGCAGCACGTTCTTCCAAACATGTCTTCACGGTAACCGCGGATCATACGAATATACGCGGGTTTACGGTTACCGGAGCTACTGCAGAGTACCCATACCCGTACAAAATGGCGGGGATATTCCTTGGAAATGGTGTGGACCACTGCAACATCACAGACAATAAAGTCACGAATAACACTCATGGAATTACTCTATCTTCACATACCAATAACAATATGATAGCGAGAAACGTCGCAAATGCGAACGAAGTCTTTGGAATCTTCTTGTATTGGGGTTCAAACAATAACAAAATCGAGGATAATATCGTTGACTTTAATGGCAACCGCGGTATCTCATTGCATTCTTCAAACAGTAACGAGATCGTGGGCAATACCGTGAGCGCGAACGGTAACTACGGGATATTCCTGGTGGAATCGAAGAATAACCAAATTTTGCATAATAATATCGTGGACAATGGCATTAATGCAGAAGACGATTCACCAGAGAGGAATGACTGGAATCATCCTGTTCTTCCGGAGGGCAACTACTGGTCTGGCTACACCGGCGTTGATGATGGCAGTGGAACCGGAAAGCATGCAATAGCCGACGATGGGATAGGAGATACCGAGATATCACATCCTGCAGCAGGTTTTGATTCTTACCCATTCATGAGCCAAAACCTGTGGGAAAGCTTGTGGGACAATACAGAAGAGTTAATAGAAACAGCTACAGGTGCAGTCACTCTTTCCACAGATAAGGGTTATTTCAGCTCTGTTGCTGCTGTGAATGAGTCCTCGTTACCTCAAGAGGGTAAGCCCAACATTACTTTCCCGCACGGATTCTTCTCATTCTTTATTGGCGGGCTTAATGCCGGTGAGAACGTAACCGTAACGATAGAACTCCCGGCAGATTTGCCTGTCAATTCACAATATTGGACAGTCAATTCCCAGTCAGGGCTCTGGCATCAAATATTAATGAGCAGTAATGACGGGGATAATACAACAACGATTATTCTCACAGATGGCGGAGTTGGAGATGAGGGTGGAATTGCGGATGGGGTGATAATTAACCATGGCGGTCCTGCACTACTGGCAGACCTCACACTCAACTCCTCTGACATATCATTCGCTACGGTAAGCCCCACAGGAGAAGATGGTGTGGCTCTAAACATAACTGCAATTGTGCATAATATTGGCGCTGCCGATGCGAACAACTTCACGGTGGCTTTCTCCGATGGAACTTCTCTGATTGGGAATGATATTATCTCAGCACGTGCTAACTCAAGTTCAAACGCCTCGATAATGTGGACTGCGGCATCAGGTGAACACAATATTAGCGTTGTTGTTGACGCTGAAAATGTAATAGTGGAATCAAATGAGACGAATAATAACGCAAGTAAAACAATTACAGTGGAAAAGAAACCGGACCTCTGCCCAACGGATATTTCATTCTCTACTGAAAGTCCGACAGAAGGCAATTCCGTGACGATAACTGCACTTATAAATAATAGTGGATGCACAGCCGCAGATGAATACACAGTATCGTTCTTCGTGGATGGTGCTCTGATAGGGGATACTACGAATATCTCGGTAAACGCTCTTTCAAGTTCCAAAGCCATGATAACGTGGGACTCGGTCTTAGGAAAGCACGATATCCGAGTATTTGCAGATTCAGATGATGTGGTTCAAGAATCGAATGAGACGAATAATAACATGAGTAGACCGATTACAGTGATTAAGAAGGTTTATAGCCGCAGCGGCGGTGGTGGAGGCGGCGGAGCACCACGTGATACCGATGGAGATGGCTACAGCGACTTGATAGAGATGCACATGGGAACAGACATGAGAGATTCTAACGATTATCCGGGGGCGCAGCCACCGACGCCTACACTGACACCGACACCAACGCCTGCTGTAACACCCTCGCCAACTGAGGTACCCACGCCCACGCCAGGCCCATCAGCCAAACCCAAAAGAGGTATTCCTGGATTTGAAGTTGCATTCGCAATTGCAGCTCTTTTCGCTGTTGCGTATCGAATGCGGAAAAGAACTTTAAACTAACGTCCGAGTAAAGAGAAGTTTGATGGAAGAGATACTGAAGAGATTCGCAAACGGGAAATTAAGCATAGAAGAGGCGTGCAAGGAACTAAAGTTAGAAAGTATAAGAAGAGTAGGGAAATTCGCGAAAATAGACCTGAACAGGCAGTATAGGACTGGTATACCGGAGATAATCTTTGCAGAGGGGAAAAAAAGTACTGACGTGGCGGATATTGCGTTGGCACACGCAACGGCAAAGGGTTTTGCGTTAGTAAGTCGAGCGACTGAAGAAGACGCGGAAGCGATAGAAAAGCGTATCGCAACGGAAGAAGATTTTGTGGTTGATTATAACGAGGTTGCGAAGACGGTAATAGTGAAGAAGAGTGGATATGAGTTTCCCAAGCGTGGTAAAATAGGAATAATAGCTGCGGGAACTGCTGATATACCGGTTGCCGAAGAGGCGCGGGTGGTTGCCGAGGTCTGCGGTTGTGAAGTGATAACGGTTTACGATGTGGGCATTGCGGGCTTACATCGGCTGGTGAAACCTCTTGAGGATTGTGTAACCGCAGACGTAGCGGCTATAATCGTGGTTGCGGGTATGGAAGGGGCGTTGCCTTCGTTGGTTGCGAGTCTCGTGGACGTGCCGGTGATAGGAGTTCCTACGTCTGTGGGCTACGGTATTGGCGGCAAAGGTATTGCTGCGCTTCTGTCTATGCTGCAGAGCTGCTCACCGGGGTTGGCGGTGGTAAATGTGGATAATGGTGTAGGTGCGGGGACGTTCGCGGCGAAATGCGTGATGCACAGAAAGAGCAACAGTCAAATTTGACGTTTTGCCGCTTTTTTTCATTGTCTATCAAAACGGTACACCTTCTACGAACTGAACGAAGCGGAAAGGCTTTTTGAGAGAAACTAACAACAGCCTATGACTATGACCTAAACTTAAATTTTTATCAGAATCTCTTTAGCAGCCCCAACAGAATTCTCATTTCTTCTCGCTTCTCTTTTTCCTCTATCTCAGCCAGTTCTTCTGAAATGTCTCTGTTACGCAATTTTCTTACAGCCAGTTCAAATATTTTTCTCAATGTCTCGTCTTGTATCTTCATTTTCCTAAGCTCAATTATAACGTCTGCATTTAAGGTTATAAGAAAAAGAGTAAGACCACAGTAAACTACATCGTCATTCTCAATTTTATCTTGCAGTTTGAAACAAAGCGAATTAGCCTTAACTGAGTCTTCCACTCTTCCAGAAGAAAAGAATAAAATTCCTGCTTTTTTCAAATCTCGTGCTGATTCTTCGTATTTGCCTATTTTTGGATACGTTAAGCCTCTGTTTGCATGAATCTCGGCATCATCAGGATTCAACTCGATTACCTTGTTGAAATCATCTATTGCCTGCTCATGCTTTTTTAATTCTGCGTAAGCGGCACCACGATTGTAGTAAGCGGCTGCATCCTCAGGATTCAACTCGATTACCTTGTTGAAATCATCTATTGCCTGCTCATGCTTTTTTAATTATGCGTAAGCGCAACCACGATTGTTGTAAGCGGCTGCATCATCAGGATTCAACTCGATTACCTTGTTGAAATCATCTATTGCCTGCTCATGCTTTTTTAATTTTGCGTAAGCGCTACCACGATTCTTGTAAGCGGTTGCATCAACAGGATTCAACTCGATTGCCTTGTTGAAATCATCTATTGCCTGCTCATGCTTTTTTTATTTTGCGTAAGCGTTACCACGATTGGTGTAAGCGGCTGCATCCTCAGGATTCAACTCGATAGCCTTGTTGTAATCTTCTATTGCCTTATCATGCTTTTTTAAATATGTGTAAGAGACACCACGATTGGTGTAAGCGGCTGCATAATCAGGATTCAACTCGATTGCCTTGTTGTGATTTTCTATTGCCTGCTCATGCTTGTTTAAATTTGTGTAAGCGGCACCACGATTGGTGTAAGCGGCTGCATCATCAGGATTCAACTCGATTGCCTTGTTGTGATTTTCTATTGCCTTCTCATGCTTGTTTAATTCATAGTAAGCGTTACCACGATTG
>QBUM01000159.1 GCA_013180585.1 Candidatus Methanophagaceae archaeon GoMg2
ATCCATCAAAAGTTTGTGTGGTAGGATTAAAGGAGTGTGGTCCCAAATTTTATCTCCTTTGAGTAAAGGTTTAAGCTATATAGCAACTATAGTGCTAACTAAAGTCAATTGTGGGACAGCCTCTTTATTCCGGGTGTGGAATGGCTGGGGCTTATATAGATCCATGAAAAAAATTAGGAGGTGATAGGGGAAAAAATGAATAGCAAGAAATTGGTGTACCTTGGCTTAACAACGATTTTAGTTATTTCTATACTTGCGATGTCTACTGCGGTTACAAGCGCAGATGGCCGCGCGGAAAAAGAAATCCACGTGAATAAGTATGTGGATGTGGAAGTACACATTGACGAAATTCATCGTACGGTAGCAGGGTATGCCCATTATGATTTAGGACCCAGCTTCTACCGCAACGACAGGGATATCTGGCATGTAGGAAGCTGGAGCGACCTGACCGCGGACGAGATTGCTTACCTTGACACAGTAACAGGTTTGAGCGCTGGTATCTGGCATTATATTGACATGAGCACCCAAACCGTAGCCACTACCCCTTTCTCGGATTACTCCGAAGAAATTGACAGAGTAACAACAGAAGAGATCTTTTACGAGGAATTAGACCCGTATACCGTCTTGGTCACTCACCTTTTTACTACTACCATCACCATAAAGGACCATATTTACCAGCTCATTGTGAAGGTTGAAGATGATACGGGTGGTGCAGTTCCTTACGTTGTTTCTTCCGATGACTCCGGAGCAGAACGGAACACATTTGAGCTGACCCAGGACGTCTACTGCTACGCGGGAAATCTACCCGGAAGTACGGATGTGCGTATATATGTGGTAGCGAACCAGGCCGTTTGGAATGATGGCGATGAATTGACAGACGTTTCCGGCGGATATGAAACAGAGACGACAGAAGGTGATGGCAGCATCGCAACCACTAAAATATGGAATGCAACACTTACCGAAGGTGAATATGACATCGTTGTGGACACAAAACGAAACGGTGATTGGAACACTGGAGAGCCTATTGACAGTAAAGTGGACGTTGGATTTACAGCAGTTCCGGAGTTCACGACAATAGCCATTCCAGTTGCCGCTGTGCTTGGACTTGTGTTCTTATTTTCGAGACGGAGTAGACATAGCAGAAGAAGAAATTGAAACTGTTGAAAGGGTGGTGCTACAATTAAAAATGCTCTGCCCTCTCTTTAGTTCTTTCATACAAAAATGTTTTTATTTGGAAATGTTAAATGAATATACATGGAAGAAACACTTAGTATACCAATACCAAAAGAAATTAAGGCACGTCTTGAGGAATACAAAGATTTCGATTGGAAAAAGTATTTGATTGAAGTGCTAAATCGAAGATTGAAAGAGTTTGAGGTGCAGAATTTGCTAAGCGATATAGACCGGGTGAATGAAAGGTTGGAAACATCAGAAATCCCCAGTTGGAGGCTTATCCGGGAAGAAAGAGATGCTCGTTCTTGATTCCTCCATTTATGCAAGGATCTGGTCAGGCAGCGATCAGCAACTCTCGATCTCTCTTTTGCCGAATCAGCCAACGTTATCTGGAAGCACATATATCAGTTGAAAAGAATCCCCTCTGAAGAGGCGGATATGCGTGCTGAGATGCTTGTGAAGTTGATAAAATATTCTAAAATATACCTATCCAGCGATTTCCTACCTGAGGCAACAGCAATTGCTGTAAAATATGGTATAACAGTTTACGATTCTCTTTTTATCACTCTGGCAAAAACGCTTGACGTAAAATTCGCTACTATGGATGAAAAGTTGCGTAAAAGGCTTGGGAAGACAGAACTCAGGAATTTCTTTTTTTGATTGCTCATCATGTGCTGGTCCCGGATGCGGGTGAATTGATAACCGACAGTACGAAATGTTTCGGTAAAGTCGAAGGATTGGATGTTATCAAATTGAGAAAGGATGAATATGCTTGCACAAATGGGATGCCTCGGAATTTATTCCGAGTGTGGGCTGGCTGGGGCTTTATATAGAAGGGGATCGTTAATGTTGACAAAATTAAAGGAGTAGAAAATAAAATTCAAAGTTGTGGTGGAAGAAGATTTAGAAGATGGGGGGTATGTGGTACATTGTCCAGCTCTTAAAGGGTGTTGGTCACAGGGAGATACGATAGAAGAAGCTTCGGAAAACATAAAAGAAGCAATTGTCGGATATTTAAAAACATTAAACGAAAGCGCGATGTACGATGTTAAAAGTCCAGATAAAGCTATAATCAAAGAAGTGGCGGTAGTGTAAGGTTGTGGATAAACTTCCTTGATGGTCAGGCAAAAAGATAATCGGTGTATTTAAAAAAGACGGTTGGACTGTGGACCGCATCGAGGGGAGCCATCATATTTTGGTAAAGGAAGGAACTGTGAAGATCTTGGTTATACCTGTGCATGGAAATAAGCCAATAAAGGTGGGACTCCTAAAAGGGTTGATAAGGGATGCTATACTCACAAATGAAGAGTTTTTAATGCTTTGTTATGAAAAGAGAAGGGGATAGATTCTGAATTATGGGGGGTAATGAGATGCATCGGAATTCATTCCGATGGTGGCGTGGTTGGGGCTTGAGAGGACGGATAACAGTTTTCTTAAAAGTTTTGGGGCAACGCCAAAGGAGAGCAGTATACTGGAAATACGTACGTGCGGTTCGATGAAGGGACGGAGGTCGAAGGACCTTCTCCTACTCTCTCTTAGAAAATCAACAGCAAGCAGCTCACGAGAGGCTTCGCCTTTGCTCGCCTATTATACTGTTAATACTTGCTATGAACTTCTCCTCAGAGCCGTTTGGAATAGACGCCCCCGCTGCGACGGGATGCCCCCCACCAAATCCACCTACAGCCGTTGCCGCTTTCTCCAGTGCCTTTGCAAGGTCTACCCCCTCTCCTTCCGATGGTGCCAGCAGTTTCTTATTGCACCTTGCTGAGATCTTCGTTGCTGCACGCTCGTCCGTTCCGTCTTTCTTGTTAAGCACGATTAGTGGCTTCTTCGTATGTACGTATTCCGCTAATATGCCCGCTAATACGCCTGTTATGCCCGTCGCCTGCACATAGAAATAGAAAATATTGGAAAGCTCCTGTATTCCATCGTCCCCTGCTCCTTCTATCCTATTCAGCTCAGCGACGAGTTTGTTTTGAAACTGCATGTATAAAGACTTAGCATCTTCTATCATAGTTGCCTCACGCATGCACAACCCTATTCCAATACCCGCTTTTCCAAACCGACCACAGGCGTCTATCATCCTCATGAAATCCAGTCCGCTCCTTACAACCTCTAAATTCATCTTATACGTGGTTCCAACCAGAGCATCCTCGGGGACTTCGACATCGGATTCCCTAATCTGGGATAGTAAAGCAGTAGTTAACCGACTCTCCTCCTCATCCTCTAAGTCACCCAGAAGCTTATCCCCGTCAATACCCTCTTTATTTAAGAACGCATCCACCCACTCCGGCTTACCCACAAACGGGATATACGGGTCGGTAGAAAAAAGTAACAACTCACGAATCTTACCATCGCCGAGCTTCAAACCTTTTTTTATCGTGATGACACCTTCATTTATCGCCTCATCCAGAATCGTCTTGTTTAGTCCCCTCTCTATCTCCAATTTATCCCCTAATGTCCCCGCAATCGCAAGTCCCGCTAAATCTATATTACGCGCTCCATCCGAAACCAAGCACCGTGCCACGAGATAAGAAAGACCGGCAGCACAGACCTCGCCATCTATTTCATCATTGCCCCCGCGTGTAAAGCAATGAGGATTTATGATGACGGGGGAAGATGATGCAGTACTACTAGGGATGGAAGAGGTCAAAGGCGCGGCATGGTGGTCTATGATTATAACATCCTTATCTTTGAGATACTCGGATATCAAATCCGTTTGCGCTGTGCCCATGTCGCAGATGATGATGAGGTCCTCGTCTAAATCTTGAATTAAAGACTTATCCAATTTGCTAACAATGGACGAATGAAACTGAATTCCCATGCGGAGTAAAGCAGTGCTGATAATCGCCACAGAAGTTATCCCATCTGCGTCGTAATGCGAAAACACCCGTGCGTAATCGTGTTTCGCTATTATCGCCGCTGCTTTTTCCACTGTACTCTGCAATGAAGATGACATCATATTAAATAAACAAAACATTTACTAAGAATAAACAAGTTTTCCATTGGGCGTGTGGCCTAGTCAGGACACGGCGGCAGCCTCCTAACAAACTTTTAGAATGAGATGGAGCAACGTCAAACGTTGTTCGGTTCGTAAAAAGTACGGCAAGTGGGAGATAGCTGCAAATCGCGGGTTCAAATCCCGTCACGCCCGTCCTCGTAGTTTTCCACTATCTAATATTATTACATCCTTTATTGATTTAACCGCTTCGATCGGTATGAGGATATCATCGTTTACCATCTTGAACCCGCTTGTATCAAGTTCCGAGGCGGGCTTAATCACAAGCTCGGTTAGCATACCTGTCGTAGCATCCACTATTAGATTGTGCAATTCCCCTATGTCACGACCTTCCGCGTCCATGACCTCTTTATAACTCAACTTCTGTGCAGATATTTTCCCTTCTTTCATTTCTCCTCTCCTTTCTACATATTACTCTTTGGCTGATAGCTAAAACTATATCGGCATCCTATATATTAATTTTCATATTTTGCCAGCACTACGCAATTTGTCCTGAAGCTTCAAAAAATGCCGGTCCTTGCGCTTAACAAAGAATGCCGGTTCGCCCTTTGTAATGCTAATCCGGTGTTCCTTTCCGATTTTACGATAGAACTGCCCATCAATGACCAATTCTGCATCTTTTGTCACCAGAAGCTCCAGGTTTATTTCGCTGTTTATGTCCACGACGGTGGGTCTCGCGGAAAGTTTAAACGGTGCGATAGGCACGATTATAGCAGCATTAACCCCTGGATGTACAATAGGTCCGCCAGCACTCATGGCATAAGCGGTGCTCCCAGTGGGCGTGGCAAAAACGACACCATCTGCTCTTAAGCGCTCCCATTCCTCGCCGTCCACAAAGATAGCGAAATGTAGCATTTTACCGGGATTGGATGTTATTACCACCGCTTCATTCAAGGCATCTGGTATAGTCCCGTCTTTTACGTTCACAGCAAGCCGCTCCCGTCTCTCAGCCTCGAAGCCATCTAATAACTTTGTCAGTGCGGAAATAGCATTCTCAGGCTGTACATCAGCTAAAAAACCAATTGTACCCATATTTATACCTAAAACCGGTGTGGTGCCCCTCAAATGATGTAAAGTCCTCAGAATAGTGCCGTCACCACCAACGCAGATTAACAAATCCACGTCCATCTCTTTTATCCTAGAGCCCTGCTTCTTTAGCTTATTTGCAGTCTCGACATCGAGTATAACCTCTACCCTTTTATCCAGATACTCAATGAGTCCGTTTAATACTTGTAAGTCGGCAGCTTCACCTCTGCATACTATCCCAATACGTTTCGGTTGAATTAAGTTCATTCCACACAAAGTTTGGAAATTGCATCCACTAAATCACCATTGGTCTCGATTAACGCAGCTTTTGCATCTTCTTCGCCACACCCTGCTTTTTCCATTACCAATTCTACATCTTCTGGCGAAATAATTAGCTCTTCAAGCTCTTCGGGCTCGGACTTAGCACGTTCTTCCGGCGTACCCGCTATCTGGTACATCCTCACACCCTGAGCATCCATAATAGTAACGACAGCTTCATGAAAAACGAGCTCAGAATCTGCCCGTTTTATCACCACTTCTTCAACGTCACTTAGCTCCTCTACGTTTATGCCCGTTTGCTTCATCATCTGACTCATCTTTTTAGGGTTCATGCCGACACCCTTTCTAAATCCACCACGCATTTTTCTTTGTGTCCTTGTAACTTTTTAATCTAATAAGAAAAGAATTGTGATACATAAAAAACCTTTCTTTCAAAAAGAAAGCTTTAGTAAAGAAATAAAGTACAATATATACAAACATAGTTACCCTGAGAGGCAGGGAAGTAGGGGAACGAAGAGGGCCCGTGGTCTAGCTGGTTATGACGTCGCCTTTACGAGGCGAAGGTCATGCGTTCGAATCGCATCGGGCCCATTATTTTATTTATTTATGATACCCCTGCTAAAAGAAATGTCGAAGGTATGTGAAATCGCTAAAATTTACAAGGGAGATCAGTTTTATGGAAGAAGAGACTCATATGCTAACAACGTGGGCTATAATTGCCGGTAGGTGGGGGAGTTAAGGACGACTCAGTAATTTATCAAGGACCTGATGACCAAAAATCGCCTACCCCATATGGTATAGCACTGAGTGAGGGGCGTGCCAGAAGTGGTTCAATTCAGACCAAAGTTCATAACTATCCAGTTGGTGAAGAACCAACCAGAGGAATGGTTAACTGTCACCACAAAACAGAACTTTGCATCCAGTCTGGTAACAGGCTATGATGAAGCCTATGTGCAGCAACGCGCGTAAAGGGCTAATCATCCAAAAAGATAACTAAAACGTCTACAAAACAGGACCCATAATCTATCCCTAAAATGCAAGTATAGCCTTTTTGAAGAGCCAGATAAATGAAAATTCAATAGTCCAATTCTGTAAGGGTGTTTTTAGTACCCTATTGAAAGAGGGAGGTACTTTTATAAGGTTAAACATACACATAACTATACATGGTAACAAAAACAATAACAATTACGGAAGATGCGTATAAAAAGTTAAAAGTGGAAAAGTTAGAAGGGGAAAGCTTCAGTGAGGTTATTACTCGGCTTACAGACAGGAGCAAGAAGGATTTGATAGAATTTGCAGGGGTATGGAAGGATTTTGATGTTGAAAAAATAATAAAAGAAGGGAGAGAAACGTTCACTAAAAATGCAGAGATACTGCCTTGAAACCTCTTTTGTCATTGATTTTTTGAGAGAAAAGAAGGATGCGTTGGATAAGTATAGGATAATAAAGAAGCAAAAGCTTGAAACCACCTCGGTTGTTGCATGGGAAATATTACGAGGCCCAAAACTTTGCGGACGTGTTAAAGAGTATAACGATGCTATAAAATTTCTGGAGCGTTTGAATATCTTGCCATTTACGTTAACTTCTTCAAAAATTGCATCCGAGATTGAGTTGGATTTGAAAGAGAAAGGAAGAAGCGTAAATCTGATAGATATTTTAATAGCAGCCACTGCAATTGAAAATAGCTCTAAACTTGTTACGAGAGATGAAGGTTACCTGAATGTACAAGGGCTGGAGGTTGAATTTTATTAAAAGAGAGTGCTGCCGAGCAACTATAATATCCTGTTGCTGAAAACCCAAACGTGAGGTTAGCCTCAGAACAGAACCTTGCATCCCATCGGGTAGGTAAACAAGCTATGATGAAGCAACGCGCGTGAAAGATTTATACCCCTAAGTGACAGCTAAAAGATACCAATAAAACAGGACCCCTAACCTACCTGGAAAGTGCAAAACTAACTCTTCAGAAGAGCCATATGAGGGAATGCACAAAATTGGTTCTGTGTGAAGCGGGTCATAGTAACCACGAAGGAGATATGAACACGACAAAATATAAAGTAGAATTTGACAGAGAGCGACAAAAAAAATCTCGCTCTATCTTCTTACCTCCGCGAAAAAAATAGGGAACAAAGTCTCTATGACCTTAAAACTAAAAAGGCCCGGTCATCACCGCACTATCTTCGCTATATCTATCTCAATAATATCTTCAGCACCCATGCTCTTCAGCTTGGGTATCAATATATTCACCTCGCGCTTGCTAACTACCGTCTCCACGGCATAACACCGCTCTTGACTATCACCGTAAAGTTGTGATATTGTCGGTTTTTTCATTGCCGGTAGCACGGCTATCACTTCCTTCAACTTAGCCTCTACGACATTCATGCTGAGCAATACCTTACCTCGCGCCTCTATAACGCCGGAAAGCAAGGTCGTTATCTCTTCTATCGCCTGCCTTTTGGGGGGATCGTTCCACGAATCCTTGTTTACGATTAATTTCGTGGAGGATTCCTGTATCGTATCTATTATCCGCCAGTTGTTCTTTCTGAGTGTCTCGCCGGTCTCCGTGAGCTCGACTATGCCGTCCATCATGTCCTTTGCCTCCGTAGCGCCGTATGAGAAGAATATCTGCACGGGAATCCCAAGTTTATCAAAGAACGTTTTTGTAAGGTTAGGATATTCAGTGCTTATTTTACTCTGCGGGTTTATATCTTTTGCCTCTTCTATATCGGCGACGTCCGCTTGCACTGCGAGTACTATCTTTACCGTGCCTTCTTTCTCCAAGGTTTTGCTATAACTCAAGTCTGCTATTTCTACTACG
>QBUM01000158.1 GCA_013180585.1 Candidatus Methanophagaceae archaeon GoMg2
GAACGTACAAAGGCATGTATTCAGCGTTAATTTAACCCGTTTTTCTCATATATCCATAGTTTTTCTTAGGTATTCCTGCGGTAATCCATTCATCCTATATTTTGCTTGTAATCTACCATTATCTACACGGCTGCTACGTAATCATGGGAATTCGGTTAGATATTGCTTTTAAGAGGCTGTCCCACAATCCAAAAATAGCGGAAAAAGAAAGACAAATAGGGCTTTAAACCCCAAAAGAAGCGATATTTTTATGGTTAAAATCAATTGTGGGACAGCCTCTTAAGCCCCTCCAAAATATACTACTTGACGAGTATCTGTAAGTGCCTTATATCTTTAAAGCCCTACGAAGCCCCAGCCAGCAGAGTAGGAGGAGGTCTTTCGACCTCCGTCCCCTCATCGAACCGTACGTACGGATTTCCCGTATACGGCTCTTCTTTGGCGTTGCCCCATTGCAAGGAGTGAGATCAACCGTTTCTTCCCACCAACCTCCAACAAACAGTTTCAATGCACAAACCTTTTCGGCAATCAGCGTAGCGTCTTTCTCATGAAATACCTTCGCCGATTTCCTACTTGATTTGTGCATTTGTCTCACCCATTGTTCGGTTTCACCAAAGCAGGATCCCTTCGCATAGTCAGTGTTTTATCCTCCCGGCTGTTACCAGCCGTTCACAGGCACCAATATCATCGCTACTATGAGTCCGTCCGACTTCTCGTAGCGAAGCATTTTGATCAAACTTTCTTAAAGTTTGTCGCATCATTCCGGCTTTCCCATCCAGGTTATACCTTCCTTACCTCAGTTGAGGACGATACGAGACCTCCCTCGGTCACCTAACCACCCATTCGTCTTCATCCCGACCCTAATCAGACATGCTAACCCTCTATGGGAATTCCCGTTTTCACTTCCCATAGAGGCATCGAACTTCCCCAAGTGGCGGGAGGGTCGTCGTTTAGCACATCCCACCTCTGGTTCGCTTGCGCTTCGGGCTGAAGACCGCCTCAGGCTCTTCAGATTCCCTCTCGCGAGGGACACCCTGCCACTGTTGGCTTCTGCACCGATACGGGTAAACAGCACAGGAGGGATTTTAACCCTCTGGCTGATTAAATTACGAGGCACACCGCCACCCCGCTTTAAAAAGCGGGGCATCCCCGTTGTTGCCTAGACTTTTCTCTTTTTTTCATCTCCATTGACATCTCTTTTTGCTTTCAGTTTATCTATATTTCTTCAGGTGTTCCAGAGAGTTTTAATAAACCTTTTTGTACTTGCTTAAGCACCCATTCCCAAAAAGCTATGTAGTATTTACATAATGTCCTGAAGAAAGGTATAGGAAAGATGGCGCATAGCGCTTTTGTTAAGAAAATCCCAGCTTTAAGTACAAATAATTCAATGAATTTTAACAAGGAATAAGCTATTAGCTTTAGAATTTTTTCCAAAATAGTCCCCTTTTCTGCCATTTCACTCCAACCTCCCTCCACATCTATAATGGGGACACGTAAGACTATCAAACAATCCGCTGAAGTGTGACTTGCACATCCACATCCCACACTCATTGTAGCGAAGAGCGTTACTTGGCGTTATTTCCCGATTATATATTCCGTAGCATACTATAACCATTTTCTTTCTCCATATCCGCTATCTTAGGGGCGTTCCACATAATGGACATTTTGTACTTCCATGTCTATAATAACATGCCTCGCATATAAAATGCCCATTTGAGCACACTTTTCCCCCATATACCTCTCTTTCTTCGCCACATGCATCACATATTCTTTTTGGCATATTTTTTTTCACCTCTCCTCTTCTATGTTTTAAATACCGGCAAAAATAAATTTGCATCTTCTTTCTGCTGTATCATCTCTTTTAATACGGCAATGCTCGCACATTTATCTTTTAGCGTAGCAGGCATGCCTATTTCTTTTTCATAGCATAAATATAATCTCTCTCCAAGAACGGGCATTGTTTGTTCTTTCTTCTTACGCATGCCTCTTATATCTAATTTAATTTTTGTAACCTTCGCGACAGAACCTGCTTTATCTTTTAAGCGAGAAAAAAATCCTCCTGTTGGTTGTTGAGCTTTTCTATCTTCTATCTGCTGAGTAAGATTTAGGATCTCATCATCTATCGACTTTATTTGATTTAACACGTCTTCAACTCCTATATCTTTGATTTGCAACTCTCCTTTAGTGAATAGAGAATATGCAGCCGTCCCAACTTCATATAAATCCCTATTTAAGTCTTTTTTAAGGTCGTAAAGCTCGCTCTTTAAGTTTTCCCTTTTTCTATTAATCGTTTCCTTTGTTATTACGTCTATCCCACCAAAATAGTTTTCTTCGTTTCTTTCTTCTGAATATGGTAAAGTCTTGCTCCTTTTAAAGTCAATCGTTACAAATCGCTCCTCCGTGGTAACGCTATAAATATCACCAGACCTGTCTTCTAAATGTGATTCTTTTGAAACGACCGTTTGTGTGCCTGTAACTTCCCAATGAAACATTTGATGCGCTTTTATTACAATATTTGCAAGAGCTTCAGCACATTTAACGTGCTTAAATTCTGTTTCCATATTTTTTACCCTCTTTTCTTTTCATCTTCTTCCTATTCATGTATATACTCCTTTTAAGTGACGGACATCGGACCAGATGTCCGAGGCATCCGGGTTGAAGATAGGGGTTATTTATTAACTTATGAATTGTAGAAACAACCGCAGAATGAAGTGTGATGTTGTGTGAATTCAATGGTTTTTGAGGGTTATCTTTCATCTTACTTCTTTTGTATAATTTTTGCCAATGAGAGTGTTTTTTGTATTATTTCAATAAAATATTTATTTTTGCCAATCCATCTTAATTTATAATTTTCATAAATTTACTGTGAAAAATATATTTTTGTGATTAGTAATTGCATCTGATGTCAGAAGACCACCATTTGGCGAAAAATCCAGTGAAATGATTTCTGGACTCTATAATTCAAAATGGGAAATATACTCTTTTAACAATTGCTCAGTGGTTAGTCGCATAAACTCACACATGGTCATCATTAATTTATTGTTCCTACGGGATGATTCAAGAGTGACGTGACATTGCCCAGCACAAGCTCCTTCTATACTACAACCTGTACACGTCACATTATTTCCAGGCAAACGATTTTTTATAAGGTTAATATATTCACTGTTAGGAGAAAAAATATCTGAAATTTGACTGATGGTTCCTATCTTGCTATTTGTATGTCCACATACTTTCAAAGAACCGTCTACTCCAAACGCTATAGTGCTTCCTTCCATTGCGGGACAAAAAGCATGTGGAGAATTCAGCCAAGAACTCAACATAAGGTTACGGTAGGGAGTTTCCCAAGTGCCATAAAAATTTAGACCATGTTGAATTGCATACCTCCGCATTTCGATAATTTTTGCCACACATTGTTCGACAGGAATATCTGTCGTATCCACCAGATCGAAATCCATTGAAATGTCTTTTATTCCCATTTCTATGGCAAAATCTAAAATATTAGCATTAATATGTTTGAAATTTTTAGATGTTACTGTAATACTGAAGCCATCTATGGGATAATTTATGCTCTTCAAAAGATTAAATTTTTCTATGATTGTATCAAATGTGCCTTTACCTTCTCTATCAACACGAATAAGGTCATTTCCTTCTCGTAATCCGTCCAATGAAGTAGAAATTTTAACATTATATTCTTTTAAGACTTCTGCAATCTCCTTTGTGACGAGTGTTAAGTTAGTGTTTATTGCAAAAGAAAAAGATATATCGTTAATAGAAGAGCAATACTCTAAACAATATTTCAGCATCTTCCAGTTCATAAGCGGTTCACCATTACCAAAATGCACTCTAACCTTATTGTTACCTGCCTTTCTCACCACATCAACAAATGTATCGATACTTGTTTTTGCAATATCTATGCTCATATTAAGAGCTTTTCCCGTTCTTGATGGGATCTCGTTATTTTTAAAGTGCATACAATGCGTGCATCCAAGATTACAGGCATCACTTATAGCAAGCTCTAAACGCGATAGGCTTGTCCCATGTTGAACTTTCTTTAAAAATGGCACATGCATTTTTTTAATTAGACCGCGTGCATTTTCATCTAATGGCACAATAAAATGAAGTTTAATTAACTCATCCATAACTTCTGCAATTTCCCCTTCACATATGTGTTTTAATTCGTCGACCGAGATGGGGGTAGAGAAAAAATTAATGAATGTAATTATAGATAAGTCAAGAACTCTCGGATTATTAAATATCGAATGATAAGCTAATGATTTTTCGTTATCACCTTTAATAATCAATAAATGATCAGATTTTTTATATTTTTGCTTAGAATCTATATTCATTAATTCCCTCCCAATAGTTTTGATAATCAAGGAGAGAATTGTCTCTCCTCGATTGTAAAACTTGCTTACGAACGACGCTGACAAGTAACACGGCTTGCTAATGACTTATCAGGCTTAGGTAAGCTAATGCCTTTCAATGATACTTCCACCTTAGCTATCATGCATTTCACCTCCTTTGATTGATTCTTTAGCGGATTTCGACTCTCGGAGCATTATGTTTCTCCTTCTACAGCCCCAGCCTCTCCACACTCGGAATAAATTCCGAGGCATCCCTGATGGTTGAACTACCTTTTCTTTCATGCATCTTTTACTTTTTCTCAAGTGTTTTTGCATATAACGTCCCACGTGTTTGTGAAGTGCCGAAGGCATTTAGATGTGCGGAGCGAACCGCAAACATGCTGTTAGCCAATGTTCCTTCAGGACGAGTTGAGGGCCTTTTAAAGGTGGCTTAGCTTCTGAAGACGGCCTAATTTCGAATTCTTTAATTTTGGGGGGTCCATTCTTAGGACTCACCGCGAGACGACCGTGATAGTTACCATCCTTAAGGCGAACCCGCAACGTTTTCCAACCCGCTTCGGAGGGAATAATCAAATACCATCCGTCAGAGGTGTCGCGTTCAATCGCTTTAAAGACATCCAGTAAGGTTTTAGTGCCTGGGTTAATGGTATAGGTGGGGGGGTTGCCTATATGAGCCCAACATAAAAGCTCCCTGTTAATTTCCCGAAAACTTTCTGACCTGAGCAATTGATCCTTGGGTTCAAGTTTGGGTTCAAGTGGTAGTTTCTCATCCTCGAGAGCATCGTTAGGTGAGAGCAGCGCATCTGGGCTAAGTTCATCTATACTAATAGAACCAACACAATCAATTGCAGCAGTCTGACCTTTATTGGAAACCACAACGCTTACATATTTTCCCTCGCCACGTAGATAAGGAGACTCGCTTTCAATCTCTATGACCACACGGGGCCGATATAGGATCCTCTCAAGCCAGCCCCCAAAGAGGGTACCAACCACAAGACCTATGATGGCACTAATGAGGGGACTAAGCACTCCCATGTTGATTCAACCTCCTTTCTATGAATTGCATGATTATAAAATGGAATGTCAGCTAACGTTTTATATCCGAACATTGTTTGTGTATACATCCCTCTGGGCGAACTCTTTTGACTGTGATACCTTCCACAATTTTTCTTTTCATCGTTATCAATTCTACTATAATTTTTCCTTTATATAACTTTACCATAATATAAGCCCCGGCCGTTCCACCCCGAATGAATTCGGGGGCATCCCAGGTGGTTGGGCTTAGCTTTTCTTTCATGCCTCTTTTACCCTTTTTGTACGATGTGTTGAGCCCTTCCACGTACCATTTTATTTTTGTCATATCATTGTAATAACTACAAATGCAATAATCTCAATTATTGCTATGCTGAGTAAAACATAATATAGCAAATTTATAGTGTAACCAACATTAGTTGAATCGTTCAAATTTTCTTTAATGAAATCTTCGGTTGTTGAATCATTTTGCTTAGCTATTGTAGCATATCCCTTTGGCAACCAGTAATCATCTCCCGAAAGTACGATTCCATTATACACGGCATCTAGTCGATATTTACCCTCTATTTTTGATAATATAGCCGTGTTTTTGTAAATAATTTCAAATTGCTTTTTGTTGCTTTTTATCGCTATAAGAATTATTAAAAATGCTCCACCGGGGGGTATAATCAAAATAATGACCGTTAAAGGATTTTCAATGATGTAAAGAGCGTATTGAAAATAAAGAATTATTGCTATTGTCAATAATGAAAGAATAATTGTGGTGTAATAGTTAGCTTGTGACCAGACTCTACTATTAGCTCCTTCATTACGCTCAAGTACCTTGCTGTAATAGTTACGCAAAAACCCGTCATCAACATCCATGTCATTGTTGATTTTTTCGCTCATCTAAAAAACTCCCTGCTTCAAGCCCCAACCTCTCAACATCGGAATAAATTCCGAGGCATCCTTGGTGGTTGGACTTACCTTTTCTTTCACGCATCTTTTATTTTTATTTCAAGTCAACGACCTCGGAATGGAAATTCCGAGGCATCCCGGCGCGGGTGCATGAGGATATCTGTAGTTTATTGGTTGTCTTAACTTTGCTATTATGGAGGGGCACGAAAAAAATAAGAATTAATGGAAGACAGGAAGAAGCAATTGCATGAACTGCATAAGTCTGTGATAAAGATCTTGGAGGTGAGTAGTTAGTATATGGTAAGATGATGGTTTATATTGATGAAGATAGACTAAAGAAGCATCGTAGAGATAAAACAATGCTAATTATTCGTCCTTTGACATTTTCTCGGGTTCATTATTGAGGGGAGTAGTTCTTAATTGTACTTTTGATCCACCTGGTATGTAATCACTTGCATTAGGTGCTAAGATATCAACTCGAAATTTTTTATCTCCTACCTCTATATCTGCTGTTGCCACTTCTGCAATTGATTCATTAGACTCAGTCTTTCGAAATCTCGATATATGAATAGGGTATTGCTGTTCTTCAATATAGAAATCAGCTGTCACTAGAACTTTTGTGATTTTATGCGTAACTCCATCATCTCCGAGCACATAAAGTTGTGGTTCTAAAATCCCATTAAACATAACAGAGCGCCGTACTTTTTCCCCATTAGGTTTCAAACCTTCACAGAGTTTTTCGATGGATGGATTTATTATGGACCAAGCGAGGTCGAAAAAAGATTCTATAGATTTTCCGTCATTATCCAACAAGACTTTGCTCTTAATATTGTTTTGTGCTTGTAATAAAATCTCTGGAGCTACATTTAATATCTCGTTGGAATTTTCTTTTCCCATCGTGATTAGAACATTATCATATTTTCTTGTAATAACTGAAAAATGTTTACATTTTATCCAACCACTCCAATCTGATTTTAAAGCTTCTTTATATGTTAACGTTTGAATTCCCAAATATTTAGCTTTCTCAAGAGCAGTTTTAGTGAATCCTGATCGAGAAACTATAGAAGCTGCATTAGCATTCACGGACTGTTTTTTACTATAGATTTCTTCGATATAACGAACGTCAATAGGCTTTTTATGATCTCGAACTTCCACCATTACAAATAAATGTGTAGGCCCATCAGAAAGACGGATTGAAATATCGATCTGACGCCTTTTTTTTGTATGAATATCTAAGACTTTCTCGTTTGGTATAACTAAGGCATTTTCATGGACAGATCGTTGAATCCATGCTACTAATTCCTCTAAATATTTACCAGTCTTATGAGCCATAGACGTGCCCCCATTCAGTTTCATAAATGTTATCTTAGTTTTAGTCATTCTTACGATGCACAAAACACACATCGTCTACAGTCACATACCCCGTACTTAAGTACAAGGCCTGTACTTAAGCACGAGTGCCGATGACTTAAACTATTCTTTGATCACAGGATTATAAAAGCTTTTCGCTTTTTTATTGATGTTACCCTCCAAAAAGTTTGTTATAAAGCGATGTGTACCAGGTTTTATGCGTTTTTTCTTTTTCTTCGTCTATCACCGGTACAGTATCAGTCTTCTCGTAAC
>QBUM01000157.1:0-5244 GCA_013180585.1 Candidatus Methanophagaceae archaeon GoMg2
GGGGCTTATCGTGATGGCAATCGCCATTCAGTTTTTTATCAACGGGATCAAGGACCTTTTACCGGAATTTGTGGCTATCGTCGCTGGCGCTTAAAGATCCCCGGATCTAAGTACTAAAATACACGTACGGGAAATTAATAGCCGTAGTAGGCAAAGAGATTCTTACAGCCGTTATGACCAATTAATCCCTCCACTTCTCGTATCATTATCCGAAATGGATGCTTCAATTATTGGCTATCGCTCTGGAATCGAACCTCCGAACACGAGCTACCAGAGGGATGTTGCGGAATCGCCAGATGTGCATGTCTTGTAGCAAGTAGGTGAAATAGAATACAAGTCGGAATCTGACCTCGCCGGTGCTGGTGGTGCAGGTCGAACAGCCCTTAAAATGGTGTATCACCGTCCGTGGGAGATGGATTAGGCAACGTATTCTATATATCGGTGGTAGCACGCTGACCTGCAAAATTGGAAGAGAAGTGCCAACCCTGAAAATGAATCAACGCAAAAAACCATATAGTTTTACATAGAGGCTTTGCTATACTATGTGTGGTAATGCAATAACCGAAACCATTGTAGAAGGTTAAAATAGCAGAAAGAACTTAGAAGGTTTTACTTATGGAAAAACGAAAAACTATCTTTCTTGCGGCTATTGTTGTAGCAATCTTTGTAACGTCATTGTCTATGGGCTGCTTGGATCAACAGAAGAAGGAAGAAGCTAAAACGAAGCTCAGTGAGACTAAAGAAGAAATCGGTGCGGCTGCTAAAAATGTGACAGAGAGTGAGGAAAGTAAGGATTTAGCAGCGACCCTAAACGAGACTGAAGAAGTACTAAATGCAACTCTTAACGAGACTGAAGAAATACTGAACTCAACTCTCATCGAGATTGAAGAAGCACTAAACGCAACTCTCATCGAGATTGAAGAAATACTAAACGCAACTCTCAATGAGGCTGAATAACTTATTCACACATTTCTTATTTTCACGTTATTACGAAGTTACTTTGTCTGATAGTGAAATAGAGTACGGTAAGCTATTATTTGTTTTATTTGACCTTTTACATTCAATATTTTTAAGCACCGCCCCGCAAGCCCAGTATGGGCTTAATCCAAATCCAAAAACCCAAAAATCTGATTTTTAGCGACAAAAATAGGGCGGCGGATACTTTTTTATAGCGTCCTTCCCCCACCCGGCCCCTTTTCGGGTATTAAATATTTTTTCCCCGTACTAATGTCTGCTAATCCACATTTAAACGCTCTTCTGCCTTTTTATAATCGAATCCCTTTTTAGAGCCTCCAAATTATCCAGCTCCTTCGTTTTTAGATAGCCTTTGGTTTCGAGTTTAGAAAAAACTTCTTCACCCTTCTCTGTTCTTAATATCACACTAGACCACCCCTCTTCTGAACCTTTACTTCCCACAGATATGTCCGCCAGCTCGGCAGAGTAGTCATCACACGTTTGACAATAATCAGAAAGCCACCCACCCGTTTCTTTTAAGGGTATGGAAAGTTCAGTATCCCGTGTATGAACCTGAAACACACTCTTAGAGACGCTTATCTTTTCCACTTCGCTCTTTTTCACGCCCCTCTCCGTTATCCCCTCAATCATACGCTCGTACTCAAAATTCCCATGACAGAAAAGGCCTATTACAAATTTTATTGCAGGCGCGAGATCAAAATTTGTGTGTTGCAAATGTCGCACTGCCTTAACATGGCAAGGAAGCCCAACGATGCATATATTGTCGAGCACATCATCTATGACCGCGGTTCTCAGCTTCAGCAGGTTAGGCGATGCCCCATATTTTGTACCTGCGGCAGAGATTATTTCTTCGCTGCTCTTTGCTACCAAAGGAGTAGGCATCCAGTCTGCCGTCCTTCCGGTCAATGTAGCACCGTCTATTTCTTTTTCTTCTAACAGATACAGCAGAATAGCGGTTACAACACCACCGTCTTGTGCTTTTTCGTGTATCCTCTCGTCTGATACTTTTGCCGCAACTGCGCGCCGGTATATCCCTATATCTTCGTCCTTATTCCTGTGTCTTCCGAAGATTTCTTCCTCTATCGCTTCCTTATCAAACGCTGTTCGATAGCATGCACGATAGCATACCTCGCAGTCCTCACAAGCAGCTTTCGTCTCTGGTCTTATAGGCTTTCCATCAATCCATTTAAGGTGAAAGAGCGGACAGGCAGCGACACAGGCACCGCAGTACGTGCAAAGCCCTCTTTCTATTACTTCAGATTCAAGTTCTTCGTATGCAGGCATTTTGTTTTATACGTGCCGCAAAGTACCCCGAAAACCTTTTCCCCGTCTTGCTCCAAAGTATGACGAGCTTCAGGCGGAGACCTCCAGTTCATCTGCCGTGGTAACTACACCCAACATAGGAAAGATTACCTTTATGGCGAATTCTTGGAATTCTTCGTTCATCGTGGCAACACAGTCGCTGAGCACTATGGTATTATATCCTCTATTAAAAGCACTTCTTACGGTAGTTTCGAGACAAAAGTTTGTTACAACCCCTGCAAAAATCAGAGTGTCACATTTTAAACACTTCAATATCTGTTCTAAATCCGTATTATGAAAGCTATCCATGGTATTGTATTTAGTGACTATATAATCCTCTGGATAAGGGGCGAGTTCCTTCACTATCCCAAGTTGAAATTCACCTTCGCTGGGGCTTATTTTAGTAAAGTCAATCTCCTTAATATGTTTCCAAAAACCGATAGCTGGTAAAACCTGCGGTCTTATCTCCATTCGGATATAAATTATTGGTATCCTTGTTCCTCTTGCCTTTCCTATGGCTTTCTTTGTATTTTCAACCATCTTTGTTTCTTTGGCACGCTTCCAAACACCCCAGTCTGCAACCAGTCCTTTCTCATCAAGTATAAAATTTTGTGCGTCAACGACGATAAATGCTGTGCCTTCCCTCTTCACATTGCTCATTTTTTACCTCCTTCAAAAGGGACTTTCTTGTTACTACAACACCCGCTCTACCACAATCGTTGGGTCGTTGGGTGGCGCCCCCAGCACTTTCTTCACTATCTCTTTCACAACTTCCGCATTAGGAGCATCCCAGTCGCAAATCCCCATCCCGTTCTCGTCCACGTATGTGCCGTTGAACTTAACCTCAGGATAGTCCTTTAGCACATCATAGAACTGATTCATAATATCTTCCAGCTCCTTTTTGTTCAATTTTGGGAGTCTGCCTTCTTTCGTATAATGGAATACTACAACTTTCGCCATTTCTTTTTTACCTCCTTTTTGCTTTTCTTTCTCCGGAAAAAGTGGAAAAGCTATTCCACCTTTTTCCCTATATCTAGTCCCGGTGAAGTCACATAGATGGAGTCCACCGTAACAATAACTGCAGCTTTTGTGTTAAGCTCTGGCATCATTGAGTTATAACCCCAATTCACTCAATTTCTCCGCCGTTGGATGCCCCTCTTCGTCATAGCCCCGTTTCTCATAATACACCTTGAGCATCTCCTCTAACGGATGAACCTTCCCCTTTGCGGGTCCATCAGGCATCGGCTCCTTCAGCATTCTTTCCGGCAGCGTATCATCTTTCCTTCCGAACCCTTCTCGCTTGTTGAACATCCTTTCGAGTGCGTATATCCGCTCACCAGTCTTTAAAAACTCTCCCACATCATAACCATCCCAGCCTGTCACACCTGCAATCATCTCCGCCCACACCTCTGCACCTACCGCAAATGTTAGGAACAGGCAATTAACCGCGGAATCAACCGCTGCAGTAAAGTCCTGGAACAATATCGTCAAATCAACTTTATCTTCGCTCGCATCAAGCGGATCAACCTTCAGCGGCGACCCTACAGCCTCTGCCGCAATTGTATAACCAGAGACGTGACAGCCTCCACGGTTCGCAGTTGCGAAGTTCAATCCTATGCCCATCGCACCTCTTGAGTCGTATGCAGGGAGCTCAAGCCCTTTCACCTGCATCGCATAGTATTCCGAGCCTTTCCCTATCCTCTCTGCCGCTTTCGCCGTACCATCAGCCAGAACATCGCCAAACCCTTCTCGTTTCGCTATCAGTTCTGTCATCCGCACCATCGCATCCGCATCACCGAATTTTAGCTCAAAGCCAACGTCATCCTTCGTTAAAATTCCTCTCTCAAATAGTTCCATCGCAAATCCTATGGTATTACCGCAAGAAATCGTGTCCACCCCATATTCGTTACATACATAATTCGCCTTCGCAAGTGCATCCAGCTCGCTCACGCCACACTGACCTCCAAATGCCCAGCTCGTTTCGTATTCGAGACTTTCGCCTTCTATTCCAGCATATTTACCTTTATCTATCTTTATCCATCTTCCGCACTCCATCGGACATTCGTAACATGCCGTTCTCTTTACAAAAATTGTACCCGCCATTCTCTCACCTGAAATCTTTTCCGCATCTGCGAACACACCTGTCTGGAAGTTCCTCGTGGGATAAATCCCGGCAGCGTTCATGATATTGGTAAGCACGGCAGTTCCGAGGTTATATAGCGCTCCCTCTTCTTTCGTGACAGCATTCTCGGAAATCATCTTCATCGCTTTGTCCGCGGCTCTTCGCAACGCAACCGAGTTAGCAACTTTTACCTCCTTCGTTCCTTTTACCACGATTGCTTTCAGGTTCTTGCTACCCAAAACAGCACCTAAACCCGTTCTTCCCGCAGCTCTATACTTCTCGTTCATTATTGCCGCCGTGTATGACTTTTTCTCGCCTGCAATGCCTATCTGGAGCACCTTTGCTTCCTCATCCGTATCCGCTCTTATCCCATCATCTACTTCAATCACCCGCTTACCCCAGAATTTGCTCGCATCTCTGAATTCCACAACGCCATCGCTTATCCACAAATAAAGTGGCTTCCCCGCTTTGCCTTTTATCACTATCACATCGTGTCCCGTCTTACGGAGCTCCGCAGCCCATGTCCCACCAGAACTCGAAAAGGTCATGCCTCCCGTCGCTGGACTCTTTGAGACCACAAAATGTCGCCCACTGCTCGGCGTTTTCGTCCCGGTCAAGGGTCCCGTCGCAATCACCACGATATTCTCTCCAGAAAACGGGTCGGTTCCAGCAGGTACTTCATCATATAAAATCTTCGCTCCAAGTCCTCTCCCACCAAGAAACTTCCTACATGTCTCCTTGTCTATCTCCTCTTCCTTAAAGCTCTCTGATGTCAGGTCTATTCTTAATAACTTTCCCAACATATTTACCACTCTAATCATTCAATGTTCCAACGCTTTAAAAAT
>QBUM01000157.1:5264-7858 GCA_013180585.1 Candidatus Methanophagaceae archaeon GoMg2
TTTTTTGTCCCCCCCCCCCCCCCCCCCCCAAAAAAACAGAGAACGGAAACAAAGACATTACTATTGTGGGTATGGAAAATTACAATTTCATAATAACTTTGGGTTTTGGTGAAGATACAGAACGGTGTAGATTTAGCTCATTATGAGTTCGTAGCAGTGCAGACCCCGGTTACGAAATAGCTGCTATAACTGTATGGACGTTTGTGTCAAGACCGGCCAGAATCATACCTATGCCAATGGTAGCTAAAATTAAACCCATCAAACGCGTTATCACATTGATACCATTTTGTCCCAGGTGTTCGACAATTTCTTCGGATCCCTGAAAGCACATATACGTGATACCGCACATCACCCCGAAAGCCAGCAGAGAGAGGAGAATATGTATCAGATCAAACCCGGCAGCATAGCCCATTGCCACTGCAATAGTACCAGGACCCGCTAATATGGGAATTCCTAATGGAGAAATTGCAACACTGAGTCGTGCTTCGCGGCTAGATTTAATATCATCATCAGTGGGTGTGTGGACTTCCGAGCCTGACCCTTGCAACATCTGATAGCCAATCATAAAAAGGACAATCCCACCGGTAATCCGCAGCGCAGGTAGTGTAAGGCCAAATAGCTTAAATATAAACATCCCGAGAAAGCTTAAAACAGCAATAAGCGCAAATGCAAACAGAATACTATTCCTGGCTACTGCTTTTTTTGTCGCTTCGTCGTCGCCTTCAGTTAAACTAATGAAAACAGGAGTATTGGCTATTGGATTCATAATAGCAAAATATCCACCCAAACAAGTACAAAGAAATCCGGCTAACGCAGTTGTATCCATATTAGCGCGTTCCTCCCACGATATGACCGTTGTGATGTTTTGGGGGTGCATCCATGCCCTGCAGCTTAGGTTGCTCTGTGGATAAGCGAGAGCGATGTGACTTACCCGTCATGTGGTTCCTCAATACAGTTGTTTGACTAAACAATATATAAAGATTATTTCACAAGATATCTAATTCTACTGAATTGATATTCTCTTTTTGCTTTTGTGCTGCGTTTAAAATGTCCTTATTGCACCTGATGGCTCTTCACGCCGTTCAACACGTCGTTCCATCACTGTATTAAGAAAGCCTAAAAAATCCACCCCGGGAGATTGCAAATAATACTGCAACTATTTTGCCAAATAACGTAGTAGGTGTTAGATCACCAGAACCTATCGTTACTACTGTATTGATTGCGTCTTCTCATTTTCGCGGGGCGGTAAGCGAGGAAAGATAGACGCTGCACATCGTCATTTGAACTAAAATCGTAAATGTTGTAACTTTATTTTATAACATCAAGACGCATATTATATCACTACTTGCTCCACATTGAAGAACTGTGTATATAGTTCTTTTATGGATATAGAATACGAATAGCGATTGTTTCCGCATTAAAAAGTCGAAAGGTTTAAATATCCTCAGTCTAACATGTTATAACAGATGAGCATCAAAATAGGCTGTTGCGGGCTGAGCAGGGATTGTGGTTACTACCCCCATAGAATGTTTGCATTTACTATTCCCTACTTCCTTCTCAACTTACTTGATCTTATCATCACAAGAATAGCGCTTGCAACCAGTGATAGCCTGTACGAACTGAATCCCCTTTTTTATCACTCGTATTTCCAGCCTGTGAAGATATTCGTGCCGATTCTACTGCTCGCACTCTATCTGTCCTTATATTGTCTTAATAACACAAAGTATGGACGGAAGGCAGTAGGAGAGGCAGGATTATATTGTATAATAACTTTGATGATCTTATCCTGGGTTATATGTATTAATAACGTGTGTCAATGGGCTTTAGTGCTCTAAAGAAGGAATTAAAAATCGTGAGCAAAAGGAAGGATTTAAAGGTCTCAACGATTTCGATTGAACACACTAAATAAGCGAGATGAGATATATGGCATAATTTTGCATGAGCTTTCTATTTACGACATTATCATAGATCCCTCAATATGGAGCGATAGGGATATAGTAGAGATGATAAAAGTGGTGATGGGACGTGTGAAAGAAAAACAATCTGCTTGAGATTGGTATTATTTATGATAAAATGGTCACGGCTTAGCTATCGCGGATGGAACTCCCTCCCGTGTTTCCTTTGTCAACTTGATTATTCTTTTTATCGCAGTAGAGTACCCTTCAATTGGGTTATCAGGATCAAAGATCACGTACTCCAGCCCTTTGAGAGAACCTTTCGGTTCGACTCCTTTTTCCACTAAAGGGACCATCTTTTTTGCTTTTCTCGCACCTATTGCTATTCCTATTTCTTCCCTTATATCTCCAGATTCTGCTCCTTTATTTGTCCAGAGTATAAGGATAGCGCTAGACTTTCTGATCATTTCATTGATTTTCAACCAGAGAGGATACCCTGGTTTTGGATCGCCTTCTGATAGACAGAGGCTGTCCCACAAATAAATCATTGCATTTTAACACAAGAAAAACACAGAAGCCAACAAACAAACAACCAAAGATTCAAAGTACGGTACGTGCACCACTTGAGAAAATTTTGAAAAAACCCCGAAAACATCGAGATATCCCCCAAAAGTATATAAAGAAGGGAGTGGAAAAAGG
>QBUM01000156.1:0-6092 GCA_013180585.1 Candidatus Methanophagaceae archaeon GoMg2
GTGAAGAGACGGAGATAGCGAAAGTGCAGTTGGCGGCGATGCTCGAGAACGTAAAGCTCGCAGAGCAGCAGCAGCGACCGTTATGCCAGGACACGGGCAGCCCGCTTTTTTTCGTGAAGTTCGGAAACGGTGTCGTGAACCCTTGCGATATTGAAAGCGGCATAATCGCGGGCGTTACGGCAGCTACGGATTTGGTTCCGCTGCGTTCAAATGTGGTGGATGCGATAACAAGAAAGGGTGGTAAGGGCAAAGAGGCGAATATAGGGGATAGAATGCCGCATGTAACTTATGAAGTTGCTGATATAGACGGACTTGAGATATTAGCGTTTCCAAAGGGTGGCGGTTCGGAGAACGTCAGTGCTTTTAGGATGCTACCGCCCAAGCAGGGAGCGGAAGCGGAGAAAGAGATAAAAGGGTTTGTGCTTGATGCGGTGCTAAACGCCGCGGGGAAACCTTGCCCGCCTACTATCATCGGTGTGGGTATAGGAGGCTCTGCGGATATGGTGATGCGGCTTGCAAAGATTGCGCTGCTGCGACCCGTGGGCGTGCGGCACGGGGATGCACGGATAGCGCGAATGGAGGCGGACCTGCTCGAAGCGGTAAACAGTACGGGGATAGGGCCTATGGGTTTGGGCGGGCGAACTACTGCGCTTGATGTGCACGTAGAAACCGCGGGCACACACATAACGAGTCTGCCCGTGGCGATAAACTTCCAGTGCTGGGCGGCGCGTAGGGCGAGTGCAAGGGTTTATTCGAGTGGAAAAATAGAATATTTGTGATGGGGGTTGTAGAAGTACGGGATTGCACAAGATTTACACAAAGTTTCATAGGAATTCCAATAGAATGATTTGGAAGTTTTAGGATAGAGCCGTATTACACATCTAATCTATATTTGCAAACCAGTATATAACCAACACGGTAGCAGCACAGAGCCCCAGCCAGTCCACACCCGATTAAAATCGGGTGCATCCGCGGAGGGAGGTCGCATGTGTAGGACGAGTGCGGACAGATGTTGGGTGGGTGATAGGAGCATGTGAACCATGCAAAATTATCTGCACGACATTCTAATTTCTATGTTTGCAATATGTGGATTACCAATTGATCTTGCAGAACGAAAGCAGCATGTACAATTTGATTGTATAGTTGACGATTGAAACATCATCGCACATCGAATTTAAAAATGTGTTGATACATTCCCGATTCCGACTTAGCCAAAATACCAACTTAGAATTTTTTCTTTGATATCGTTCGGATCTCCTATTCGTGTACACATAGGCATTCTATCAAATCCATCGTCGAAGGACAAAATATGACCAATTTCCAATTTTTCCATAATTTGAAGGCTTGTCGCATCGACCAATCCTATTGCAGGATTCCCATCCCTGTGATTACAAAACGGTTTTAGTTTAGTATGAATTGCATCCTCAACATCTTCAGGGCTAATGTGATAAATTTTGCAGCATTTCAACTCTTCTTCGTAATGTTCCAGAGTTCTAAGAAATTAAATTCCTTTTTGTAATTTATGGAATACCTCTATGATTATATAATCAGAAATGTATAAGTCTTTGAATCCAGAAATTAAATCTTTATTTATCAGTTCATCCCAAATATTACACGCCTTGCCATGGTGAGAGTCTCTCTGATCTTTAAAACCAATGAAAAAACCGCTATCCACAAATAATTTCAATTTTTTCATAATACTGACTCGTTCGGTCGGTATTTTTTAGCAACTTTTGATATTGAGTTCACGGTCATTTCAGGATAAGCAGAATATATTCTCTCAAGTAGTTTTTCAGACGATAGATGATTATAATTGATTTTTACGTACTTGAATAGAGATTTAATATCATCCTTCAATATATACCAAAACATATCAGACGATTCCTTTCCCTTATCAGTCAAACTAATTTTTACATAATTTGTGGATGAAGAATCAAAAGCGATATATCCCGCATCCCTTAGACCATCAAGAGCTGCAAATACCGTTTCATCGAAGGGACCATAATTATCAGGTTCGAATTTGAGCTCACTTAACAAATCTGCGCCTAAATCGGTTTTCCGAATAGCAAACAATTCCTTCACTATATGTGTTTTACCAGGAATAGGGGAATATTTATTCCCTTTAATATCTTCAGACCTGAGTAAGGTCAAAATTGCTAATTGTGTTGCGGATAACTTAACATCAAGATTCATTTAAACCACCTATCAAGATCTGATGTACAATGCCCATATTGAAAAGATTTCATTTCCGATGTTTCAGTATCAATTCTATCTTTTTCTAATAAATGTTGTAATAAATTATTATTTTCAATATATTCTGGATATTCTCGAATTTCCTTAATCGTCTTTTCAATATTGTGTTTTTTGCAAATTTTATTGATACTATAATCAGACATTTCAGAAAGGTCATATAAGTCGATATCTTTTAGTACTTGTGTGTTAACAAGTTCTTCGACATTTTTAACCTTTTCCAGATCATTGATGTTGGTAAAACCATAATTTTGGTCATTAAAAATGTATCTTTTAAGATCACCTTGCACTACAAATCTCGCCATCACATGGTTCGGACTATACGTGTCAAAGCCAAAACCAGTTCCTAACAAGTTATTTATTCTACTCGTTTCTGTTTTTCCAATTTTAAATCGCGAATTCAATCCATTAATTATGTATAACTCTTCACATTGTTTGCTAAATTTTGATAATTCATAATGTAATCTTTCTATCACATATCCAAATGCACCGTATTTTTTATTTTCACAATTATATCCAAAAATGCGACAGCCATAGTTCCAGTATTTTTCCAACAATTTTGGGTCTATTAAAGTATATGACGGCGGGACGGTTGCCATAATCGGAAGATTTTTTCTATCAATTGCAGCTATTTGCCTCTCATGAAATGTTTCAATCAGCGTTCTATAATCGTTGGGATTAGATAATATCCCTAATAAAGGAGTGGCGATGATAGAATTACCTGGTGTGCCCCACAAAACATCAAAAATAAATTCCTGAACACGTTCTGGCATGAGTTGATTTAGTGGGTTTCCGTTGTCATCAGTAATTGAAAACAAGATATATGGAAGAGCGCCGACATGTTTCAATTGTAATACTCTGTCCGAAATTTTTGAACAAAATTTTCCCCCTTTTTCATCGTTGTTGATATATTCATTTAATTCGCTTAAAGAGACTTTTGTATACACTTCGCCAAATGGTTTGAACTGGTTATCAATAAGTGATTCAGCTACTTTAAGCTCTAATGTATCCGATTGATTAACTCCAATGGTCCGTGTTGGCGTAATTACGGTGTTACCATTGATTTTTACTTTACAAGAGCGGATAAGATGCCCCTCTTCCCTACCGATCTCCTCAATATCCAAATTTATCATATCGCTCATAAGTCACCTATATAACATCGTTTTTATTGTACATATATCTGATCCACCACACAAAACCCTTTCGACTACCTGATGCACACCCGATCCCCATATACGCGATGCCGACATGCCCGCCTCTGAAGTCCCTGCCGCACCACACCCGATTGAAATCGGGTGCATCCCCGTTTAAACCTCCTATCATTATAACAACTCAACAAATTCATCAACAGTTAAACCAGCAAGTTTTATGAGCTTTCTGAGTGTGCCCCTATCAAGTTCCTTATGTCTTGGAACGGAAAGAGTAACCTCAAAGCCGGGCTTTACCATTATGGTATGACCAGTTTGCCTTGCCACGAACCATCCAGCTTTATTAAAAGCCTTAACCGCTTTCATGCCAGATATTCTTGGTAGTTTTGCCATCAGACAGCTACTTCCATTAGCTTCTCTGCACCTTTTATTTCAATCCTTTCATTCAGGACGTCTAAACAGCCCTGAATTGCATCCTTTATATTCTCCAGCGCCTCTTCGAGACTTTTCCCCTGTGATACACAGCCTGGTATGGATGGGCATTCAACGACATACCAACCATCTTCCCCTTCACTAATTACTACTTTGTATTTCATTTTACAGCCACCATTAAAACTATATTTTCGATATTTAAAAAGTTTTCCATAAGAAGTTTTATTGTGGTATATACACTATAACCCCGCGGTCGCAAACACACGATTGCACCGATACGACGGAAAGACGGTCACCTTCTGGTACAAGGATCGTGAGGGCGAGCGGCATTTCGAGACGAGGGAGGCGCAGGAGTTCATTAAAGCATTGATTCAGCACATTCCTGATCGAAATTTCAAAATGATACGCTATTACGGTGCTTACAGTCGTAGAACCAAAAGGAAATACGCCGGATATTTACAGAGAAGTTTAAGGCAGGCGACATTCGAGGAGTTTGTTACGAAAGTGAATAAACGGGCACCAAAATGTCCAAATTGTGGAAAAAAATGACATTCGTATGCTATGAGAAGGGATCCCCGGTAGAAAAAGAAGTTTTTGGTTGTAAATTATCTGATTGGATCCATTCAATGCTTAGCCCTAGCTACAATTGATTTGCACCCGAAGGGTGCTTTCTTGATTTCAATCTCTTTTCTCCTTGCCCCCTTCAGAAATTTTGCTGTGACGAAAATCTTCTTTTTCGATTTCAACGTTTATCGCGATTTTTCGATTACAATTTCGCTTACGCAGTCTTAAATTCTCAACTTTATATGCCTTTTTTTCGTTATTTTTTTTTATTAAACGTTTTTACAGTTTGAAAGGGCGGTGCAAAATAGAAGAACTATACGCTGTTTTTTACTCTATTTTCACGGTTTTAACTCACAACCCTTTTAAAATCTTCATCATCCCCGAGATTTTTAAAATCATCGTCTTTTTTTGCCATTTCTTTAAATTTAGCATCTAACTCTGTTGCTTTAGACAAAGAGTTAAGCGTGTTTTCTTTATCGCCTTTTCGGGAATATATACAAGCCTCGTTATACCAGATATTACCGTCCTCTGGTTTTAACTCTATCGCCTTATCAAAGGCTGTAAATGCTTCATCGTAACGACTAAGCTTGCCAAGTGCAAGTCCTCTACCAGTCCATGCAAGAGCAAAATCAGGTTTTAACTCTATCGCCTTATCAAAAGCTGTAAGTGCTAAATCATATTTGCCTCTCTGATAAAAATCAGTTCCACGATTAAGGTAATCTTCAGACTCCAATGGAACTCCAAATGCTTCAAGGAATTCTATTTTCTTTCCATATTCATCTAATATGTTCTTTTGGTCTTCTGAGAAGTGTTCTGAAAGGGATGGTAAATGCTTAGCTTCCTCTCTTAACGTATCCATCTCTTTTTCCGTTTTTTTCAACCTTTCAATGATAGGTTTCGCCTCTTCTGCGGCTTTCTTGGCTTCGTCTGCATATCTCTTCGATTCTTCAGCACTTTTCTTAGCTTGCTCCCTATGTTCTTGCCAGCGACGATATTCGAAGAATCCCAAAGCGATGCCTATTACAACTATTAATGTTAATAAACCCACCAGCACCCCCATTAAGGTAGCAACTGAATTGAGAATACTTATAGACCTATCAAGGCTACTCTGCGCGTGGTTTAGAATATCTTCGTGGCTAAACTCGCTCTTTGCTGGCAAGCTTGAAGGATAGGACATATTTACTGAGTCCTCTTCCTGTCCCCATGAAATATTAGCCGAACAACAGATAATAGCTATTATTAGTAACAGCCGTATGAAAAAATCTCTTCTCTTACTCATTGTATTTACACCGTCTATAATGGTCTATGCTGATATATAAAATATTGTTTTTGCAGACAGCCGGTTAGAATTACGATAACAAATTATAGTTTGAATGGCGGTTTGTGCCACAAATTCAATATAAACTCGTTGGATACCGACCTGCTACCTTCTGGCACTTCGGACTTGCTAACAAATCCACTTGCCTTCTCCGTCCATTCGCCATATCTGTCAAATTCAGAAAAAACTTTCTCCATTATCTCATGGCTTTCCGTCGTAGCACAATAACCCTCAATAAACGCTTCGATTATCCTTCTTTGATCGTGGATAGGTAACTTCTTCACCGTATCCTCATAAAATCCGATATTCAAATGTGCAAGAGCCTCAAATACAGGAACACCAACCGACAGCGCAATATTATCACGCAGGAACATTATCTT
>QBUM01000156.1:6102-7846 GCA_013180585.1 Candidatus Methanophagaceae archaeon GoMg2
CAACCCCTCACGAGTGAGTCCAAGGTACTCCTGGTATCTACTCAGAACCTCACGAGCACCGGCAAAGAAAATGTCTATATCCCGGAATCTCAAACCCTCCTCACAAAACAGCTCTGTATCGTCCGACTTATCCAGTATGCACTCTTTTATCGCCGGAATCTCATCCCGGTATATCGCATGTTCAAAGTCTATCAGGTTACCATGAGCATCTACGTTTCCGGGATGTGTGAAGCAATGGAATATCCCAAGCTCATGTGCTGTGCTCAATGTCCTACCCAATCGCATCATTGCATTGGTCAGTAGCTCAATATGCGTAATCCCTTCTAACATTGCAAGTTGACGTACTACTTGGAAAAGGTCAAGCCTGATAAAAGGGATATAATCTTCACCCCAACGTCGGAGAACACCATAGCGTATTATTTCACTTTCTGGCTCTTCTTCATGCTCAGCACGAAAAGGCATCACTTCTATATTCGACCCTTCTCGTTTGAGTAACGCCATACCAACATCGTGGTACTCTGCTCGAACATTACCCGCTCGGTTGGCAATATCGCTTAACGCTCTCGCTTCGCGCACACCGTGCTGCTTCAAAAGCAATCCTCGCGGTTGACCGCTTGCAGATAATATCTCATCGCTGTACGGAACGGTAAGACCTTTGTATTCTACGAGCTCGTTATCCACAACGATAAAATACGCCCTCTGGCTGTGCGATTCAAAAGCATTCTTCGGTAACAGCCTGCCCCGGACATCCTCCGGAATAAAATCTATATGCGAGTACGCTATTTTTGTCAGCGGGTCGAAATAGACCTGCCATTGCGTTAAAGGCCGGACCTGCTGCCATTCGGACCTCCGATGCCCATACAATACAAGCTCTTCTTTTTCACGCGGCTGCATCTTTTGTTCAGCAGATTCGGCTGCCCGCAGGCACTTCTTTATCCGGATGTAACAAAATCGGTTTGCCGTTTACCTCTACCGCTAAAATCATGCCCCTGCTTTCCACACCCATGAGCTTTGCAGGCTTCATGTTTACCAAAACAGGAACGAGTGCGCCAATCAAACTCTCAGGATCGTAATCTTCCGCAATACCGGCAACCATCTGTCGCTTCTCAGTTCCAACATCTACATCGAGCTTGATTAACTTCTTGCTGCCTTCTATCCGTTCGGCAGTCTCTATCTTTCCAATTCGTAGGTCGAGTTTAGCAAACTCGTTTATGTTTACAATATCTTCCATGTTATCACCGTATCTTAAAAAGCGCTGACAGCATTAAAGATTTTCGGTGCTCAACCCTTCTTCGCACGGACACACATAAAAACCGGACCTCTCACATCTATCTTCTTCTTATTCGATGTGATATGCCGCATCGCCAAATCGTCTATCTTTATATTTATATCGGCACCGCTTCGGACTATCTTCACCCTTATACTCTTTTCATCCTCTGCAGACTGCTCTTTCGCCCACGTTTCTATCTCATGAGCGGATAGCGCAGCAAAAGCATCTAAGAACCTTATACCTGTTGGCACACCCGCTTCAACCACCTTATTCCATTTCTTCGTCCTCGGTATGCCCAATATCGAACCCTCATGCACTACTATCTCATTCAGAGATGCGGGACCGCATAAAAGCGTATTCTCCTCCTGCTCGATTACCCAGACTTCAATATCCTGATCGAACAGAGTTCCTCGATATGCAAGGAACTCGCAGGGCGATTCCGCGTTACCGTTCTCTTCTGACACACGCACAATA
>QBUM01000155.1 GCA_013180585.1 Candidatus Methanophagaceae archaeon GoMg2
TTAATTCTTTCACTAACCACAAATAATCCGCATACTCAAATAATGGCTGCTTACCAAAGGAGAATAAAAGCGTTTTATCGCCGGGAATGCCAAGCTCTTTCCTTGCCCTCTTTTTATCGCCTTTAACGACCGGGCGGCATGGAAAGGGTATTATATGGATTTTATCCGCGGGGTATTTCTCTTTGAGCAAGTTTTTAAATTGAAAGTCAAAACACACAATTGCATCGAAGTTTAGCTTATATAGACCTTCATATATCGGCAGTTTTCCCAGATGCCATACAAGCACTTTCTTTGCTTTTATCTTCGGGAACAGTTCCTGCAGAGCTGGAATGGGCAGCAGTTCTAAACCCTGCAAGACCAGCACATCGTAATTCTCTTTCCACAGCCTTTCGTCTATCCACCCTGTTTTCCCGATAGTCTCCGGCTGCTCATAGCCTCGTATTACAAACTCCTCATCCTCTTTTTCTATGGGATTGTGATGCCAATCTGTCGCAGATTCTAATGTAGGAGCAAATACAGTGAGGTCATGCTTTTTCCGCCATTCCCATCCCACGAGTTCCGCATGTGCAGATATGCCACAGGTGGCATTCCAGCGGCTCATCAATGCTATTTTCATTTCCCACACACATCGCTATACAATTTTAAATGCTTGTGTACTGTCACAGGCCAAGAAGTAGCATTCCGGTAGCTGTCCGTTCTATCAAGTACATACCGCTCAAATTCTTTATCTTTTAAAATGCGAATACCCGTTTTTGCAATCCCCGATACGTTGTCTGGAAGAATAAGCAGTTCGTCACTAATATTTTTAACTACCTCAAACTTTGGTATTCGATAGGCAATAACCGGTTTCTTTGCGCCTATTGCAAGGTGAATAGAACCAGAAACAGATCTATCTTCGTGATAATGAGTGAACAAAACGATATCCGATGCCCCAAAAACATACGGTATCTCCTCGTTTGAAAAGAACCTATTGGGGAATATCACTTTATCCGTTAGGTCGTGTTCTTCGATTTTCTTTCTGATTAATTCAACATACTCCTCAGCTTTTCTTGTCGCGTCATGTGGAAGCCCACCTGCAATAAATAAATACACATCTCCGACTTCTTCCCGTATCTCCTTGAGCACCTCAATCGAAACATCCAGATCTTTAAATGGATTGACAAAGCCAAATACCGTAATTATCTTACCTTCTTCTGGTAATTTTAGCCGTAGCCGCGAAATCTTCTTATCTGCATTACTAACCGCTGTACCGTGGGGGATAATATGAATCTTCTCCGACGGTATTCCGAGCCTTTCTAATATCGCTTTCTGCGAATCGAGATGTACGATAACTCCATCGGCAAGGTCAGAAATTCTCTTAGCGTACTTCTCGTCTATATCGCCTCTTGACGAGAATTGACTTGGTCTTACGCAATGGATGGTAACGATTGTCCTTTTTGCACTTGCTTTCAATTTTTCAAGTAGCATCGGTAGCCGGTCATCAAAACTGTAAATGCCGTATTCATGTTGAATGTGGACAATATCTGCGTCTTTCGTATTGCTGATGATTGGTTCTACATAATTTGTATTCCTGTCCCAACACGGGACTACCTCAAATCGCTCTTGCTTGGCTGGTGCCGCACCTTTCTCGGCAACTACCTTAATATCCAACGTGGAAGACACTTCCTGGAGTCCATGGATGAGATAATCCGTATATGTAGCTATCCCGCACTGCTGAGGAAAATAAGTAGATATGTAAGCGATTTTCATATTGCACGATTGATCCTCTTTTCCCCCATATATAAAGAAAAGTCATGGGATATTTAAACTTTTAACAAAACCTTTTTAGCGATTTAATCACCTGTTTTAGATGTAATGATTGTTTTATATCAACTTTTATCGTTATCCTTCCTCTCAAATAATAAGTTAACGTTCAAAACAGTGTGAATACCTCAAATATCCGTCGTGGGTTGTTTATTTGTAATCTATGGGTAGTTGAGATTTTGCCGTATATGAGGACAGAGTTTTTTTGTTTAATCAGTTGCTTCCGCCATTATCTTCTTCTTTGAGCACCCGCTCCAATTTCTCGGCTGCATGCTTATGGTCAAATTTCATTGCCCGTGCTAAGGCATTCATACCAATCTTCTTCCTTAGCTTGACGTTATTTAAAAGCATAATTACATACTCGGAAAAAACGTCATAATCATCAGCCACGAACATGTCTTTCCCATTTACTGGATTCATTCCAAAGGTAGCCAGTCGAGTAGCAACTACTGGCAGCCCACAAGCCTTGGCTTCTAAGAGCTTACCCCTAAAACCCGTGCCCAACTCAATCGGTGCCACCAACACATCACTATCCCAGTAAATCTGCCGCACGTTCTCGTTAGTCCCGCCTTCCCGGACAATTATATTCTCACATCTCAAATCCAGAAGTTCCTGTGGTGGATTACACCCAATTGCATAAAACTTTACGTCCGGAACTTCCCGCAGGATTTTAGCCCAGCAGTGGTTGATAAAATTTTTCACGGCATCCACATTAGGATAATGCTGAAAATTGCCCAAATAAAGGATTTTTTTAGTGTTTCTTTCCCAAGACTTCTTCTTTGGCGGCGTGTAAAATGCCGTGTCAACTCCGTGGGGTACTACTCTGATTTTATTTTTCAAGTTTGGGGCGTAATTTATCAGAATATTGGCATCCTCCTTGGTCAAAGTTAAAATCCTATCAACGGTGTCATACATCTCAAACTCGTAATTAAATAGCTCCTTCAGTGTGTCTCTATTAATATCCTCACCTTTTTCGGCTCTCATCTCAAACGCCTTCGTATAACATTCGTGCACTGAAATTATAGCCGTAGTATCGGATGGGATAAGACTGCAGTTTGCCTCTATGTACTGCCCCATCATCGCATATTCGGCAATAATAGCATCAAAATGTGTCTCTTTCAAAAAAGAGGTAAAAGCGCCTTCGAGTTCTTCGTTGTATCCGCCATCTCCGGTTAAGAAATTTCGCGGTCTTTTAAACTGTTTATACAGTGCCTCTATTTCTGCCTGTGGTCGTTCTCTGACGGAATCAACCTTGATAACACGCTCACAGAAAGGTTCAAGGCTTTTATCATTTCGGTCTGCATCTGAATATGCAGGAGCAATGAGCGTTATCTTGTGTCCCATCGAAGACAAATTCTTAATTCGGTGATAAATGAGGATGGGACCTCCTATGATGTCCGCTCGGGGCAGCAGCTTTGGCAGGAACAGTATGTTCATGTTCATTTCGCCTCTTTACTGATAATATCGCTTATCCGAGAACGAATTCGTTCTTGAGCCGTAAACGACATCATTACCTGCCACCGTCTTTGCAACGCGCACAGTTTTTGAAATGGATTGAATTTCGGCACTGCATCGGTTCTGGCAAGGGTGATGTTTTTCAAAGCTTCTTCGCTGGCTTCGCTGTCACCCTGTGCGAGATACTCCTCGGACAACAGTTTGCTTGCGTTTTCTATCTTCGATTCAAGGTCTGGTTTCAGAAAACAGCCGGGATAAGAGTCGAACTCATCGGGATAAACTCTTGTCATTCCAGTTACCTCTTTTTGGCTATCTATCTTCGCACGTTCGTATATAAAACGATATAAATCCTCCCGCAAGCTTCTCCAAATAGGATGCGTCTTTGGCGGCGGTAAATGCTTGATAGAGAGCTGATTATCCAGGAAAAAGGAATAACCAAACATCTTCGCATTTATCAGGAAGTCTATGTCCTCGCCCCGTGGAACATCAGGGTCAAAAGGCACAACTGTAAAAAGATTCCGATGCACGACCATATTCCCACCGAATACGAACGGCGTATCTTTCAAGCGTGGTTCTGTCCCAATAACGTTGTCAAAAGCTTCGTTCATGCGGTCATATTGGTCCCAATATTTCATCCAGGGACGAGAAGGTTTCTTAACGTGATAGTCGCCATCTGGCTGTAGATAATAGCCGGCAACCGCGTTAATCGCTTTTCCCTCTGAGTCTCTTCCGATGAATTCTCGCGCTTTCGTCATGAATTCCGGGTCTTCGAACACCTCGTCATCGTCAATAAGCACTGCCGCATCAGAACCTAAGATATGAGGAACGAACATGCAAAGATTTCGAACGTTGGAGTAGCCCCGGAGCTGAAGCAGGTCAGTGTCCTCATTTTTGCTCTCGCTAACCAACAACTCGTGTATCTGCCTAAGATGAGAAGCACCGAAGAGCAATACTTCTACGCCAGGATTTGATGACTTTATGATACTGGCAACTTTTTCTTCTACCTTAGATTCTATATCCACAGCCGAGGAAACAGCAATTATCACTAATTGAAATTCTTTGTCCGCCAGAACCTTTATACTTTGTATCGCTCGGTGTAAAGTGCCTTCTTCATCTAAAGGTGTTGGGTGGTCATAAATGCCATCGCCCTCTTTCCAGCCCGTTTTACTTTCTCTTGCCCAATACGAAGGGATTACCATCGTAATTTTCATATTCATAGTCTACAACTACCTACTAATATTCTTATAATATTCGTATCCTTTTTTATTTTATATAGTAAGATAGAGTATAAAGTAAAAGGAAAGAGAAAGAGGTGAGAAGAGATGGAATATGTATATGCCGCATTGCTCCTGCATGACTCGGGCAAGGAAATTACAGAGGATGGTATAGGTGCGATAATGAAAGCTGCGGGGATTGAAGCAGATACGGGTAAAATAAAAGGACTAATATCCGCGCTTAGTGATGTCAATATAGATGAAGCGATGACTCAAGCCCAGCCTGCTTACGCTCCTGCACCAGTAGCACCACCAGCACCGACAGAAGCGCCTGGAGCACCGGAGGAGGAAAAAGCAGGCAAGAAAGAGAAGAAGAAAGAAGAGAAGGAAGAGGCGAAATCAGAAGAGAGCAGTATGGAAGGTTTAGCTTCGCTGTTCGGCTAAAGCGGATACTTCTTCGAGAAGAAAGCGGTAAGAAAGGATTTTTTACCTTTCTTAGCACATGAGTATTCAAGCCCGGTAAGGGCTTATCTTTCTTTAGCACTTGAGTGTTGCTCCGGTAGTGTAGCTCGGCCAATCATTTCGGCCTTTCGAGCCGAGGACTCGGGTTCAAATCCCGACCGGAGCATTATTTATTTTTTTGCTTATCCCGCTCATAATATCACCACAGTGATGCACTGCGAAGCGAGATAAGAGGTAACACCATTGAAATTATGGACTATTGGGACAAGTAAAAGGAGTTTAGAAGAGTTCTTGAGCTTACTCAAAACATACCAGATAGACGCAATAGTGGATGTGAGACGATTCCCCTCGTCTAAATACAAGCACTTCAAGCTGGAGAACCTGGAAGCGAGTTTGGATCGCAACGGTATAGAATATTATCACGTTACAGAACTCGGCGGCTATCGAAAAGGCGGCTACAAGAGATATATGGAAACAGAAGATTTTAAGAGGGGTTTGCGTTACGTTGAAGCGCTCGCATCATCGAAAAGAGTGGCAATCATGTGCGCTGAACTTCTCTTCTCCCAGTGTCATCGCCGATTTATAGCAGATACGCTTAAACAATGTGGTCATACTGTAATACACATAATAGACGAGAAGAGTAGCTGTGAGCACAAAGCTAAAAACGGTAAGAACAAGACTCTGGATGAATTTTTAGTATTTGTACTGTTTTAGTTTTTTGAAAAACGATGAAACAATGCAAAAGTCCGGATAAATAAACACGGATTTTTTTTATATGCAGAAGTATATAGGGTATCAATCGAACATCAAATCATTTAGGATATGAAAAAAAGACTCGTCGTAAATTTGATGGCAATCGTAGCGGTTGTAGTGGTGGTGATGTTTGCTGGGTGCATTGAAGAAGAAACTCCTGCACCCACGCCAGAGCCAATCGCTCCCGTGGAAACTCCTGCGCCAGAACTGACTCCCACTCCGTCACAACCACCTATTTCAAACGTTACTAATGTCACGGCTGAGGAGGAAACACTTCGGATTGGTGCGTTCAACATACAGGTATACGGAAAAAGCAAAGCGTCAAAGCCTGAAGTCATGGTTGTGCTTGGTAAAATCATTCGTACCTATGATGTCGTTGCGGTACAAGAAATCAGAGATAAATCACAAACAGCACTACCGGCACTGCTCGATACCGTGAATTCCGACGGCACACCGTACGCTTATATAGTGAGTGACCGGTTGGGACGCACGATCAGTAAAGAACAGTACGCTTACATTTACAACACACGGACTGTTGAACAGATCGGCACAGCTCATACATATCAGGAGCCCAGAGGTACTGACCCGTTCCACAGAGAGCCGTATATCGCTTCGTTCAAAGCACGCGAGGGTAACTTCGATTTTACGCTTATTACCATCCATACCGATCCCGATGAGGCAACAGAAGAGATAAACGCGCTTGGCGACGTGGTTGCGGATGCACAGAGCACGTATCCCGAAAAGCAGGACTTTATTGTTTTGGGCGACTTGAATGCCGACTGCTCGTATTTCAATGAAGATTCTGATTCTACGCTGAGCAATTATTATTGGTGCATAAACAACAGCGTTGATACGACCACGAAAAACACTAATTGCACCTATGACCGTATAATAATCACGAATTCTTCGGTTGCTGATTTTTGTGGTGAATCTGGCGTTTTCCGGTATGATCTGGAATATGGATTGACCGAGGAGGAGACGACTGCAGTATCAGACCATTATCCTGTATATGCAGAGTTCTGGAGTAATAGGGATACGGATTAAGGATTAGGTTTGGGTTTTGAGTCCCAACCTTCCCACCATCGGAATAAACTGCGGGGCATCCCCTTTGCTGCATAGTACTTTTTCCACTTCTTTTAATCTTTTTGTCACTTTAAATCTCATCGTCTCACTCTAAACTTCTTTTCATCTAATACAATTAAACACTTGCCTAACTCTTCCAAGTTTGCCGTTTTTAAAAATTTTTCGAGCATCAGATTGACTCGTTCAACGGTCGGCAGACGGATTCATAAAACAATTATTCCAACTTCTTCTCTCAGGGAAAAATAGTAAATCCGACCGAAATCAAGGTCTAAAGTAATCACAAATCGGTCTTCATCAATTGCCCGATTTACAATGGTCTCGTCATCAGACCCTTTTAGATGTTCTGGAACGCCTTTCTAGCCCAGCTCATTCAAAAACTTGATGCTGCGGTGAGATATATTCTCATCCACAACGAATTTCATGCTTCGACCTCTAACGGTAAATTTTCTTCACCCTTAACGACTCCCGAAGCGTACTCTATCGCCGCTTCTATGTCCGCTCTATTCAAGTCTGGATAGGCTTCCATTATCCTACCGAAGTCATATCCAGCAGCTAAGAGCTCTAATATCAGATATACGGGTATTCTCGTTCCTTTTATCACAGGCTTCCCACATAAGATTTTTGGATTTATTTCGATATGGGTCATCTTGTTTCTGCCTCCCTCTTTAATTTATATTAACGATTTCATGGTATAAATAAAGTCGCAGAGTAGGAGGAGGTCTTTCGACCTCCGTCCGCGAAACTTTTTGATACACCTTTCCTTTCAGTAGCTAACACTTTTATTCCACGCAGCAGGTAAAAAGTAATTTGAATGCCCCATTAAAACTGCTGATTTTTGTTGTTGCTAATCACCCCCTTCATACACTGCCGATTTTCGTCAAACATCGAACAAGAATCGGATTTTTTCACATTCAGAAGCCACAATGTCAATCCAAAGAGGATAGGTCCCACTCATTCTACACTCAGGTCTCCCGTTTTTTTCCAAATTACCTCTTTGCATCCTCTATGAAAA
>QBUM01000154.1 GCA_013180585.1 Candidatus Methanophagaceae archaeon GoMg2
TGTTCTACCTCGGGATAACTGAGACGTATAGTATATCTTCAGTCCATTCCCAATCAATATGGAGAGGATACAAAATTTCGTCAACTGCTTTCTCTTCTGCTGCAGGTTCCTCCTTCTCTTGCCTCAATATCTTATTCGCTACCTCACACTCTAACCTTCCATAGACCCGCGACAAGCCTCTGCCATAATCGGACGTCAGTTCTATGTATATGGGCAGTCGTAATTTACCATAATCCGCTTCGGCTATAAGACTCGCTATTTTAGCCAGTTCTTCGCGTCTTATACGCTGGATTGTATTGTCCCCGCACCGAACACCCGGTTTTTCTTCTTTTAGTAGCACCGAAAGTGTCTTCCTTTCAACAGGCAAGTGTTTGTTCAGTGTTCGGACACTCTTCGCGAGCACTCGGTCATCAAACTTTCCTTCTAACATTTCTGCAGTCCTTTGTTTTCTTTTAGCCGCTGTGCAAGCACAAAAATACAAGAGGGGGGATAAAAACTAATCCTCCGGGAATTAATAGCTTTTGTCTATATTTTGCTTTTTCTTGCCGTTAGTGCTAAATTATTAGAGGTTACTACGGATAAAGTATTTCTAAACGGATAGCCTGATAGCCGGTATCCAATCGTCATTCACATATTATTTAAACATCCTTTTGGTCTAAATCTAAATCAAAAACTATTATTTTAATTCAAGAGCGTCCTTTAGACACTCATTAACTTTACGAATCCCTTTTTCAGAAAGTATCCCAAGGACTTTGATGATCATTGACTTGTTTATGGTTAATAAAGACTCACATTTAACAACCGAAGCAACTTTTATTCCTGCATGAGCAATCTCATCCCCGTCAATAAGATATTGTGTTGCTTCATGACTTCTCGAAATCTTAGATGTGCAAATAGCTATAATTACATCATCGAGCCTTTTGTTGTTTTTATCTTTTGAGACAATTAAGCCAGGTCTCAGTTTGAACTTCCTTAATTCCTCTGAAGGCATTGGAACTTTGCAGAGGACAACATTACATCTATTCAATTTCATCTTTAAAGACCTCGTCGTAAATGTCGTTTTCTGGACTCAGCCAATCCAAATATGCTTTTGATCCCGTTTGCATTCTAAAAAGTTCTTCCGCTTCTTCTCTATCTCTTAAATAGCAGGCAAAGTCAATTACTGCCTTCAACTTACTTTCTGGAAGTACACTAATTATTTCTTCAAGTTTTTGTTTAGTCCCCAATACTTGCATATTTAACCTCCTTTTTGCTTATGTCACGTTAATTTAATCGCGGGAATCCAATTGCTATATCTTTTCCCGTTTACATCTCTGAACTCTGAGCAGGTTATGAATCCAGCGGGTGTTGATAGATTATCGGTATGATGTATCTGCGGGTACGAGCCGGTTATTATTTCATAGTTGTAGGTTTTACCGGCTTCTAAGGTGAAAGACGAATCAAAGGTTAATGTATCCCAATCTTCTGCATAACCGATCCAAGACGCACTCTCGTCTAAGTCATTTCTGTAAATCCGCACGGATTCCGTGTGCCCGCCCGTGCCTGCGCAGGGATAGGTGTAAAGTTTTTGCACCTCTATGGTTTGGATCGGCTTGATTGTGCCGGTGTGCGTGCCTGAGATGCTCAGGTAGGGATTTTCAGATTGTTGTGTATCAAAAAATGATGTCTGTTGCACTGTCACACTTGCCATTCCACTTACGTCGTCACACGCAGCTTTTACCGTAATTGTACCGGTGGATGCAGCCGTGAATACCGTAGTTGCTTTTCCATCTGAACCTGTGGTTGTAGATATAGGACTTACGGTTCCAACCGTGGTGTTACTACTTGTCCATTCAATAATGATCCCGGGCATTGGACCGCCATTTGGATTCTTCACGGTTGCCGTGAACTGCTGCGTATTACCGACATACAACGTTTTGGTTGATGATTCGACTTCGATGGTTATCGTTTCACCTGGTGTCTTTTTCACATTAGGAGTCTTCTCTGCATCTATCACACCATTACCGTCATAATCTATGCTCATTACGCTATTGGGATTATTTTCGTTAATATTTATCTTTGCTTTGGTATCCTGAGAAATTGGAATATCTGCATATTCAAAAATTCCCTCTTGATTTGAGAGCCCTACGTAAATATCTGCCTCTCCTTCACCCGTGCTTGTTAATTCAACATCAAAATCACCATCATCAAAAATTATAATATACTTGTTATCTTCTTTCACAAAAATATCGGCATTCTCTATTTCGTTTATAGTTTGACCTTGTGAATACCCTATTTTTTGTCCTTGCTCATTTGTAACTATAATGTCTACTGGGCACTCAGAAGCAAATACGGTTGCTCTGTAATCAGGACACCATTCCCGAATATGCCCAATACAACTCCATAAGAATATTACATTTTCAACAAAGCATGTACCGTATTCTAATATCATCTTAATCATATTTATAAGTTCTGTAAGAGGATCATCGATAGCCTGTTCAATCATCATTTTTAATAAATCAGAAAACGATTTTGCCGCTTTATTATATTCATTATTATCCAAAGCATCAAATAAATTTACAAAATCTTCTGTTGCTGATATACCCTTTTCTGTAGCTGCAATATAAGGTGCAGTTAGTGGAAATTTAATTGCTATTGACATGGCTAGACATCTCAATTGCGATTTGGAATTTAAAGTCATAAGAATGGTTTCTTCGTAGATTTGATCTAACGTATAATCATCTGTATATAAATGAGCACGTATAGTATTAGCTAATATTAATTGATAGGCAAAATCATCTGGAATTTTGTCCCAGAAAAAAGTATACTTTTTTGAATCTCCAGGTGCTAAATTCGTGTTAAAGTCGTTTTTTTTAGTTATATCAAATGTATATTCCCCGTTACGTTGTGCGTCCCCTGTATGTATTCTTGGTACTGAAACTTTATCCACAAATGAAACATCCAAATTAAATTTAGTGTTAATATCGATAGCTGTAGTCCCTATATTCTCTACGATAACGTCCACCAAAAGTCGTTCCCCAAGCTCAGGAAAATCTCGAGATGTGCTTATGTCTACAATTTTTAAATCCCGTGGGCAAGCAACACTCATAGTTTTAGTTTTTTCATTATTCCCTTCATTACTCTCCGACACAGCATTAGTTGCATCTGCAACCGCCTTTACCTGAACGTTTCCGCATTTGTTTGTAGTCCATGTGAAAGTTTGTGTAGAAGTGGAACCTGCTGAGAGTGAAGGTACGGAATCAGAGGCAACATAAAAGTCATCAATATAATATTTAACCGTGGAAGTTCCTGCATTGCCATCTCCTTGATTCTTTATCTTCACTGTGAATGTAATTGTATCTCCCTCTTTGGGACTGCTTTTGTCCCATGAGATGTCTTGAATGATGAAGTCTGGTTTCTTTTCTTGCTTCAAATAATGATCGGCTGTCTCTAAATCTATGTAATCACTCTCTACGCCTGCTCTAACATCGTGCCCAAAGTAGTTCCCAAAAACTTTTACTATATCTCCCACCACAGGGTCTTCTATTTGTGCTGGGCTGTCTCTGTGGCTCCATGCAGTTACAACATCACCAACTTTTAGCTTTCCTGTTGGATCATTAAAAATTTCGTCAATTTTAATGTCAATGGAATAAAAAGAAATAATAGGTCTATTGACAAGCACTTTTCCTCTAAATTTGACTTCGTATACACAATCGACTTTTACTGTTTCTGTTCGCTCGTTATTCCATTCATTACTCTCCGACACAACGTTAGTCGCATCAGTCACAGCCTTCACCTGAACATCTCCGCATTTGTTCGCCGACCACGTGAACGTCTGGGTAGAGATTGAACCCGCAGACAGCGTTGACACAGAATCAGAGGCAACATAGGAGCTATCAATATAGTATTTGACCGTTGAACTTTCAGCAGAGCCTGTCCCTTGATTCTTTATCTTTACTGTGAATGTAATCGTATCACCCTGTTCGGGGCTGCTTGGACTCCAAGAGATGTCTTGGATAACAAGGTCTGGTTTTTGTTCACTTTCCTTAACCTCTAAATAGGCAGTTAAACAATTGTTATTTTCGTTACTCTCTTGAACCACCTGCCCCCAATCAGCACATGCCTCATAAGTATCTGAATGTTGAACATCCTCCAAGGTGTGTGTAAATGTCTTTGAAGCGCCGGCATTGAGTCCAGAGCAATACCACTCCTTCAATAGTGTATAACGATCGGGATAGCCTAAGAATTCGTAATGGGGTCCTGCATCTCCTGTTCCTTGATTCGTCACTGTAACAGAAACTATAACATTATCATCTTTGTTAGCGGGATTTGGATTGAAGATTATAGAGGTTACAATCAAATCAGGCTTATCACAGATAACACTCACGGTTTTAGTTTTATAGTTGTTCCCTTCGTTGCTCTCGGAAACTGCATTGTTTGCGTCTGCCACTGCCTTCACCTGAACATTCCCGCATGTGTCGGCAGTCCATGTGAACGTTTGCGTAGAAGTTGAACCCGCAGATAGCGAAGGTACAGAATCAGAGGCAACGTAAGAGCCATCAATATAATATTTGACTGTGGAACTGCCTGCAGACCCAGAACCTTGATTCTTTATCTTTACTGTGAAAGTTACCGTAGCGCCTTTTTGTGGGCTATAGGGATCCACGGAGATGTCTTGAATGATAAGGTCTGGCTTGTTGCAGTCGCACCAGTAAGTCTGTAAAATCTTTTTGTATTGACCGTTACACTGGAAATATTGATAGCTGAAAACAATTTCAGAACAGCCATCCTTCTGTATCTTGATGGTGTGGTATCCTTCACTCACAGTAAACGAACAGTATCCGTCTGGAGTTCCTCCATGACCCTCCGTGAATTGACGCACACCATCTACGTATACATCGTATCCAAAGCAGACTTTATCTTCTATCACGATATACGCATCGCAGGAGCCGGGACACACATAAAAATTGTAGCACTTGGAGCATTGATAAGACTCAACATTAATATTACCTGCAGCTCCTACTGGTCCAATAGGACCACCCCCTTCATCCCAGTAAAAACATATCGTCCAGTAACAGCATGATGATGTTGAACCATCGGGTATGGTGTATGAAATTGTCCCGCCACTTGTATAGCCTGTTTTCTGAACCGTACCGGAACAGTCTTTGATTTCGTAATAGACCGAACTAAGAGATGTTGAAACTGTGATTTGAACGGTATCTCCTTCGTAATACGTGGATTTATCAAAATTAGCCGTTGGTGGATTATCACAATCACTACCGCCGCACTCGCACCAGTAATCGGGCATGCTGACCCATGTATAGCTAACACCGCACAGGAAATTATAAGTCTTTGTTGCTGAGCATCCATCCTTGCGTATCTCGAGTGTATGAGTTCCCGCAGTTACAGAAAACGAGCAGAAACCATCTGGAGTCGTGCCTTGTCCCTCCGTGAATTGATACACACCATCTATGTATACCTCGTATCCAACACAGGTGTCATCATCTATTGCAACATATACATCACAGGATGTTACACTTACATTTTCACGTGTATCGTTTGAAATATCGGGTAAAATAATATCGTTACCGGAATCCCAACTCGCCACGCTATCCACCGCAAAAACCGTTCCCGGCACCACACTCATCAAAATCACAAATACGACAATACAACTCAACACCTTCTCCACTTTTAACACCATCTTCTTTCTTATCTCTCCCTTACCCTTTGCCATTAAGGCAAACCGAAAATCACAATGTAAACCACATACTTAAAACTTCCGATTTTTTGCAGTGTTACTGTCTCTGGCGTATTTACTATCGAAACACTATGCCTTGTCTTCGTGAACTGTTCAACAGCGATTTCCGCCTGAGTACCTATATCAAACCATTATCTTCGCTTTTATCCATCAACGATTATTATAGGATTTTCAATAAGTCTCGATTTTCAGATCACGTATACGAGAGAAGTGTTCGAAATTTTATTGAGAACGGTCTCATTATTAATCAAAGCAATCCCGGCAATCATAGCATCTTCTGGGTCTATCATTCTTCTGTTAACCTCAACATTCTACCTCTGCTCTTTTCTCGCATCGCCTCGATAACTTGCCACATCTCTTCAGCACCCTCTTCTTTTAAGAATCCAACTATACTCGTCAGCGTTTTCTTATCGGTTAACCGCGTGATGACATCGTTGAAACTTTCCCCTTCTTTTCTTTCTGCGTCCAACCTTGCATATACCACTTCCGATAAAGATAAGGTCCTGGCACTCATTTTCACACCCTTGAGTATATTATTAATCGTTCTAATAAATATAACATTTAATGCTTTCGTTGCTAACAAATGAGATGTAAAGCCTCTATTTCTGGACTGCAATTTGGTTTCAACATCCCGGGATTCTTCCGCTTTCCTCAGGGGGGATTACTTAAAAACCCTTTCAATCGAATTATCTAGCAAAAAGTGGTCTTTATCCACCCTCTTCACGTTGCCTGGAAATTATCTCCGAGAGATTACCCTTAATTGAAGATAACTCCTGCCGAACTTGGGCAAGGGAAATCTCCCGGTCCGCCTTCCCTTTTATGTAGCGAATGAAAGACACTGCCCCCTTCTTTCCTTGAATAAAATCAATAAAAACCAGCACTTCTCTTATCTCCCTTTTCCCTAAACTTTTTATCCTGGATAATATTTCTTTGGTAAAGCTAAATATTTCTTTTTGAAAGAAAGGTTTTCAATCAACAACTTTATAAAGTGCTAAAACACTCTGTTTAGATAGTGACAACGGCAAATAAGGAAAAAACGCTAAACACGTATTTGAGGGGGTAGAAGATAGATGAAAAATGTTTTGCATAAAAGGCAGGTATTAGAAGATGTGGTCAAGGAAGCATTAGGGCGCCTTTCCGAAGATAAACTCGTAGAAGTATTTGATTTTGTGGGCTATCTTTTGGCAAGAGAGAAGCGAGAAGAAAAGGCGGAAGAATTAGAATTAGACCCTAAAAAAGACCCGATTCTGAAATACATAGGTGGGGTATCAGTTGAACCCTTTGCCCACAAGATTGACGAAATACTCTACGGTGAGGAAGATTGAAACTTTTCATTGACACCTGGGGTTGGATTATCCTGGGAAATAAGCGTGAGCCAAGGCATATAGTGCTTACGAACTTTTATTTGTCATGGAAGGACCAAAAAGGTGTAAGTTACACTACAGATTATGTCCTGGATGAAACTTTTACACTTCTTTTCCGACGTGTTCCTTTCAAAGAAGCTAAAGACTCGCTTGAGGTAATAGACCTTGCTATTAAAGAGGGGTACCTCCGTTTAGAGCGTATTACGGCGGAGCGATTCGAGAAAGCAAAAGGATTGAGAATGAAGTTTAAGGACAAGCCGCGGATCTCCTTTACCGATTTGACTACAATGGTAGTCATGGCGGAGATAGGAACCACCGATATTATTACAGAAGATGACCATTTCTCGCAAGTTGGAATGGGCTTTCAGAAAATTCAAACATAGGGGTTTTGTTCAACAAGTTTCATTCGAACGATTTGATGCTTCAGTTGCGTTTTTAATACTATTCATTCCAAAGACTGCAACAGACATCGCACCCGTCAAAATCGCTAATACGACAATACAATACAACACCTTCGTTTTCTTCATTGCAGTATAATGTTTCTTTGGTAAAGCTTTCTTCTATTTTTTTACTGATTCACGAAACCCTTTTCCTATCACATAAACCTCTGCACTTCTTTTACGAGACGCTTCCGGCGAATACGCCCTCACA
>QBUM01000153.1 GCA_013180585.1 Candidatus Methanophagaceae archaeon GoMg2
ATTCACTGTTAAAATGTAGTTTGCGTTCTCGCCTTCAACGGTTGTCTTAGCTTCTCCGTCAACGGTTAAGTCTACACCGTAAACGGCTACCGGCACAACTATTGTCGTTGTGTTGACGTAGTCAACCTTATTTGAGTCGTTCAGCGAAGTAGCAGTTACATTTACCCGGAACGTCCCTACCGTAGCGTTACCAACATTGAGCGAAACAGTCTCAGTCGCCGATGGAATTAACGTCACTTGTGACTTGTTCAACGCCACGATGCTTGCGTTATCAGGATTTGTGAAAGTAAGATTGAAAGAATCACCAGCGTTACCGGTGTTTGTTACCGTCAGGATATAGGTGGCGTTCTCGCCGACATCAGTAGTCTTCGTTTCGTTGTTAACGGTAAGATTAACACCGTAGAGTATCTCATCCACAGTTGTTGTAGTGTTAACAAAGTCAGACTTGCTTGTGTCGCTCAGCGAACTTGCAGTTACGTTTACCCGGAAAGTCCCTACCGTAGCGTTACCAACATTGAGCGAAACAGTCTCAGTCGCCGATGCGCTTAGCGTCACTTGTGACTTGTTCAACACCACCACGCTTGCGATATCAGGATTTGTGTACGTAAGATTGAAAGAATCATCAGCGTTCCCGGTGTTTGTCACCGTCAGGAAATAGGTAGCGTTCTCAACGACATCAGTAGTCTTCGTTTCGTTGTCAACGGTAAGATTAACGCCGTAAATTGCAATTGTTGTCGTTGTATTGATGTAGTCAGTTTTATTTGATTCGCCATGTGAAGTAGCAGTTACGTTTACCCGGAACGTTCCTATCCCTACAGTTGCGTTAGTAACATTGAGCGAAACAGTTTCAGTAGCAGATGCGCTTAACGTCACTTGTGTCTTGTTCAACTCCACCACGCTTGCGCTATCTGGATTTGTGCACGTAAGATTGAAAGAATCAGTAGCGTTACCGGTGTTTGTCACCGTTAAAATATAGATAGCGTTCACTCCGACATCAGTAGTCTTCGTTTCGTCGTCAACGGTAAGATTAACGTCGTAAGAAGCGGCTCCATTATTGGTTTCGGGACTAAAAAATTTGCTTCTGCTTGGACCGAAAGCCACATTATTATTTATTCTCCCGATTTTGAATTGTGGGACGGCCTCGTAAATTGTTGCTGTTGTTGGTGTTACTGCTACATTAGCTTCAAATTCACTTCCTTCTGTGATAACGAATTCCCCTATCCCTATCTGGTTGGGCGTTGCGGTTAATGTCGTCGCGAATGCCGCGCCTACAAAAGCGGCCAATATTATAGCTGCAATTACCGCTCCTTTCATTTTACGTGCCGTTTTTCTCTTCCCCCTTCTTCCCTCTTAATACCACTGCCAGTACTTCAGTTGTAACAGTAGCTATTTAAAGCTTTCTATCATTATATAAATGCACGCCGCAATCTTTGTGTTTGTATGACTAAACTAAAAAGCACATTTGTTTTTCTTTTAGCACAGGTTTTCTTTTTGTAAAAAAAGAAAAAGTGTTGGCTAATCATGTGATTAGCAAATCCATTGTCTAAAAACCCAGCGATTTATCACCGTGGAGATTACCGAGGGCGCAGAATTTAAGAACGTTCCAATCCACGTTTGAGTTTTCTGATACCTCTGCGTTCTCCGCGCACTCCGCGGTAAAACTTGAGGATATAATGATTTCACTGGAAAATTCAGCAGTGCCCCCTAAGAGCAAACAGGCACCGTAAAACAAACCGTGCATCCTTTACCCTCTTCCGATTCTATCCAGATGCGACCTTCATGCACCTCGACTATCCGTTTCACAATGGCGAGCCCTGCGCCCGTTCCCTCGCTACTACCGTCCAGCTTATAGAAAAGTGCGAAGACCTTCTCGTGCTGGCTCTTATCTATCCCAATACCAGTATCCTTCACAAAGAATACGGCCTCTTCGCCATCCACGCGATAACCAATTTCTATCTTCGGGTGTGGTTGTTCACCCCTGTACTTTATACTGTTTGTTATTAGATTCACAAGCACCTCGGCTATTCTCATGCGATCCACGTGAACAGTAGGCAGTGCATCAGCTACGCAGATTTCAACCCCGCTTGATTTAACCTGCTCGGCAATTTGCAGCAGCGCTTCTTGAACAATTTCTCCGAACGGCACATCTACCGGCGGATTCGCTACACGACCGATGCGAGAGAGTTGCAGCGTGTCATTCAACAGGAGTTCCATCTTTTTTGCTCCCTCTTCTATATAATTCAAATCGCTTTCCACATTCGCCCTTTCTTCCTGTTCCAAATCTTCTCTAAGTATCGTAGCAAAACCCTGAATAGTAAGAAGAGGCGATCTGAGGTCGTGAGAGACGGTGTATGTGAACCTCTCCATCTCGGCGTTCTTTGCTTTAAGCTCTTTGAGCAAACGTTCCAATTCCTCCTCCGTTGTCTTTTGCTCGGTGATGTCATGCAATGTCTCGATGGATGCTATCCGCTCCCCTTTGGTATTGTAGATAGGTACCGCGTCAAAACAGATATACCGCTTTTTGCCGCCCAAGTTGGGATACCAGCCTTCGGCGCATATACCCTCTGGTACAAGGTTAGATCTGATGCATTTTTCATAAAAAGTGTGTATATCTCCAAAATCACCATCAATGACTATATCCGCAACACAGGGACGCTTATGGTCATAAAAAGCATTCCAGTGATGGTCAGTACCTATCATCTCCCGTGCTGGTATGCCAGTAAGCACTTCGCAAGCGTTATTCCAGTAAATAACTTTATGTCCTGAGTCTATGGCAAAGGTAGCCACCGCGGAATTTTGGATTAAGGCGTCTATGATTCTCTGTTTTTCCCGAATACCCTCCTCCGCTCGCTTACGCTCGATGATGGTTTCCCATTCACGAAGCACGCGCTCGACAGTCCAGGGCAGCTTTTGTAGCCACTCAGCTTGCTTCGCTACGTAATCCATGGCACCTGACTTGAGGGAACGAACTGCTAAATCTTCAGAGCCGTGACCCGTCAGGAGGATAAGAGGGAAGCCCAGCTCTTCAGGGCTCTTCGCTCCTCCTGCAAGGTCTAATCCCGTGCCATCAGGCAAGCGGTAATCGGTAACGACGACAAAAGGCTGCTTATCTTCTATCTCTTTCAGCCTTTTTGTCGCTTCTTTTATAGTTATAACACGATGGATTATCCAGTCCGATTTACTCTCCTGAAAGGCATTGAGTATTAGCTCAGCATGCATGTCATCATCCTCAACCAATAAAATGGTCTTAGGCATGATTTGCACTTTTGAATCTTTGCCTTCCTTTTCCTCAGCTTTTAAGTATCGTGATTCCATTTTAGAACTTAACACACAATTCTGTTGAGGTGCTATATAAGCTTTTCTATCAAAGCAATATTGCTTTAAATGAGCAATATTTCTTCCCGTTAACTATATAACCATTATTTACGAAATATGGTACTATATGGCAACCATTATAGATAATGAGGATACCACAGTAGATACGAGAAGGGCAATAGCGATGACAACCGCGGAAGGGGAAAAGAAGCAACTGAATATTCAAGATAGGATTCGTCTCGCCGTTTGCTCTGAACTGCGAAGAAAAATCCTTGTCACTTTGATGGATGGAAAAAAGGGGCTAAGCGAATTACGAAAAACACTGGAAGTAAGTTCTACTACCGCTATACACGCATTAAGGGACCTTGAAAAGAATAAACTCATCATTGAGGATGAAAAAAGAAACTACGGATTGACAAAAATCGGGGAGATTATAGCGTTAAAAATAGTGGATTTTGTTGATGCAATTGACGTGTTGCAGAAGCATGAGGAGTTCTGGCTTACGCATGATCTCAGTGGGATTCCGCCGCATTTGATGGAGAAGATTGGGTGGTTGAACAATAGTACTCTTATGGAAGACACATCCCTTGACATTTTTAAAGTTCATTCTACATATATAGAACTTCTTAAGACCGTAACGAAAGTAAGAGGTATCTCTTCCATCTTTGATCCACATCACCCAAAGGTTTATGAAGAATTGTTGAGGAGCGGAATCGATGTACAGCTTGTATTAACAGAGGAAGTATTAGAGAAGGTGATTGAAGCACCAAGTGCTGAACTCCGCCAAAGTGGAACTCTTGTTATATATATCGGGAAAAAACCACTGAAAATGGGTTTTACTGTAACTGATAAATTCCTTTCCCTGGGATTATATCATGTTAATGGGTCCTATGACTATAACAGGGATATACTTAGCTACGACAAAAGAGCAATCGAATGGGGATATGAATTATTTGAATATCATCGTGGAATGGCGGAGAAGTGTAAGATATAAGATTTTAAAATGGAAGAAGGTTGGATTAGCCTTTTCGAACGGAAAATATTTTTTCCCCCGTTTTGGCTGAGTGCAACAATTGACAAGTTTAGAACTCTTGTATCTTTTTTAATAGTAAGCTCTATTTTCATAGGGATAATTAACCTCTTACTTATATACTTTTGCTTTTTGTTATTAGGATTAGCTTTAAATTTATATATTCTTTTAGCTGCTTTTTTCCTTACTTTTAGTATTTATAATCTAAATAAACTGACAGATATAGCAGAAGATTTGGTTAATGCTCCAGAAAGAGCTGAATATGTAATCGGGAAAGAAAAGGTTATACTGTGTTTTTCTATTATCGCATATATATTTGCTTTATTGCTTGGAATATCAACAAACATCCTGTCTGTGCCTATTTTACTCTTCCCCTTTTTTATCGGACTGATTTATAGCACAAAAATATTATCGGTATTCGGCCTCTCAAGATTAAAAGACATTGTGTTTATGAAGAATTTTATTGTTACCCTTAGTTGGACTGTGGAAGCAATATTTCTTTCTGCAATTTTTCTGCATGGAACTTCTCTAACAATATTATTACTTTTTTATTTTGTCTTTACCAAGATTTTCATAAATGCAGTTTCGTTCGACATTCGCGACATCGAAGGCGACAGAATAAGCGGAGTGGAAACAATCCCCGTGGTATTTGGCAGACGAAAAGCAAAAAACCTTCTTCTTATTCTCAACTCAACATTCATACCCTGGCTCGCATTCTCTTATCTCGCAGGTTATTTCCACCAATATCTCTTCGTTTTAATCTTTGCCATCGCATACGGATACTGGTACATCCTTCATTTCTGTAAAGAAGGACTAAAAATAGGTAAGTCAATGGACCTACTGGTGGATGGCGAATGGATACCAATAGTACTGCTATGCCTAATTACTCAATACCTTGTGGGCTTTTTGTAATCTCTCTATTCTCCTCTCTCTCATCTTCCCTCTCCTTTCTCCCTTCTCTCCTCTTCTTCATCGCCCCACTCATAACAGGAGGTGTAAACTTTCATTCCCAGCGCCTTTACCAGCTCTGGTGCTCGTGGATCCAACATAGGCGTGATTATAAGCTTCCGATCTACCTTCACCTGATGATGTTTCTCATAGAACGCAACCTTCTTGCCAAAGGCGTCAACATCGCGTCTACTCATTGACGATTTTATCTCGATTGCAGTAGTCTTACCATTTCGTATCAGTACGTCTATCTCAATCTGCTCAGGGCGTCCAAACGCTTCGCCATGCTTGTCGTAGGTCTCGTATCGTTCCACATGCAGCCCAAAATCTTCGCTGAGAATTCCTTCTACCGCATTGCGAAAGCTCTCTTCTGTCTTTATACCCCATCTGCTGCCCAAAGCACCAATCTGCATGTCAAAATGCTTCTCAAATCTTTTCTGCACCTGAACTAACTCCTTCACTCGTTCCTCAGTGCGCTTCTGAGCTTGAGCTAACTCTTCCATTGCACGTTCCAGGCCGCCGACACATTCTTCAGTGCGTTTCTGAGCCTGAGCTAATTCTGCAATCACACTTCTCAGCGCCTCAAAGTCTTCTCGCCTGACTGCGAACTCCGACCTTGTCCGTTCCATCAAAGCATCCGCAAGTCGGAGCACGGGCTTTTGTAACTCATTCGGGAATTCTTCTACTATGTCCATGTACCCGTGCTTTACTTCGCTCATCTACCTATATTCACATCTGTTTTATCGTAATAAATATGTTTTCACGGAAAAAATCAATCTGAGGAGACAGGGAGCGTAAAACAAACCGTGCAGCCTTTACCTTTTTCTGATTCTATCCAGATACGATCTCGATGCACCTCGATTATCCGTTTCACTATCGCGAGCCCGGCACCGGTTCCCTCGCTACTGCCGTCCACCGTATAGAAAAGGTCGAAGACTTTCTCGTGCTGGCTCTTTTCTATCCCTATACCGTTGTCACGCACGAAGAACACGGTCTCTTCGCCATCCCTGCGATAGCCTATTTCTATCTTCGGATGTGGTTGTTCACCCATGTAATTTATGCTGTTTGTTATTAGATTCACCAGCACCTCGGCTATTCTCATGCGGTCCACGTGAACAGTAGGTAATGCTTCCGCCACGGCGATTTCAACTCCGCTTGATCTAATCTGCTCGAAAGTTTGCTCCTGCGCTTCTTGAACAATTTCGCCGAACGGTACATCTTCCGGCGGATTCGCTACACGACCGATACGAGAGAGTTGCAGTGTGTTATTCAGAAGTTTTTCCATCTTCGTAGCTGCTTTTTCTATGTACATCATGTCTCTCTCTATATTCTCGCGTTCATTCTGTTCTATATCTTCGCGAAGTATGCTGATAAATCCCTGAATAGTAAGTAACGGTGAGTTGAGATCGTGAGAGACGGTATAGGTAAACCGCTCCAGCTCTTTATTCTTCACTTCGAGCTCTTTATACATACGATCACGTTCCTCCTCCGTCTGCATCCGCTTCCACGTTTCAAGCGCTGCTTTTATCGTTCCTCGTAATCTATCCTTTGTGAGGTGGTCCTTAGGAATGTAGTCAATAGCTCCTTCATGGAGTGACTGAACAGCAAGCTCTTCGTTGCCATACCCGGTAAGCATGATCACGGGTGCTATCTGCTTCGCGACAATCTCCATAAGCCACTCCGTCCCTGATTTCTCGGGCATTAGAATGTCCATTAGAATCAGGTCAATTCTGCCATTATCCAGTGCATCCTGTATCTCTTCTTCTCGCCCTGCCTCTCTCAATACGTATGTCCCATTAGCACCCGAAAGTAAATAGGTGCGAACAAGTTTACGAAATGCCGGGTCGTCATCACAGACGAGGATTCTACACGGAGCCCCTTCCTTAATCTCTTCTACCATTTTTAATCCTCTTTTGGTGGTAATTTGCAGATTACAAACCAATATTCCCCTATCTCTTTTATAACATCACGGAATTCTTCCATATCCACTGGTTTCTTCACATAGCCACAGGCATGCAGGTTGTAGCTGTCCAGGATGTCCTGGTCCGAATCCGACGTGGTCAGGATAACCACGGGAATAGTTTTCAAATCCTCGTCTTCCTTCATTCGACGCAGAAATTCTTTGCCCCCCATACCCGGCATATTCAAATCCAGCAGAATCAGATCTGGGCGGGGTACACCACTGCTGCATTTATCTCGCTGGTATAAAAAGTCCAGCCCCTCTTCTCCACTACTCACAATATACAGCTCGTTTGCAATTCGCTGTTTTTTCAAAGAGACTTTTACCAGTTTCTGATCCCCCGGATCATCCTCTACCAGCAATACGGCAACAGGGTCTAATTTTTTCATTGTATATAAGGTATAACTTTTACCTATTTAAGACTCAGATTTACACAGATTTGATTTCTTCTGCGTTAATCAGCGTTAATCTGTGTCAATAA